>JBKBOJ010000015.1:0-47845 GCA_046294815.1 Roseateles sp. | reverse complement strand
ACGCCGAGGCCAGCCTCGATGGCCGGCCGCTGCGCCCCGGCTGGCGCTGCGCCGTGCGCGCCGGCCAGCGGCTCGACATCCCCGCGCCGCGCGAGCGCATGCGCAGCTACGTGACGGTGGCTGGCGGCATCGCGGTGCCCGAGGTGCTCGGCTCGCGCAGCACCGACCTCAAGGCCCGTTTCGGCGGCCTGGACGGCCGCGCGCTGAGCGCCGGTGACCGGCTGCCCGTAGGCGCTGCGCCCCGCCTGCCGTCTCGCCCCGCCGGCCTGCGCCTGCCCGACTGGAGCGCGACCGTGCGCGTGCTGCCCGGCACCGAGTACGCCGAGTTCGACGCCGCGTCGCGCCAAGCCCTGCTGGCCACGGACTGGACCGTCACACCGCAGAGCGACCGCATGGGCTACCGGCTGGCCGGCCCGGCGCTGCGGCGCGAGCGCGGCGACGAGCTCGCCTCGCATGGCGTGCTCCCGGGCGTCGTGCAGGTGCCGCCCTCGGGCCAGCCCATCGTGTTGCTGGCCGACGCGCAAACCACCGGCGGCTATCCCAAGATCGCCGTCGTCATCCGCGCCGACCTGTGGAAGCTCGCGCAGCTGCGCCTGGGCGCGACACTGCGCTTGCTGCCCTGCTCGCCCGCCGAGGCCGTCGCCGCGCTGCGCGAGCGCCAACGAGAACTGCACGCCTGGAGCTACGCGCTGTGACCCTGACCGTGGACCTGAACGCCGATCTTGGCGAGGGTGGGCCCGACGACGCCGAGCTGCTGACGCTGGTCAGCAGCGCCAACATCGCCTGCGGTGCGCATGCCGGCGACGCGCGGCTGATGCAGGCCACGGTGCGCGCGGCGCTGGCCAGCGGCGTCGCCATAGGCGCACACCCCGGCTACGCCGACCGCGAGCACTTTGGCCGCCGCGAGCTGCAGGTCGCGCCCGCGGACCTGCATGCCGACTTGATCTACCAGATCGGCGCACTGCAGGCCCTGGTGCGGGCCGAGGGCGGCCGGCTGCACCACGTCAAGCCCCATGGCGCGCTCTACAACCAGGCCGCCCGCGACCCCGCGCTGGCCGACGCCGTGGCCGTCGCGGTACGCGCAGTGGACCCCGGCTTGGTGCTCGTCGGCCTGGCTGGCAGCGAGCTGCTGCGCGCCGCCGAGCGTGCCGGCCTGCGCGCGCTGTCCGAGGTGTTTGCCGACCGCGGCTATCGCGCCGACGCCAGCCTGGTGCCGCGCGGCCAAGCCGGCGCGCTCGTCGACGACGTGGAGCAGGCCGTGGCCCGCACGCTGCGCATGCTGCGCCAAGGCGTCGTCGTGGCCGTGACCGGCGAGACCGTGGCGCTACGGGCCGACACGATCTGCCTGC
The DNA here is from genome assembly GCA_046294815.1 of Roseateles sp. Taxonomy (GTDB): domain Bacteria; phylum Pseudomonadota; class Gammaproteobacteria; order Burkholderiales; family Burkholderiaceae_C; genus Pelomonas. Next base: position 46,496 of record JBKBOJ010000015.1, on the reverse strand, counting down.
ATGGCGACGGGCCGCATGCGCTGACCTTCGCGCGCGCCATCCGCAGCGCACTGGCTCACGCGGGCGTGCGCGTGGCCGCCTGACGATGCAGGACGAGCTGTTCCGCGCGCCGCTGCCCGGGAAGCGCCTGCGCGGCGTGCAGCCCGCGCCCGTCAGCGCTGACGACCGGGCGCTCGCGGCCGCGCTGTCGCCGCATGTGCACCTGGGCACGTCCACCTGGAGCTATCCCGGCTGGCAAGGCCTGGTCTGGGCCGGCCGGCACAGCGAGGCCACGCTGGCCAAGAACGGCCTGCCGGCCTACAGCGCGCAGCCGCTGCTGCGCGCCGTGGGCATAGACCGCGGCTTTTACAAGCCGCTGTCCGCCAGCGAGTTTCAGCGTTATGCCGAGCAGGTGCCCGCGGGCTTTCGCTTCACGGTCAAGGCACCCAGCCTCGTGACCGACGCGCTGCTGCGCGATGACGACGGCCGCGGCCGGCAGCCCAACCCGCTGTTCCTGGACGCCGCCACCGCGCTGCGCGATTTCATCGAGCCGGCTTACGCGGGCCTGGGCGGCGCCATCGGCGCGCTGGTGTTCCAGATCAGCCCGCTGCCCGGCGCGCGGCTGGCGGCCATGCCGGCGCAGCTCGACCAGCTGCACGCGCTGCTGCGCGCGCTGCCGCGGCCCCCCGCGGGTGTGCTGGCCGTGGAGGTGCGCGACGCGGCCTGGCTCACGCCCGACTTCGCCGCGCTGCTGCGCGACACCGGCACGCGCTATTGCCTGGGCCTGCACCCCAAGCTGCCGCCGCTGGCCGAGCAGCTGCCGCTGCTGCGCGCGCTGTGGCCGGGGCCGCTGGTGGCGCGCTGGAACCTGAACCGCCTGCACGGCGCCTACGGCTACGAGGACGCCGAGCAGAAGTACGGCGACTTCAGCGCGCTGCTCGACCCCGACCCCGAGACCCGCGCCCAGCTGGCCCGCGTCATCCGCGGCACGGCCGGCGCCGGGCAGGACTGCTTCGTCACCATCTCCAACAAGGCCGAGGGCTCGGCACCGCTGAGCGTGCGAGCGCTGGCGCAGGCCGTCGTCGCCGCGCCGGGCTGATCAGTGCGCTGCGGCCGACGCGGCCTCGGCCGCCCACGGCAGCGCAGGCTGGCTCAGCCCAGCGCCAGCGTGGCGCTGCCGCCGTCGTCCAGGCTGTGGCTGAGCTCGTGGGCCAGCGTGGCGAAGTCCACCCGCAGCGCGGCCCAGTGCGGGCCTTGCTGCCAGCGCAGGCTCAGCACGTGGTCGTCGCTGGGCAGCACGGCAAAGCTGCCGCCGAAGGCCGGGTGGCGGTTGCGCAGGCGGATCAGCTCGATGAGCTTGCGCACCACCGGGCGCTCGCAGTCGCGCGCGATCTCCTCCGCGCTGTAGAAGTGCCGGTTGATGTCGCGGCCGACTTGGGTGCGGGCCAGCAGGTCCATGTCGTTGTGACCGGCCAGCAGGCCCACGTAGTAGACCTGCGGGACGCCGGGCAGAAAGAACTGCACGGCGCGCGCCAGCAGATAGGCGGTCTCGTCGCGGCCCATGGCGTCGAAGAACGTGCAGTTGACCTGGTAGAGGTCGAGGTTGCTGGCCGCAGCGCCCGTGGCCTGGCGGCTCTGGCCGCCGCTGGCCTCGTGGATGCGCTCGACCAGCGCATCCAGCTCCTCGGGCGGCACCAGGCCGGGGTGGGCCGCGCGGTCGCTGGCGTCGGCGCCGATGTCGATGATGCCGATGCCGTCGTGCGTGTCGAGCACGGTCAGCGCGTTGACGGGCCGGATGGCGATCCAGCGCTTGAGCGCCGCCGCGGTCTTGAACGCGAAGGCATGCAGCACCAGCGGCGGCAGCGCGAAGTCGTAGACCCAGTCGACGCGCGCCGCGATCTCGATCTGGCGCTGGTAGTAGCTGTGGATCTCGACGAGCACCTCGATGCCCAGCGCCTTCGCCTCGGCGGCGAACTCGGCGATGAAGTCGAAGGTCTCCGGCATCATGAAGCAGCTGGCGCCGGCCTTCTTGATCGCATAGCCCACCGCGTCCAGCCTCACCATGCGGATGCCGTTGTCGGCAAAGCTGCGCAAAATGCCTGACAGATAGGCGCGCCCCTGGGGATGGCGCACGGCGATGTCGATCTGCGCGGCCGTGAAGGTGGTCCACAGGATGCGGCGCTCGCCGTTCTTGAGCGTGGCATAGGTCAGCGGCAGACCGGGCCGGGGTCGGTAGACGGCCAGCAGGTCGCGCTCGGTGGCGCCGCGGGGGTAGACGGCGTCCAGCGTCAGGAACAGGCCGGCATAGGCCGAGGCCTCGCCCTTCTCGGAATAGTCCAGGAACTGCGGCGAGCTGCTGGACATGTGGTTGACGATGACGTCGGCCATCACGTCCAGGTCCTCGGTCAATGCCTTGATGTCGGCCCAGCCGCCCAGGCGGGGATCGACCTGCGTGTGGTCTATGGGGTCGAAGCCGGCATCGGCGCCATCGATGGCATGGAAGAAGGGCAGCAGGTGCACGCCGCCGAACACGCCGTGCAGCGGCGAGGCGGGATCGGTCAGCAGGGTTCTGAGGCGCGCGAGGTCGGCGCCGTCGCGCCGCCCGCCCAGGCGGTCGACGTAGGTGATGAGTTGGACTTGGTTCTTCATGACGAGGCCTTGGGGGTCTTGACGGCCAGCACGCAAAGCGCAGCCAGCGCCAGCAGCACGCCGGCAAGGCGGATGACGTTCTCGGGGCGGCCGCCCAGCAGGCTGTCGTAGAACAGCGGCAGCGTGACCGCCTGGATCAGCATGGGAATGACGATGAACATGTTGAAGATGCCCATGTAGACCCCGGCACGCTCGGGCGGGATGCTGCCGGCCAGCAGCACATAGGGGTTGCCCATGATGGAACCCCAGGCCAGGCCGATGCCCAGCATGGGCACAAACAGCCAGGCCTTGTCGGAGATGCCCGGCAGCGCCCACATGCCCGCCGCCGCGCACAGCAGCGCGAAGGCATGCACCCATTTCGCGCCGAGACGCTTCGTGAACGGCACCATCGCAAACGCGGCGACGAAGGCAACCGCGTTGTAGAAGCCGCCGACCTGGCCGTTCAGCAGCGCCGCATCGCGAAAGCCGGCGCTCTTGGGGTCATCCGTGCCGAACACGGTGGCGGCCAGCGTGGGCACGATGTAGATCCAATAGCACATCATTCCGTACCACTGGAACAGCGCCATCCACCACAGCCGCCGCATCGTCGGCGGCATCTCGCGCAGCGCAGCCCAGATCTCCGCGAGCGCCGGCCCGAAGCCGCGCGGCAGCGCGCGCAGCCGCGCCAGCTCCTCGGCCGACAGCGGCAGCTCGGGCACCTTGCGCACCGACCACCAGACGGTGGTGAAGGACAGCAGCGCCCCCAGCATGAAGGCCAGCGTCGTGACCACCGGAATGCCGTTGGCGCCCAGCGCGTCCTTGTTCATGCCGAAGAACACCAGCAGGCTGGGCGTGAGATAGGCCAGCGTCTGCGCCAGCCCGGTGAAGGAGGCCTGGGTCAGGAAGCCGGCCGCATGCTGCTCCTCGCGCAGCCGGTCGCTGACGTAGGCACGGTAGGGCTCCATGGTCACGTTGTTGGCCGCGTCCAGGATCCACAGCAGGCCGGCGGCGAACCACAGCGCCGGGCTGAACGGCATGGCCAGCAGGCCCAGCGAACAGATCAGCGCGCCGATCAGGAAGTAAGGCGTGCGCCGCCCCCAGCGGTGGGTGGTGCGGTCGCTGAATGCGCCCACGATGGGTTGCACCAGCAAGCCGGTGATGGGCCCGGCCAGCCACAGATAGGGCAGGTCCTTGCCCTCGGCGCCCAGCATCTGGTAGATGGGGCTCATATTGGCCTGCTGCAGGCCGAAACTGAACTGGATGCCGAGGAAGCCGACATTCATGTTCACGATCTGCGCGATCGACAGGTGGGGCTTGTGCATGGTCAGAGCTTGAGAGTGTTTCGGCCGTGCCCGAAAGGCGCGTCAAAACGCCCTCGGACTAGGCGCAAAGCACAGCCATAGCTCGGGCTATGGCGAGCATTTGCAACGACGGGCGAGGGTGTTTTGGCGTGCAAGGCGGGCATGGGTGAAAGACTCTCAAGCTCTCAGTCCTCGGCGGGCAGTGCGTGCAGCGCCGCGCGCCAGGGCAGCAGCACGGCCGGGTCGTCCGGCAGCGGGCCACGCACGCCGCAGATCATCGCGGCATAGCGGTTGGCGAGCGCCAGCGTGGCCGCCAGGTCGCGGCGCAGCGTCAGGCCGGCCAGCAGCATGGCCGTGAAGGCATCGCCGGCGCCCACGGTGTCGACCAGCGCGGGCTGGGCCACACCCGGCACCTCGGCCAGCAGCCGGCCCTGCTCGCCGTACAGCGCGCAGCCGGCCGCGCCGCGCGTGACCACCACGCGCTGCAGCGCAAAGCGCGCCATCAGGCTGGGCTCGAACCAGGCCTGAAGCCGGGCCAGCTCTTCGTCGTTGACCTTGAGCCAGTCGGCCAGCATCAGCGTCTCGGCGGCCAGCGCGGGCGTGTCGGTGCCGGGGCGCAGGTTGAGGTCCAGCAAGCGCACACCGGCCGCACGCTTGACGGCGGCGCGGATGGCCGCGCGCGACACGGCATGGCGCTGCGCGAGGCTGCCGAAGTAGACGGCGCCGGTGTCGTGGCAGGTCGGCGCCTCGAGATGGTCCCAGGCCGCATCGGCATGGATCTCGAAGCGGTGGCCACCGCCCTCGCCTTCGTGCACGCTGACGCGGCCGGTGGCCCGGCTCGCGTCGCGCTGGATGCCGTCCACCGTGAGGCCGAAGCGCGTGGCGCTGTCCAGCAGCAGGCGGCCGGCCGCGTCGTGCGCGCCGATGCGGCTGACGAAGCGCACCGGCACGCCCAGTGCGGCCAGCGAACGCGCCACGTTGAATGGCGCGCCGCCGGGCACCGCGCCGTCGTGGAACTCGTCCACGAGGGCTTCGCCCATGACGAGGACAGGCGCCATCAGAAGCTGTAGCGCAGCGAGGCCTTGACGGTGCGGCCGGTATAGGCGCGCGCGGCGCCGCGGCCGTCGTTGCTCTCGGTGTAGGCCAGCTCGTTGAAGAGGTTGTTGGCGGCCAGCGTCAGCGTGGCGCGGTCGGTGAGCGCATAGCTCGCGAACGCGTTGACGACGGTGTAGGCCGGCAGCGTGATGGTCAGCGGGCCGGCGGGGCCGTCGTCCTGGCTCTTGCTGGTGCCCACGATGCCGACGCCGAAGCTCAGCGCATCGTTGAGGTAGACGGTGGGCGTGAGCTGGTAGACCAGCTTGGCCTGGCGCTTGGGTGCGCGGCCGTCGGCTTGCTTGGCATCGGTCCAGGTCAGACCACCCAGCAGGTTGACGATGCCGAACCGCGCCGAGCCCTCCAGCTCCAGCCCCTTGCTGCGGTAGCTGTTGGCCTTGGCAACGATGGGGTTGGTCGTCACGTCCACATTGACCTCGTCGGTCTTGGCTTGGAAGAGCGTCGCGAACAGGCTCATGCCGTTGCCGCGGATCTTCACGCCCAGCTCGGCCTGCTTGACCTTGTTGGTCGGGATGGTGGGGCTCTTGCCGTTGACGAGATCGGGGTTGTTGAAGAAGGTGATGCGGTCGGCGTTGTAGGCGGCGCCGTCGGAGTAGCGGGCGAACACCGACAAGTCCTGGTTCAGCGCGTAGTTGCCGCCCAGCGAATAGGAGGTGCGGCCGAAGTCATAGTCGATCAGGTTGGGCTTGCCCAGGTCGTAGCTCAGGCCGGCGTTGGACTGGTAGTAGCTGCCGCTGGCCTTCTGCTGATCGTGGCGCACGCCGATGTCGGCCGACAGCGCGCCGGACTCCAGGTTCAGCACCAGGTAGGGTGCGTTGGTCGTGTACTTGCTGTCCTGCGTGTTGCTGCAGCAGCCGCCGAAGCCGGGCGAGCCGTTGACGATGCCGGGCACGTTCAGCACACGGGCACCGCTGGCGTCGGCCGACAGCGAGTACTGGTTGAAGTTCCAGGTCAGATCCAGCTTCTGCACCGAGGTGTAGAGGCCGGCCACGGCGCTGAGCTTGCCACCGGTGAGCGCGAAGTCGCGCGAGAACTTCAGGTCGTTGGCCATCAGGCCGGCGTCGTCCACGCGGGTGTTGAAGACGACGGCGGTGAACTTGTTGCCGGTGTAGGCCTTGCCCGCGTCGGCGCCGGTCGCGATGGTGGTGCCGGCAGGCGCGGCGCTGACGTCATCGCCGGGGAAGATGCCGATGAAGCGGCCGCTGTTGCGGCTCCAGCTGAACTTGTTCTGCAGCCGGAAGCCGCCGCCGGCGTCCAGGTCGACCTCGGCACCGAAGGCGTCGCTGCGGGCGCTCAGGCCGTCACGGATGTTGCTGCTGGCGCGGCCGTTGCTGCGGGTCAGCGTGTTGTCCAGCGGCCAGCCGGCGTCGTAGAAAGCGGTGCGGCGCGGGTCCAGCCCGGGGATGGTCTGGATGCTGCCGTTGACGTACTTCACCGGCGTGGGCATGAAGGTGGGGCTGTGGTCGTCCAGGTGCTTGAGGCTCAAGCGCACGAAGCTCTTGCCTTGCAGCTCGAAGGTCACGTTGGCGCGCACCTGGCCGCCGTTCTCGGTGCCGTCGGCGCCGTCGCGGCCGCCGTCACCGACGCGGTAGAAGCCACCGACGAAGAAGCGCGTCTTGGGCGCCAGCCGCCCGCCATAGCCGAAGTCCACGCGCGTCTGGTCGAAGTCCAGGCCCTTGGTCAGCTGAAGGGCGCCGCCCTGCTCCAGGCCGGTCTTGCTGATGAAGTTGATGATGCCGCCCGGCGCGCCGGTGGCCAGCAGCGCGGCCGAGCCGCCGCGCACCACCTCCAGGCGCTCGAAGCCGATGTCGGCGCGCATCCAGGTATCGGGCGTGGCGAAGGCGATGTCGCCGAACTGCAGCACCGGCAGGCCGTCTTCCTGGAACTGGATGTAGCGCGCACCGCCGGCCGACACCGGGATGCCGCGCACCGCGACGTTGGCATTGGACTCGCCGCCACTGGCTTCGGCGCGAATACCCGGCACGCCGCGCAGCAGGTCCGTCGAGCTGGCCGCCGTCACGGCGCCAACGCTCTCGCTCTCGATGGTCGAGATGGCCACGCTGGAGCGCATCTTGGACTTGGCGGTCGAGCTGCCCGTCACGACGACGGCGTCGAGCTTGAGGCCGTCAGCCGTATCAGCGGCGGCCTGCTGGGCCTGGGCCACGGCGCCCGTCAGGGCCAGGGCGGCTGCGGCAAGGGCGTGGCGGCGCGGAATGCGCGAAGAGGTGCTGGGCATGCGATGTCTCCGTGGGTGGGGGCGTTGACCTTCTGTGAGGCTGGACGGCGGTCGCCGCGGCAGGCCACGACGCGTCCACGCCGTCATTCTGGACACATGACCTGTTCTTTGCAATCGATTGCATTTCGGTAGATTCCACTAGATCAATGAGTTCCAAAATCGACTATTTGCCTTGATGCAAACGATGGGCAGCCAAGCGGGCGTCGGAGGACGGTGGCGGCTGCCACCACCGCCGCGCCCGGGTTTGAGGCGGCCACCCCGGCGCCACGCGCTCCATGTGGAGCACAGGGGCCATGGTCTGCGGCAGCGGCGAGCTGCTCAGCGTCGACGCGGCCGAGGCCAAGGTGCGGGCAGGCACGCAGGACGAGGTCAACGGTCTGCGGGTCAGCCTGCTGACGCTCTGCGCCCGGTACGACGATTCGACCAAGGGCGTCAACAGCGGCAAGAGCGCCGTCGGCAGGAGCCACGACTACCGCAGTGCCTGCAATGCGTGCGACATCTTCGCGGCGCAAGAGGCGTTCAGGTCGCTGAGCCGCGTGGCGACCTGGCGACCTGATCTTGCGGGCACCACCGGCCCACCCGCCGAGCGCCCGCCAAAAGAAAGCGCCGCCCGGCAAGGCGGGCGGCGTCCAGGCTCCACGGTGTGCGCCGGTCGGCATCACGGTGAAGAAGAATGAGACCGCACGCTCGGCGGTCCCGGGGGGCGGGCTCAGCGCATGCGGTAGATCAGGCTGAGGTAGACGCTGCGGCCGCGCGGATCGCCGTAGGTGGGGTCCCAGGTGACCTGGAAGTAGCGCGACTGGTTGGTGAACGGCGGAGGCGTGTCGGCCAGATTCAGGATGCCGCCGCGCAGGCGCAGCGATTCGCTGATGCGGTAGCTGGCGGTCAGGTCCCACAGCGAGTAGGCCTTGACGTCGCGGTTGTTCCATTCCTCGGCAGCCAGGCCCGGCGTGTTCTGGTCGCGGTAGGACGAGGAGTAAGTGTTGGTCAGCGTGAGGCCGAACTGACCGATATCCCAGTCCACGCTGACCTTGTGGCGCCAGCGCTGCACGGCCTTGTCATCGCGGAACTTGCCCAGGCCGTCCACCATCGGCGAACGCGGGTCGGTGTTGAACTTGTACTCGGTGATCAGCGTGCCGCCCAGGTTGGCGCCGAAGCGGCCGTAGGCGGTGTTCTCGCCGCGCCAGCTCAGCGACAGGTCGAAGCCGCTGGTGTTGAGCTTGCCGCGGTTCTCCTTCTTGACGTTGACGAAATCGACGGAGCCGTCGGACAAGCGCTTCACGATGCTCGGGTCGTTGTAGTAGACCGCGTTCGTGAAGATGGTCTCCTCGCCGATCTCCGAGATGATGTCGGTCTTGCGGATGGCCCAGTAGTCCACGCTGCCACTCCAGCTGCGCGAGGGCTCGAACACCACACCCACGTTGAACTGCTTGGACTTCTCGGGCTTGAGCTCGGGGTTGGAGTAGCGGTCCACCGCCATCTGCGCCACCTCGCCGGAGACGGGGTCCTTGACGAAGCTGGCCGTGATGCCCGAGCGCAGCGGGCGGAACAGCTCCGACACCGTGGGCGCGCGGAAGCCCGTGCCGTAGGACGCCCGCGCCAGCAGCGTGCGATCGGGGCGGAAGCTCAGACCGAGCTTGGGGTTGGTGGTGCTGAGCTTGGGCGACGTGGTCTTGGTGGCGGCGTCGTAGATGCCGTCATAGCGGTCGTGACGGATCGCAAACTGGCCTTCCCACTGCTTCGTGAAGGGTGCGCTCAGTTCGGCGAACACGCCCATCACGTCGCGCTTGTGGTCGGTGTCGGCCAGCAGCGGGCCGGAGCTGGAGCGGTCGTTGTTGACGTCGTTGCTCTTGAGCACGTCGGTGGCGCGGAACTCCACCTGCTCGCGGCGCAGTTCGCCACCCATGGCCAGCATCAGGTCGCCGCCGTCCAGCGCGGCCAGCGCACGGGTCAGCTTGCCGTCCAGGCTCGTGGAGCTGCCCTTGGCGATGCGCGCGGCGCCGTTGAGCTTGATGCTGTTCATGAAGGCGCGGCCGGCCGACGGATCGCTGGCGCGCTGGAAGGGGTTGTACTGGCCGGCCTTCAGGCCCGCCTCCAGCTTGCTCAGCGACACCCAGCCGTCCAGGTTCAGGTCGGTGGCCTTATTGACGCTGTAGTTCAGCGCCGTGTCGTAGTCCCATTCGCCGAAGCGGCCCGTGGCACCGGCCACGATGCGGCTGGCCCGGCTCTCCACGCGGCTGGTGCGCTTGCCGGCATCCTCCAGGCGGAAGCGGAAGTCCACCGGGCCGGTGATGCCCGTCACGGCCTGCAGCGAAGCCGGCAGCGTGATGCCGGAAGACGTGCGAAAGCGTGCCGTGGCCGGCGAGGCGGCGTAGTCGGTGTCGGTCTTGGCGAACAAGGCCTCGATGAAGACCTGGTGCTCATCCGCGGGCTGGAAGGTCACGCGGCCCACCACGCTGGCCTTGTCGGACTGCGGGTAGATCTCGGAACCGGCGACATAGTCGTAGGAGCAGCCCTCGCGGCCGCCCAGGCCCAGCGGCTGCACCGAGTTGGGGTTGATGCCGCCCGTGCACGAGGCCTTGTCGAAGTTGACGCGGCGCGAGCCGGAGTTGGGGCCGCCCGGATTCCAGGTGCCGTCGGCGTTGGAGCCCTTCAGCGCGGTGTTGGGGTTGGCCCGCACGAAGTTGTTCAGCGCCGTCAGCTGGGCCGAGCTCAGGTCCACGTTGGCCGGGAAGCTGTTGCTCGACGTCTGCGGCGGCAGGCGCGTGGGCAGGCTGTACTCCTGAATGAAGCTGCGCTGGCTGGCGTCCAGCGCGTCCAGCTTCTGCACGTCCACCGCGGCGAACACGTTGAAACGGTCCTTGGCCAAATCGCCGAAGCCGCCCGAGGCGCTGAGGGTGGTCTTGCCGGCGCCGCCATCTTCGGTGCGCAGTGCATAGACGGTGGCGTCGAAGCCCACATAGTCCTTGCGCGTGATGAAGTTGATGACGCCACCCATGGCGTCGGTGCCGTAGATGGCGGAGGCGCCGTCCTTGAGCACCTCGACGCGTTGGATGGCACCGGCCGGAATGTTGTTCAGGTCCACACCGGCGTTGTCACCGGGCGAGGCGAAGTTGGCCAGGCGGCGGCCGTTGAGCAGCACCAGCGTGCTGGACACGCCCAGGCCGCGCAGGTTGGCGCCGTTGAAGCCGCGCTGGGCGCCGGACTGGTCGGTGATGCTGGCGCCGTCGGTCAGGCCGCCGACGTTGGACGTGATCTTTTGCAGCAGCTCGGCCGCCGTCGTCACGCCGATCTTGTCGATGTCACCGCGCTTGATGACGTCCACCGGCAGCACGGCCTCGCCGTCGATGCGCTTGATGCTGGAGCCGGTGATCTCCACGCGTTCGAGCTTCTGCTCCTGCGCGTGGGCGATGGGCATCGATGCTGCGGTGAGCAGCGCTGCGTGCGCGAGCACGGTGAGTGAGAACTTGCGTGTTGAAGTCATGTAGGCCTCGGGTGGTGGACGGTCAGGCGGCTGCCTTGCAACTGACTCTAGGGAGGGGGCTTGCGCCTTGCCTATGGGGTTTGGGCGCGCTGGTCGCTTGCATGCAAATGCGCGTCGCTTCGCGGCAAGCGTCCATGGCGGGCAAGCCACGGCGGCCGGCCCGTCTTGCGCAGATGCGACATGGAATTGCGTGGCCTGCGCTTGCAAGGTGCAACCCGCTGTCGATGCCGCTGGCCCGCTGACAAGATCGCTGCATGCGAAGCCTCTCCACCCTGCTGCTCGCCTGCGCACTGCAGGCCATGAGCCCCTCTCTCCAGGCCCAGGGCACGGCCGTCGTCATCGGCGGCGCCCTGCGTTACGACAATGACGCGGTCTGGCAGCGCATCGTCGACGAAGCCGGCGGCGCCGGTGCGCGCATCGCCGTGTTCGCGACGGCCGCCGCCAACCCCGAGCGCAGCGCCAGCCGCATCGTCGACGCGCTCAACCGCCGCGGCGCCCAGGCCGAGGCCATTCCGGTGGCGCCGCGCCTCAAGGGCGTGGACCTGCAGGCCCGGCTCAACGACCCGGCACTGATCGCCAAGGTGGCGGCCTCGCGCGGCGTGTTCTTCTCCGGCGGCGCGCAGGAGCTCATCGTCGACACGCTGCAGCCCGGCGGCCAGCCCACCGCGATGCTCAAGGCCATCCGCCAGGTGTTGGCCGACGGCGGCGTGGTGGCCGGCACCAGCGCCGGCGCGGCCATCATGAGCCGCATGATGTTCCGCGACGCGCAGGACAACATCCGCATCCTGCAAGGCCAGTGGCGCGAGGGCCGCGAGTACGACCGCGGCCTGGGCTTCGTCGGCCCCGACCTCTTCATCGACCAGCACTTCCTCAAGCGCGGCCGCATCGGCCGCATGCTGCCGGCCATGCAGGCCTTTGGCTACAAGCTGGGCCTGGGCATCGAGGAAGACTCGGCCGCCGTCATCAAGGGCCCGCAGGTCGAGATCATCGGCGCGCGCGGCGCGCTGCTGGTGGACTTGTCCAAGGCCAGCACCGACCCGCGCATCCCGGCCTTCAACCTGCGCGGCGCGCTGCTGAGCTACCTGGACCGCGGCGACCGCCACGACCTCGCCACCGGCGTGACCACGCCGTCGAAATACAAGCTGGCCGAGTCGCGCATCGACCCCGCGGCGAGCGACTACAAGCCCTATCTGCAGGGCGACCGCTACTACATGGACATCCTGGGCGACGGCGTCATCGTCGCGGCCATGGCGCAGCTGCTGGACAGCGCCGCGCCGGAAGTGCGCGGCCTGGCCTGGCGGCCCCAGCCGCAGGCCGGCAGCACGGCGCGCGAACTGGGCTTCGAGTTCCGCCTCTACAAAGGCCCCGGGCTGGTCGGCTGGTTCAGCGGCGCCTTCGGCGGCGAGGACTACACCGTGCTGAACGTGCGGCTGGACGTGACGCCCGTGCAGCTGGCCAACCCCTCGCCCACCCCGCTCTCCCCGCAATGACCGCCGGCGGCTGTGCCGCCCGACCGCGATGAACACCCAGCACCACGAGTTGCCGGCGGCCAGCCCCGGCACCATCCGACGCCTGCGCAGCCTGCACTACGGCCGCCGCGAATCCGGCCGCAAGGCCTATCTGCAGGCCGCGCTGCATGCCGACGAGGTGCCGCCCATGCTGGTCGCGCAGGCCTTGATGGCACGGCTGGCGGCGCTGGACGCGGCGGGCTCAATAGCCGGCGAGATCGTCGTCGTGCCCATGGCCAACCCCATCGGCCTGTCGCAAGACCTGCAGGGCGCGTCGCTGGGCCGCTTCGACCTGGCCACCGGCGTCAACTTCAACCGCCAGTTCCGCCACCTGTCACCGGCGCTGGCCGCGGCCGTCGAGCACCGCCTGGGCGCCGACGCGGCCGCCAACACCCGCATCATCCGCGCCGCCAGCCGCGAGCTGCTGGCCGCCTGGCAGCCCGCCACCGAGACCGAGGCGCTCAAGCGCCTGCTGCAGACCCTGGCCGTGGACGCCGACCTGGTGCTGGACCTGCACTGCGACAACCAGGCCGTCGTGCACCTGTACGCCGGCACGCCGCAGGCCGACGCCTTCGCGCCGCTGGCCGGCTATCTGGGCGCGCAGGCGCTGCTGCATAGCGCGGTGTCGGGCGACGAGCCCTTCGACGAATCCATCGCCCGCGTCTGGTGGGAGCTGGCCGCCCACTTCGAAGGCCGCTTTCCCATCGACCCGCTGGCCTGCATGGCCGCCACCGTCGAGCTGCGCGGCGAAACCGAGGTCGCGCACGCGCTGGCCGAGCAGGACGCCGACGCCCTGCTCGCCTACCTGCGCCACACCGGCCACATCGACGGCGCCGCGCCGCCGCCGCCCGCCGCCTGCCCCGCCACGCCGCTGGAAGGCGTGGAGCCGGTGACCGCGCCGGTGCCCGGCATCGTCGTGTTCGCGAAGGCGCCGGGCGACTGGGTCGAGGCCGGCGAGCTGGTGGCCGAAATCATCGACCCGCTGACCGACGCCCGTACCGCGCTGCACGCCAGCGTCACCGGCCGCTGCTTCGCACGCAGTGCACGGCGCTATGCCAGCCGTGGCATGCGCCTGGCCAAGATTGCGGGGTCGCAGGCCTTCCGCAGCGGAAAACTCCTGTCGATGTGAAGCCCACGATGAAACTGCGCCTTCCCAACACCTATGTGCTGCTGTTCGCACTGCTGGCCCTGATCGCTCTCGCCACCTGGGTGGTGCCGGGCGGCCGCTTCGACACCGCGGTGGTCGACGGCAAGACCGTCGTCGTCGCGGGCAGCTACCACGTCGTCGAGTCGCGCCCGCAAGGCCTGACGGCACTGCTCACGGCGCCCATCAAGGGCTTCGTCGAGGCCGCCCTCATCATCGGTTTCGTGCTGATCGTCGGCGGCGCCTTCGCGGTGCTGCAGAAGAGCGAGGCCATCGACGCCATGATCAAGACCGTGGCCCGCGCCCACGGCCGCTCGGCCTTCGTGCGGGCCGCCGTCATCCCGGTCTTCGTCACGCTGTTCTCGCTGGGCGGCGCCACCTTTGGCATGGCCGAGGAGGCCATCCCCTTCGTGATGATCTTCATCCCGCTGGCGCTGGCGCTGCGGCTGGACACGCTGACCGGCATGGCCATCCCCTTCGTCGGCTCGCAGGTGGGCTTTGCCACGGCCTTCCTGAACCCCTTCAACGTCGGCGTCGCGCAGGGCATTGCCGGCGTGCCCATGTTCTCGGGCCTGGGCTACCGCGCGCTGTGCTGGGCCGTCGCCACCGCCATCACCATCGCCTTCCTGCAGTGGTGGGCCCTGCGCATCCGCCGCACCCCCGAACTCAGCCCCACCTATGCGCTGGACCAGCAGCGCCGCGCGACGCTGGACATGGCCAGCTTCGAGCAGTTTCCCGGCATGACGCGCCGCCACCGCCTGGTGCTGGGGCTGTTTGCGCTCACGCTGGTGAGCATGATCTTTGGCGTCGTCAAGTTCGGCTGGTACATCGAGGAGATCGCCGCACTGTTCCTCGTGATGGCGGTGGCCGTCGGCGTGGTCTCGCGCTTCTCGGCCGACGAGTTCATGGCCGCCTTCCTGCACGGCGCCAAGGACCTGATCGGCACGGCGCTGGTCATCGCGCTGGCCAAGGGCACCGTCATCCTGATGCGCGACGGCCAGATCATCGACACCATGCTCAACGGCCTCGCGCCGCTGGTGGCCTCGGACAGCCCGGTGCTGGCGGCGCAGAAGATGTTCGCGATCCAGTCGGTCATCAACTTCTTCATCCACTCCGGCACCGGCCAGGCCGCGCTGACCATGCCCATCATGGCGCCGCTGGCCGACCTGGTGGGCATCACCCGCCAGACCGCCATCCTGGCCTTCCAGTTCGGCGAGCTCACCACCGCCATCATCCCGACCTCCGGCATCACGGTGGGCGTGCTGGCCTTGTCCGGCGTGCCCTACACCACCTGGGTGCGCTGGATGCTGCCACTGCAAGGCATCTACCTGGTCATGGCCCTGGCCCTGCTCGCGCCGCCCGCGCTGCTGGCCTGGCGATGAGAACATCGCGGCAATGGATGCACAGGCCGTTCACCGCGTCGGATTGCTGTTGCTGCCGGGCTTCTCGATGCTCGCGCTGGGCGGCCTGACGGACGCCCTGGCCGCCGCCAACGCGCTGCAGGACGGCATCGCCTACCGCATGGACTGCCTGAGCCTGGCCGGCGGCGAGGTGGCCGCCGCGGGCGGCACGCGCGTGGCCACGCGGGCCGTGGCCGACAGCAGCGGCTGGCAGAGCGTGTTCGTCGTCGCAGCCGAGCCGGCCCAGCCCGAGCAGCCGCTGCTGCAGTGGCTGCGCGAGCGCGCGGCCGCTCAGGCAGTGCTCGGCGGCGTGGGAGTGGGGGCGGCCTGGCTGGCCGCCGCCGGCCTGCTCGACGGCCAGCGCGCGTGCGCCGACTGGCCCTGGCTGGACGGCCTGGCCGAAGACCATCCCCGCGTCGCCTGGGCCAACGGCCTGTGGGAGATCAACCCAGCCGCGGACCGCCTCAGCTGCGCCGGCAGCACCGCCAGCCTGGACCTGTGCTGTGCCTGGCTGACGCAGCGCCACGGCGAACGCCTGGGCCAGGAGCTGATGCAGTCGCTTGGCCTGCGCGCCATCCGGCCGCGCGACGAGCGCCAGCGCGCCGGCTACAGCGAGCGCCGCGGCGCCGGCAGCCCCAAGCTGGCCGAGGCCTTGTCGCTGATGGAGGCCAACCTGGCCGAGCCGCTGCCCACCGACGAGGTCGCGCGGCTGGCCGGCGTGTCGCGCCGCCAGTTGGAGCGGCTGTTCAAGCAGCACCTGGACACCCTGCCCTCACGCCACTACCTGGCGCTGCGGCTGGGCCGCGCACAACGCCTGCTGCAGCAGAGCTCGCAGTCCATCCTGCAGATCGGGCTGTCCTGCGGCTTCTCGTCCGGGCCGCATTTTTCGAACGCCTACAAGGCCCATTTCGGCCGCACGCCGCGCGACGAGCGCAGCCAGCGTGCCCAGGCGTGGCGCGACGCCACCCCGGAGGAAGTACCGTCATGAACCACTTGCTACTGCGCCCCGTGGCAGCGGCCGACCTGCCCGACCTGCAGCGCATGGCGGCCGCCAGCGCCGACGGCATCAGCTCGCTGCCCAACGACGAGGCCAAGCTGCGCGCGCGCATCCAGGCCTCGCTGCAGTCCTTCGCCAGCCCCGACGACGCCAGCGGCGAGGAGACCTATCTGTTCGTGCTGGAAGACACCGCCCAGGGCGGGCGTCTCGTCGGCTGCTCCGGCATCGCCGCCAGCGCCGGCTTCTTCGACCGCTTCTACAGCTACCGCAACGAGTTCGTCGTGCACGCCAGCGCGGCGCTGGGCCAGTCGCAGCGCATGCACACGCTGCACCTGTGCCACGACCTGACCGGCGCGACGCTGCTGACCTCCTTCTTCCTGGAGCCCGCCTACGAGCAGGGGCCGGCCGCGCAGCTGTTGTCGCGCGCGCGGCTGCTCTTCATCCATGCCAACGCCGAGCGCTTTTCCAAGCGCATCGCGGCCGAGAGCCCCGGCGTGACCGACGCCGCCGGCCAGAGCCCGTTCTGGGACGCGGTGGGCCGGCGCTTCTTCGGCATGGACTATCCCGAGGCCGAGGCCGTCATCGGCGGCCGCAGCCGCGCCTGCATCGCCGAGCTGATGCCGCCCTCGCCCATCTACGTCGCGCTGCTGCCCGAGGCCGCGCAGTGGGCCATCGGCCAGCTGCATCCGGTCGGCGAGCTGCCCTTCTCCATCCTGCAGGACGAGGGCTTCGACGCCGACACCTACGTGGACATCTTCGACGGCGGCCCCACGGCAGAGGCGCCGCTGGCCTCGCTGCGCAGCGTGCGCCTTGCGCGCGAGCTGCAGGTGCAGCCCGGCACCGGCAGCGGCCCGCGCCAGTGGCAGCTGCTGGTGCGCCCGTCGCGCGCGGGCTTCGGCGCCGTGCTGGCCGAGGTGGGCGACACACTGGGCGAGGCCGAGGCCGCCGCGCTGGGCGCGCATGCCGGCGAGCGGCTGCTGGCCACGCCGCTGAACCCCGGAGGTGGCGCATGACCGATCGCATCGTCATCACGCCCGACCGCGACGGGCTGCACCTGGCCCTGCCCGACGGCAGGGCATCGCTGCGCTTGGTGCCACGCCTGGGCCTGACGCTGCCGCGTTACCACTTCCACGTCGGCCGCGTCGTGCATGCGGCGCAGGAGCTGGGGCTGTTCCGCGTGCAGACCACGCTGCTGCTGGGCAACGACCTGACCGGCCAGGCCGAGCTGGGCGACTTCCAGGCCGCGCCAACGCTGGACGCCGCCGGCCAGGCTGTGGCCTGGCGCGCATTGATCGCGGCCGCGCTTGCCCAGCTGGCCGCGCTGCCCGGCGAGGCCCCGTCAGCCGTCATCGCCGAGCTGCCCGGCTGGCGCGATGCGGACGGCACCGCGCCGTTCTGGCAGGCGCTGGGCGCGCGCTTCTACCGCGGCGACCCGGGCCTGGCCCAGCAGCGGCTGGGCGACGCCTGGCGCAGCCACCTGGCGGCGCTGCTGCCGCGCCAGACCATCTACCTGTCCTTCCTCGGCGAAGCTGCCCAGGCCCGGCTGGGCCAGTCGGCCGCCGCAGCAGCACCGCTGGCCCAGGCGCTGGCCGAGGCCGGCTTCGAGGCATCCGACCATGTCCGCATCGACGACGGCGGCCCGGTGCTGAGCCGGCGCATGGCCCGGCCCTAAAAAGAACCCCTTGGTCCACGCGGCGGACCGAAGGGGCAATCCACCGCGGGTGGGTGGAGGAGACGAGCGCAACAGATCCGCACCTTAACCCGGGCCCACAGGCGGCGGCGATCAAGCCGCTGATTGAATGGACGCCGCCGCCCCGCGCGTCGCCCCTGCCCGCGCTGCACCGCGCCGCTCTGCAGGCTGGAGACCTCGGCCAGCTAAAATCGTGCCCTTTGCAGCGGCCCCGACCAGGGCCGCGCCGCGCCCGCGCTCATCCATGGAATACCCAGGCAATCTCTTCGTCGTTGCCGCGCCCAGCGGCGCGGGCAAGTCCAGTCTCGTCAAGGCCTTGCTGGAGCTTGACGCCAAGCTGGCCGTCTCCATCTCCCACACCTCGCGCCCACCGCGCGGCCAGGAGCAGCATGGCCGCGAATACTGGTTCGTCTCGGCCGACGAGTTCCGCGCCATGGCCGCGCGTGGCGAATTCTTCGAATGGGCCGAGGTGCACGGCAACCTCTACGGCACCTCGCGCGCCGGCATCGAGAGCCGGCTGCAGCGCGGCGACGACGTGGTGCTGGAGATCGACTACCAGGGCGCGCTGCAGATCAAGCAGCTGTTCCCCGATGCGGTGCTGATCTTCATCCTGCCGCCCAGCTGGGACGAGCTGCGCCTGCGACTGAACCGCCGCGGCGACACCGAGCCTGAGGTGATTGCCAAGCGCATGGTCAACGCGCGCAACGAGGTGGCCCAGGCGCGGCACTTCGACTACGTCGTCGTGAACGCCGTGTTCGACACCGCCGTCTTCGACCTCAAGACCATCGTCCACGCGCAGCGGCTAAAATACGCGGCTCAGCGTCGCAACCGCTCCGCCGTCTTTCAGGCGCTCGATCTCACCTGATCGCGCTCAACTCCGTAGGAACACCATGGCCCGCATCACCGTCGAAGACTGCCTGACCAAGATCCCCAACCGGTTCCAGCTCGTGCTGGCCGCCACCTACCGCGCCCGCATGCTGAGCCAAGGCCATAGCCCACGCATCGAGAGCAAGAACAAGCCCGCCGTGACCGCGCTGCGCGAGATCGCCGCCGGCGAAGTGGGGCTGGAGATGCTGCGCAAGGTGCCGGTCTAAGCAGCGCTCACCCTTGCACGACGGGCGTCCCTGGACGCCCGTTGCCGTTGGGGCATAGGCTAAATTCGGGCGCATGGCCCAACGCTCGCTCACCGCCTGGTTCACGCTGCCTGGATTGCGCCAGGCCGCGCCCCCGACCCCGGCCGAGGCCGCCTCCTTCGACGCGCTGGCCCCCAAGCTCGGCTACCTGAGCAAGGCCGAAGTCAAGCGCGTGCGCGAGGCCTACAAGTTCGCCGACGAGGCCCATCTGGGCCAAAAGCGCGCCACCGGCGAACCCTACATCACCCATCCCATCGCCGTGGCCGGCATCTGCGCCGAATGGCGGCTCGATGCCCAGGCGCTGATGGCCGCGCTCATGCACGACGTGGTGGAAGACTGCGGCGTCTCCAAGGCCGAGCTGATCGAGAAGTTCGACGCCACCACCGCCGACCTGGTCGACGGCCTGACCAAGCTGGACAAGCTGCAGTTCTCGACCAAGGAGGAGTCGCAGGCCGAGTCCTTCCGCAAGATGCTGCTGGCGATGGCGCGTGACCTGCGCGTCATCCTCATCAAGCTGGCCGACCGGCTGCACAACATGCGCACCATGGGCGCGATGGCGCCGCACAAGGCACGTCGCATCGCGCGCGAGACCTTCGACATCTATGCGCCCATCGCGCACCGCTTGGGGCTGAACCAGACCTATCGCGAACTGGAGGACTTGTCCTTCCAGTACCTCCACCCCTGGCGCTATGCGGCGCTGTCCAAGGCGGTGGCCAAGGCGCGCGGCAATCGGCGCGACCTGGTCTCGCGCATCGAGGGCGAGATCCGCGCCGCCTTCTCCCGCGCCAGCCTGCGCGTGAAGGTGCAAGGCCGCGAAAAGACCGTCTACTCCATCTACAAGAAGATGCGCGACAAGGGGCTGATGAGCTTCGCCCAGGTCAATGACATCTTCGGCTTTCGCATCCTGGCGGAAGACCCGCTGCAGTGCTACACGGCCCTGGGCGTGCTGCACCAGCTCTACAAGCCGCAGGCGGGCCGTTTCAAGGACTACATCGCCAACCCCAAGGACAACGGCTACCAGTCGCTGCACACCACGCTGATGGGGCCGCTGGGCACGCCGCTGGAGTTCCAACTGCGCACCGAGGGCATGCACCAGATCGCCGAGCAGGGCGTGGCCGCGCACTGGATCTACAAAAGCCGCGGCAAGCAGACCTCGGCGCTGATCGCCCAGCAAGCCAATGCGCGCTGGCTGCAAAGCCTGATCGACATCCAGGACGAGACGCGCGACGCCAGCGAGTTCCTGGAGCACGTCAAGATCGACCTGTTTCCGGACTCCATCTACGTCTTCACGCCCAAGTCCAAGATCATGGCGCTGCCCAAGGGCGCCACGCCGGTGGACTTCGCCTACGCCATCCACTCCGACGTCGGCGACCACTGCGTCGCCGCCCAGGTCAACGGCGAGGCCGTGCCGCTGCGCGCGGAACTCAAGAGCGGCGACGTGGTCGAGATCATCACCGCGCCCGGCGCCAGCCCCAACCCGGCCTGGCTGAGCTTCGTGCGCACGGGCCGGGCGCGCTCCAAGATTCGCCACTACCTGAAGGACCTGGAGCAGGAAGAGTCGCGCGAACTGGGCGAGAAGATGCTGGCCCAGGCCATGCGCGTCGAGGGCCTGGCGCTGCCCAGCCTGGAACTGGACGACCCGGCCGCGCCGCTGTGGAAAGACCTGGCCGCCTGGGCCGGCGTGGCGAGCACCGAGCAACTGCTGATGGACATCGGCGCCGGCCGCAAGATCGCCACCATCATCGCGAAGAAGCTGGCCCGGCTGATGGCCGAGCAGGGCCAGCGGCCCGATGCGCTGGCGCTGACGCTGGGCCGCTTTGCCGAGGCGCCCAACAGCCAAGCCAGCATCGTCATCGACGGCAGCGAGGGCGCGTCGGTGCAACTGGCCAGCTGCTGCCGCCCCATCCCCGGCGACGAGGTACGCGGCTACCTGGGCCGCGGCGAAGGCCTGGTGGTGCACACCTGCGACTGCCAGGTCGGCAAGCGGCTGTTCCAGCGCGACAGCGAGCACTGGATACGCGTGGAATGGGCCGAGGAGCCCACGCGCGCCTTCGAGGCCGGCATCTCGCTGCTGCTGAGCAACGGCAAGGGCGTGCTGGCCCAGGTGGCCCAGGCCGTGGCCCAGGCCGAGGCCGACATCACCCACATCGCCATGGGCAATGACGCGCCGCTGATCGACACGGCCGAGACGGCCGAGATGAACCTGCTGATCGCGTTGCGCGACCGCCTGCACCTGGCCGATGTGCTGCGCGTGCTGCGGCGCTCACCGGCCGTGAAGCGGGTGTCGCGCGTCAAGCCCTGACGCCGCGGGGCAGCCGGGCCGACCGGCACGCCCTCGGGCGGCGCCACGCCCGCGAAACCCCGCCGTAACCGTTGCGTGCACGCACGGCTGCAATCACGGCCGTGATTGTTTGTTTTTGCCCCTGCGGGTTAACCATTGTTTCTGGCCCCGGTATTCCATGGCGACATGGAAAAACCGGCAAAACATATTTCTCCGCTTGTAACTCGCTGTTTAAGGTCCGCCTCGCGCCAGCGGCGGAGTGGGGCCAAGCGACCTCCGCTGCCGCAGCCCGGCCGCCCACCACCCGTGGACCGGCTGCCTGCGCAGGCAACGCCTCTTGATGACCACGATGGCCGGCCCAGAGCCGGCAGCGGAGACAAAATGACCCCATCCCGCCCATTCACACCGCGCCGTGACCGTGTCGGCGCTGCCGTCTCACTCGCTCTGGGCCTGTGGGCCCATGAGGCCACCATGGCCCAGCAAGCCGCGTCGGCCCCGGCGACCGCGGCGTCCGCGCCGGTCGCCGCCGCCAAGCCGGCCGAGACCAAGCCCAAGGCAGCGGTCAACGAACTGGAGACCGTGTTGGTCGTCGGCACCCGGCAGTCGCAGCAGTCGGCCATCAGCCGCAAGAAGAACGCGGCCACGGCGCAGGACTCCATCGTCGCCGAGGACGTGGGCGCCTTCCCGGACCGCAACATCGGCGAGGCCATCTCGCGCATCGCCGGCGTGGCGCTGGACCGCGGTGAGTACGGTGAAGGCGTCAGCGTCACCATCCGTGGCAACGGCCCGGAATCGACCCGCGTCGAGATGGACGGCGTGGGCGTCTCCTCGGGCGCCGGCACCAACCTGCTGGGCGGCGGCGACGGTCGCGGCACGGAGTTCCGCGAGCTCTCCTCCGACCTGATCAAGAGCGTGGACATCGTCAAGGGCTCCACGGCCTCGATGACCCAGGGCTCGCTGGGCGCCAGCGTCATCATCGAGACGCGCAACGGCCTGGACTTCGACAAGCCCTACTACTCGTTCCGACTGGCCGCCAGCAAGAGCGACCTGGCCAAGCGGACGACGCCGGATGCCAACCTGATCTGGACGGACAAGTTCTTCGACAAGAAGCTGGGCGTCATGGTCAACCTGAACCGCTCCCGCACCATCCGCGAGAACCACTCGATCAGCCAGGGTGGCAGCAACGGCCAGCAAGGCCTGGTGCGTCTGGCCGACTTCGACAACTCGCCCGAGAAGACCTTCTCCTTCGCGAACAGCCTGGCCGCCCTGCTGCCCAGCGCGGCAGATGTGCCGGTTTCGACGTGGAACACCGTCGGCGGCGGCGTGTTCACGTCGTTGACGCCCCGGCAGATCCTGGAGAAGTCTGCCGCGGCGCAGACCAAGGCCGACTGCCTGGCCGCCTTCCCGATGTATACGACGGCGCAGCTGGCCAACATCACGACGACTGGCACCGTCAACGCCGCGAACAGCCGCACGGCGGCCTACGCCTCGCGGCAGAACGAACTGTTGACCTGCCTGAACCAGTGGAACGACTACACGCCCTCGCACACGGTGGGGCCGCGCTACAACTTCCGCTCCAACGATGACAGCCGCACCAGCGGCGACATCCGCCTCGACTACAAGGTCAACAACCAGCTCTCGGTCTACGGCAAGTTCATCAGCAGCCGTCGCCATGTGGACGACACGGTCGGCTTCCTGAGCATGGGCGGTGCGCCGGTGTTCAACGGCGCCGGGACGTTCACGGACAACCTGAGCACCAACACCCGCACGCTGGCCCCCGGTGCCTCGGGCTCCGCGCTGCCGGGCACCTACGTCTGGCGCGCCAACAACGCGCCGCTGATCCAGGGCGCGACCACCAACATCCTGCCGGGCTACACAGTGGACAGCACCCACCATGTGACGAGCTACTCGACAGATGGCAACTACCTCGGCACCGACACCATCTTCAGCAGCATCGACACCACGAACAAGACCCTGCAGGGCGGCGGCGAGTACCGCAACGACCGGCTGCGCGCCAAGTTCATGGCGAGCTACAACCAGGGCACGGGCCTGCGCTATGACCGCCGCGCATCGTTCAGCACGCTGTATGGCATGGGCAACTTCAAGCTCGAACCCAACGGCCTGTGGAACTTCACGCGGCCAGACGGTGCGCCGATCGACCAGCTCGGCAATCTGGCCGGCTACGCGACGCTGAACCCCGCGGTGGCCAGCGCGGCCATCAACATCGACAACCTGAACCCCGTGTTCACGCCGGCCTACACGGCGGCGCAGCGAGCCCGCTACACCAACAACACCCAGCTCAACGTCATCCGCGCCTTTGACAACGAGAACACCGAGAAGCAGCTCAAGCTGGACCTGACCTACAACACCGTCGACAAGCTGCCGTTCCTGACCGCGCTGAAGACCGGCGCGCAGCTGATCGATTACAGCTCGGTCAGCTGGAGCGGCGGCGGCGGCGAACTCGTGGCCCCGGTGGGGACGGCCGGCCAGCCGGGCTACAAGCCCGGCGTGTATGCGCCGTCGGTGACCGGCCGCTGGAACGTGATCGGCTGCGAGGACACCCCCGGCTCGCTGGCTGCGGGCGGCCAGCCCTGCGCCTTCGGCGTGGTGACGAACCCGCGCTACGACGCCGGCGTGGGTGCCACCGTGGGCGGCACCACCACGCTGACCACGGCGCAGTTCCAGGAGCTCGTGCGCCAAACCATCACCCTGGCGCCGGCCAGCCAGTTCTATGGCGGCGCCAAGAACCGCCCGGCCACGCTGCTCAACGGCTGGAACCAGATCGACATCGACAAGCTCTACCAGCTGGTCGGCTTCAACGTGCCGCTGAACTGCTTCCGCACCTGCATGGCCAGTGATGGCAAGGTCTACGACATGCCCAAGAGCGGGCTGAAGGACAAGCAGACCGCGGGCTATTTGCAGACCGACTTCGAGATCGACCGCCTGCCGTTCACGAACCGCCCCCTGCCCTTCGGCCTGGAGCTGGCCGGCAACATCGGCGTGCGCGTGGTGCGCACCGACATGCAAAGCACCGGCTTCATGATCTTCCGCTCCATCCGCAAAAACGCGAACTGGACGGAAGCCGATGGCCAGACCAACAACGTCACGACCGCCCAGGTCAGCCAGAACGTCGACTTCAAGGGCAGCCGCACCGACGTGAGCCCCTCGCTGAACCTGGCGCTGTGGCCGGTGCCGGACAAGCTGGTGGCGCGCTACTACTGGGGCAAGCAGATCGCACGCCTGCCGCTGAGCCGCGTGGCCCCGGTGGCCGACGGCACGATCACCTGCACGCTGAGCCAGTTCATCGAAGACTCGCTGCCCGAGGAGGACGGCACGCAGGCCGACCAGGGCTGCAACCGCATCTTCGGCAACCCGGCCATGAAGCCGCAGACCACCATCAGCCAGAACCTGTCGCTGGAGTGGTATGTCAACCGCGACACCTCGCTGTCGGTGTCGACCTTCCTGCAGCGTGACCTGGTGGGCGCCCCCAACCTGCGCGTCGGCCGCCAGGACGTGCGCCTGTTCGAAGGCAGCAACGCCGTGGACCCGCTGACCGGCACGCCGCTGCGCGACCTGGAGTTCTCGTTCGCCCAGTGGGACAACACCGCGCCGTCCAAGCGGCGCGGTGTGGAGTTCAGCTCCAAGACGGCCTTGACCTTCCTGCCCTCCGTGCTGCGCTACACCGGCTTTGACGCCAACTACAGCCGCCTGCGCAACGCGGGTGGCGCGCCGACGATAGACCAGATCAGCGGTGAAACCCTGCCCATGGCCGGGCAGCCCAAGTACTCGTACAACGCCGCGTTCTGGTACGACGATGGCGCGCTGCAGTTCCGCGTGGCCCAGCAGGTGGTGGCGGCGCGCTACCAGACCTTCTCCCCCGCAACGAACACCAACGTGGGCATCGGCAACTTCCCGGGCGAAGCTGTGTCCGGCTGGCGTGTGCCCTACAACCCTGGCGCGCCCATCTTCAGCAAGCGCACGGCGTTCGTGGATGCCAAGGTGTCCTATCGCTTCAAGAGCGGCATCGAGCTGTTCGCCGACGTGCGCAACCTGACCGGCGAGCGCAACCAGAGCAGTACCGGCGGCTACCAGAACTACGAAGGCGGCATCCCGAGCATCTACACGGACAGCTACTACGGCCGCACCTACATGGTGGGCCTGACCTACCGCAGCCCGCGCTAACCCGGGAGACGCCATGACCCAAGCCGTCCGGCACCACTGCGCCTTGGGCCGGACGGTCTTTGCCGTCCTGGCTCTGTGTTCAACACTCGGCGCTGCGCCTTCGCAGGCACAGCAGGCGAGCGCGCCGCCCGCCGAGATGCAGTCGCTCGGCGCGGTCAAGGTGACCGGCCAGCGCGACCGCCCCATCGATGCAAGCGCCGTCGTCGCAGCCAAGAACAAGGTACTGTCCAGCCAGTTCGCCTCGTCCTGTGGCTTCATGGGCGGCTACAGCGCGGCCGACGACGAAGTCACGCTGGCCTATCTGCGCAGCTTTGGCTCGCCGGCGGAGGACTTCAGCGACCTGGCGCCCGACGGCAGCGCCGCAGGGGCATCGGCAGCCACGTCAAGCAGCACCGCCGAGGAGATGCCCACGACGCCGTCGGTCGCCTGCGCCGCCACCGATCGCCGCTTTGCCGCCGGCCGCAACTGGATCGCCCGCAAGGACAAGTCGCTGCAGCAGGCCTTCGAGGCCTACGAGGCCGGCCGCTACGCCGAGGCCCGCGAACGCTTCGAGCAAGGCTGGAAGAAGCTGGGCTATGAAGAGGCGGCCTTGATGCTGGGCCGCCTGCACCTGCTGGGCCTGGGCACGCCGGCCAGCACAGCCAAGGCCATCGAGTGGCTCAACGAGGTCATCAACGCCCGCTACCACCCGGTCAACGACCGGCTGCGCTATGACCCCAACAAGCCCGACCAGATCAACACCCGCATCGAGGCCACGCTGCTGCTGGCGCGCGTGCACCTGAGCGGCCAGGGCACCCAGCGCAACCCCCAGGAGGCGCTGCGACTCTGGCGCAAGGCGCTGGACTTCGGCTTCGAGCCCGCCAACACGCTGATCGGCCAGGCCTACATCAGCGGCGTGGGCACGGTGCCAGACGGTCCCAAGGCCGTCGAGGCGCTCACGGCGGCGGCCGCCGCCGGCCATGTGCCGGCCATGCTGCTGCTCGGCCAGCTCTATCACCACCAGGTGCCCCAGCAGCCGGCCGGCATTCCTTTGGACCTGGAAAAGGCCGGTGCCTACTACGCCGCCGCGGCCCGAGCCGGCAACCTGGACGCGACCTATGCCTATGGCCGCATGCTGGACCTCGGCGAAGGCACGCCGCGTGCGCCCGAGCGGGCGCTTGTGTTCTACAAGGAGGCCGCCGTGAAGGGCCATGCCGACGCGCAGAACGCGCTGGCCACGTTCTTCTACCAGGGCGAGGTCGTGCCGCAGAACCATGCCACGGCGCGCCAGCTGTTCCAGGCCGCCGCCCGCGGCCGCCAGCCCGATGCCATGTTCAACCTCGCCGTCATGCTGGCCCAGGGCCAGGGCGGCGACAAGGACATGGCGGCCGCCTATGCCTGGTGCACGCTGGCCAAGGCCCAGGGCCACGCGCAGGCGGCCGCCGCGCTGCCCGCCCTCGAAGCCAGGCTGAGCCCGCAGGAGAGGGCCCGCGCCGACGCGATGCTCAAGCCCGCGCCCAAGAAGCCCTGATCAATTCCCGGCGGCGGGCGCCGGGTAGCTCACCGCGACGACCTCGATCCTCTCCACGCCCACCGGCGTGACGAGCTTGAGCTCGTCGCCCACGCGCGCCTTGAGCAGCGTGCGCGCGATGGGCGACACCCAGCTGACCTCGCCGGCCAGGCTGTCGGCCTCGTCGATGCCCTTGATCGTGATGGTCTTCTCCTCGCCGCGGGCATTGGCATAGGTGACGGTCGCGCCGAAGAACACCTGCTCGCTGCCATGGTGCACGCTCGGGTCGACCACCTCGGCGATGTCCAGCCGCTTGGTCAGGAAACGCAGCCGGCGGTCGATCTCGCGCAGCCGCTTCTTGCCGTACAGGTAGTCGCCGTTTTCCGAGCGGTCGCCGTTCTTGGCCGCCCAAGACACGGTCTCGACCATCTTGGGCCGCTCCACGTCGATGAGCTGCATGAACTCCGCACGCAGCCGCGCGTAGCCGGCCGGCGTCATGTAGTTGCGCGTGCCCGCCGGCAGCGCCGGCAGCGCGGGGCCATCGCCGTCGTCATCCTCCGGCGCGTCGGATTCCTTGGTGAACGCCTTGCTCATGCCGACATTGTCCAATGCAAGCGCCGTTCCTCCAGCGACCCGCTGGCCGGCCCGCACGCTCGACCCAAGCGGTACGACAGCCCCTCCGCATGCCAAGACTGCTCAGCGCCTTGCTGGGTCTGCTGCCGGGCGCTCGCGCTGATTCCCCACCTGGACATGCTGGGCCGCATCCCCGCCTGTCACCCTGGGTGCTGAAGGGCCGGGGTGATTGGCGGGGCGCTCCCGACCCCAAGCCCGACAGGCTCCCAGGCTTGCTCCAGCGGTGCCAGCAGCCGCTGCAGCTCCGGCGCGCTGAACTTGTCCAACAGCGCGCCGTCGTCCTGACCGAGCAGGCCGTCGGCCAGCGCGCGCTTGCGGGCCTGCAGTTGCAGCATGCGCTCCTCGATGCTGCCCTCGGCCACCAGTTGGATCGCGAACACCGGCTGGTCCTGGCCGATGCGGTGCGCCCGCGCGCTGGCCTGGGCCTGCACGGCCGGGTTCCACCACGGGTCGACGTGGATGACGGTGTCGGCCGCCGTCAGGTTCAGGCCCACGCCGCCGGCCTTCAGGCTGGCCAGCAGCACCGGCACCTCGCGCGCCTGGAAGCGCCGCACGATGTTGCCGCGCTGGGCCGCGGGCGTCGCGCCGGTCAGGCGCAGATGCGCCACCGGCACCTCGGCGGCGATCAGGTCCAGCATCTCGGTGAACTGCGAGAACACCAGCACGCGCCGGCCCTGGGCGACCAGCTCGGGCAGCTGCTCGCGCAGCCACTCGATCTTGGCGCGCTCGGTGTGCGACGCCATGTCCACGCCCTTGAGCAGCCGCGGGTCACAGCAGACCTGGCGCAGCTTGAGCATCGCATCCAGCACGCTGATGAGGCTGTTGGGCGTGTAGCCGTCGCGCTGCAGGATGCGCCGCACCAGGTGGTCGGCCGCCACGCGCACGCTCTCGTAGAGCTGCTTCTGCTGGCCCACGAGCGGCACGCGCTGCACCAGCTCGGTCAGCGGCGGCAGCTCGGCGGCCACCTCGGTCTTGAGGCGCCGCAGGATGAAGGGCCGCACGCGCGCGGCCAGCAGCCGGGCGCGCGCGCCGTCGCGGTTGACCTCGATGGGCTTGCGCCAGTGCCGCGCAAAGCTGCGCGCATCCCCCAGCAGGCCCGGCATCAGCAGGTCGAACAGCGCCCACAGCTCGCCCAAGTGGTTCTCCAGCGGCGTGCCGGTGAGGGCCAGCAGGTGGCGGGCGTCGAGCCGCCGCAGCGCCCGCGCGGCGCGCGCCTGCGCGTTCTTGACCGACTGGGCCTCGTCCAGGATCAGCAAATGCCAGGGCCGGGCGGCGAGCGCACGCAGGTCGCGCCAGACCAGGTTGTAGGTGGTCAGCACCAGGTCGGCGCTGGTCAGGTCCAGCGCGGCGCGGTCGGCGCCATGCCAGGTCTTGATGGCCAGCCCCGGCGCGATGCGGGCGGCCTCCTGCTGCCAGTTGAACAACAGCGAGGTGGGCACGACGACCAGCGCCGGCCGGTCCAGCCGGCCAGCCTGCTTCTCGGCCCAGACGTGGGCCAGCGCCTGCGCCGTCTTGCCCAGGCCCATGTCGTCGGCCAGGATGCCCGAGAGCTGGTGCTCGCGCAGGTATTGCAGCCAGGCCAGACCCAGCAGTTGGTAGGGCCGCAGCGCGAGGCCCAGGCCGGGCGGCGGCTCGACGGCGCGCGGCGCCCCGGCACCCAGCAGCCGGCGCGCCAGCGCCTTCAGGCCCGCGTCGCCGTGGATCTGCCAGCGGCCGCGCGACGCCTCCTCGATGGCACGCAGCCGGTCGGCGTCCCAGGCGTTGAGCTTGAGCGGCTTGCCCCGCTCCAGCTCGACGGGCTTGAGCAGGTCCAGCAGCGCCAGCATCATGGCCTTCAGCGGCGCGGCGGGGGTGTGATAACGCTGGCCGCCCGGCGCGCGCAAGGACACGATGGCGTCGTCCTCGATGGCGGCGATGGCCACCGCGTCCAGCCAGCGCCTGTCGCGGCGCAGCAGGTTGGCGATCAGCGGGGCGAGGTCCAGCGTCTTGCCGTCCACCTCCAGCCCCAGGCTGACCAGCCAGGCGCCGCTGCGGCGCTCCAGCTGCAATCCCTGCACACGCCGGCTGGGTTTGGGCGCTGCGCCCCCCTCCTCGGTCAGACCCAGCTGCCAGCCGCTGACAAACTGGCTGTGATGGGCAAAGCCCGCCTCGGTCCTGACCTGCCAACCCAGGCGCTGCAGCTCGGGCACCAGCTCGGCATGGAAGTCGCCGAAGAACTCCTCCTGAGGCAGCGTCCACAGCGACGCGCCGCCCAGCGGCAATGGCGCACCGCGCCATTGCAGCAACGCCGGGTCCAGGGCTACGAAACCCAGCTTGACGAGCAGCTGCTCGGCGTCGGCATCGCGCTGCGCCAGCGTCGCCACCGTCACCTGCTCGGCGCGCGGGCCCAGCGGCCCGCGCGGACGCAGGCCCAGCAGGCCGTCGCCGCGCGTCAGCGTGCGCAGCGTGAGTTGGGGAGGTGTCGACGACATCGCGACAGTCTCGCAGCGCGCGAGACCGCCGCGCGCGACATCAGGCCAGAACAGCCTTGATGTGAGCGGCGATCGCGTCGTCCTGGCAGTTCGTGAAGAACAGCTCCTGGAACTTCTCGCCCGACACGGCGGCCTTCAGCAGATCTTGGTCCACGGTCTTCAGCACGGTCAGCATGTCCTTGCAGGAGGCGGCCTTCAGGTCCTTCAGGATGCCGCGGTTCTTGGCCATGATGGCGGCCCGCTCCTTGGGGTAGCCGGCGCCGCGCTCGTTCTCCAGCAGCTTGCGATAGCAGTCCTGCAGGTTCAGCTCGGCGGCCCAGCCGAAGCCCTTGGCGTAGGGCATGGAAATGGCGTTGCCGTCGTTGATCTGGCCGAACAGGAATGCGTCGGTCGGGTCGATGATCAGGCCGCAAAACACGCCGGGCATGCTGTTGCAGGCCAGCATGGAACCCATGCCGGTGCCGCAGCCGGTGACGACGAAGTCGGCAGCCTTGCTGTTCAGCAGGATGCCGGCCAACAGGCCGTTCATGACGTAGGTCAGCGAGGCCTTGTCTTCCGGCGTGTACATGCCGTAGTGATGGACCTGGTGGCCCAGCGGCTCGGCCACGGTCTTGAGCGCGTTGTAGACGATTTCGGACTTGGCGGCCTGGCTGTTCTCGATGATGAGGGCGATCTTCATGGCGGGTACTTTCGCAAGGCGTGGAATGGGGATGAGGCGGCGGGCCGCCGCGGCCCAGGCCAGAGGGGCCTGGAGGGGGCCTTCAAGCCAGTTGCCAGCCCTGGCGGGCGGGACGGCAGGGTCCGGATGGGCAGCCTGGCGAGCGCAGCCCAGATTGTGCCCGCTTTCGGAACGCCGTTTCAGTTGATTCGCTCAATCCCCGGCGCGACGCCAACCCAAAGGCTCCTAGGCTCAGTCGCCCTCGCCGCCCAGGGCCTGGAGCCGCCGCCCCGCAGGCAAGGCACGCAGGTACTTGAAGGTGCCGGTGGCATGGGCGCAGAGCTTGTCGCCGGGGCCCCAGACCGAGCCCTCGCAGAAAGCCATGGTCGTGGAGCGGTGCAGCAGCCGGCCCACCGCGCGCAGTTGGCCCTCGCCGGGGCGCATGAAGCTGGTCTTCATCTCCACCGTCACGACGCCGGGCCCGAGGTCAGGCAGGTGCCGGTTCACGCTGCGGGCTGCATGGGCCATGGCCACATCCAGCAGCGTCATCACGACGCCGCCATGGGCCACGCGCCAGGAGTTCAGGTGCGGCTCGGCGATGGCCAGGCGCAGCTCGGCCTCGCCTTCGCCAAGGGCGTGCAACTGCAGGCCCAGTTGTTCGACGAAGGGGATGCGGACGGGAAATTCCATCCGCTCAGTTTCCATGCACGGCAGACACGCCCCCGTCGATGGCCAGGATTTGGCCGGTGATGTGCTTGCCGGCGCGTGACGCGAACAGCAGCGCGGCGCCCTTGAGGTCGTCGTCGTCGCCCAGGCGGTTCAGCGGCGCATGCGCGGCCATCTTCTCGGCGCCCACCGCGGCCAGCAGCCCCTTGGTCATCTTGCTCGGGAAAAAGCCCGGCGCCAGCGCGTTGACGGTGATGCCGTACTGCCCCCACTCGCCGGCCAGTGCGCGCGTGAAGTTCACGGCCGCGCCCTTGCTGGTGTTGTAGGCAATGGTCTTCATCGCACCCGAGTTGCCCGCCAGGCCGGCGATGGACGCCACGTTGATGATGCGGCCCGAGCGGCGCGGGATCATGCTGGCCTTGCCCACCGCCTGCGCGAAGACAAACAGGCTGCGGATGTTCAGGTCCATGACCTTGTCCCAGGCGGCCAGCGGATGCTCCTCGGCCGGCGCGCCCCAGGTGGCGCCGGCGTTGTTGACGAGGATGTCGATGCGGCCCAGACGCTCCATGGTTTCGTCGACGACGCGCTGCACGTCCTCGGGCTTGGCGGCGTCGGCCGCGATCCAGCGCGCGTCGATGCCGCGGTCCTGCAGGTGGGCGGCAGCCTCCTCGAGGTCGGCGGCCTTGCGCGAGGTCAGCATGACCTTGGCACCGGCTTCGCCCAGTGCCTCGGCGATCTGCAGGCCCAGGCCGCGCGAACCGCCGGTGACGAGGGCGACCTGGCCAGTCAGGTCGAAGAGGTCTTGGACTTTGGTGCTCATGTTGTCTCCTGGGTTCAGAACCATTCGGCGTGCATCTCGCGACACAGCGCTTCACGCCGCGCGACGACGTCCAGCCATGCGCCGATCTTGGGCAGCTCGTAGGCGAAGAAATAGCGCGCTGCGGCGCGCTTGCCGTGGGCAAAGTCGCTGTCACCTTCGACGCACAGCGCCACATCCAGCCACAGCCAAGCCAGCACCGTGTGCCCGAAGGCCTGCAAATAGGGCACGGCATTGGCCAGCGCCTCTTCGGGCTGGCCGGTGCTCCATGCCTGCTTGGTGGCGCCGCCCACCTGGGCCAGCGCGGCGGCCAACTGCTTGGCTTCGCGGCCCCAGTCGGTCTGGATGGCGCGCTCTATCGTCTGCTGCACGCGCGCCGCCAGCGCCGCGAGCGACGCCCCGCCCTGCTGCACGACCTTGCGGCCCAGCAGATCCAGCGCCTGGATGCCGTGCGTGCCCTCGTGGATCATGTTCAGGCGCTGGTCGCGCCAGTACTGCTCGACGGGGAAGTCGCGCGTGTAGCCATAGCCGCCCAGCACCTGGATGGCCAGCGAATTGGCCTCCAGGCACCACTCGCTGGGCCAGCTCTTGGCGATGGGGATCAGCACGTCCAGCAGCGCCTGGGCGCCGGCCTTGTCGTCGCCGGTGTGCAGCTCGTCCACCAGCCGCGCGCAGAACAGCTCCAGCGCCAGGCCGCCTTCGACATAGCTCTTCTGCGCGAGCAGCATGCGGCGCACGTCGGCGTGCTCGATGATGGGGCGCTGCGGGCTGGCGGCGTCTTTCCCGGCCGCCGTCATCGGCCGCCCCTGCGGGCGTTGCTTTGCGTAATCGAGCGCAGCCTCATAGCCCGCATAGCCCAGCATCACCGCGCCCAGGCCCACGCCAATGCGAGCCTCGTTCATCATGTGGAACATGCAGCGCAGTCCCTCGCCGGGCCGGCCGACGAGGTAGCCGATGGCGCCCTTGCGGCCGCCCGGCGTGAAGCGGCCTTCGCCGAAGTTCAGCAGGCAGTTGGTGGTGCCGCGGTAGCCCAGCTTGTGGTTGAGCCCGGCCAGCGCCACGTCGTTGCGCTCGCCGGTCAGCTCGGCGCGCTCGTTGACCAGATGCTTGGGCACGATGAACAGCGAGATGCCCTTGGTGCCGGGGATCAGCCGGCCATCGGGCCCTGGGATCTTGGCCAGCACCAGGTGGACGATGTTCTCGCTCAGCTCATGCTCACCGGCCGAGATCCACATCTTGTTGCCGCTCAGCCGATAGCGCGGGCCCAGCGGGTCGGACTCGTCCTCAGGCTCGGCGCGGGTGCTGATGTCGGACAGCGACGAGCCGGCCTGCGGCTCGGAGAGGCACATGGTGCCGAACCAGCGGCCGGCGAACTCGCTCTTCGCGAACACCTCGCGCTGCAGCGGCGTGCCATGCGCCATCAGCAGGCTGGCATTGCCGGAGGTCAGCATCGCATAAGCGCCCAGCGCGACGCTGGCCTTGCTGAAGAAGGCGTTGCCCGCCATCTCGATGACGCAGGGCAACTGCATGCCGCCCACGTCGTAGTCCTGCGCCGCAGCCAGCATGCCGGACTCGGCGTAAGCCTTGGCGGCGTCGTGCGTGGCCTGCGGCAGGTGCACGCGCTCGCCGTCGAAGTGCGGCTCCTGCGTGTCGGCCAGCCGGTTGAACGGCGCGAACTTGTCGCGGGCGATCTTCTCGCAGGTGTCAAGCACCGCGGCGAAGGTCTCGGTCGAGTGTTCGGCAAAGCGCTCGCGGGCCGTCAGGTCCTGGACCTTGAGCCAGTCGTTGAGCAGGAAATCCAGGGTCTGGCGCATGGCCTCTCCTCAATGAGAAAGGGCGGCGCCGCGTGGCGGCCGCCGCCCCTCAGCAGGGGTGGGCGTCAGAGCACCTCAAAGACCCCAGCAGCACCCATGCCGCCGCCTATGCACATGGTCACGCACACCCGCTTGGCGCCGCGGCGCTTGCCTTCGATCAGCGCCTGGCCGGTCAGGCGGTGGCCCGACACGCCCTAGGGGTGACCCAGCGCGATCGCGCCACCGTTGACGTTGAGGCGATCCATCGGAATGCCCAGCGTGTCGGCGCAGTACAGCACCTGCACGGCGAAGGCCTCGTTGAGTTCCCACAGGTCGATGTCAGCCACCGTCAGGCCCAGCTTCTTCAGCACCTTGGGCACGGCGAACACCGGGCCGATGCCCATCTCGTCGGGCTCGCAGCCGGCCACGGCAAACCCAAGGAAGCGGCCCAAAGGCTTGAGGTTGTGCGTCGAGGCGTAGTGCTCGCTGACCACCGCGCAGGCGCCTGCGCCATCGCTGAATTGGCTGGCATTGCCGGCGCTGATGACGCCGCCGGGCAGCGCGGTGCGCAGATCCTTGATGCCCTCGAAGGTGGTGCCCTCGCGCAGACCTTCGTCGGCCGACACGGTGACTTCCTTGCTGATCAGGCCCATCACCTTGTCGGCCACGCCCATGGTGGTGGTCACGGTGATCATCTCGTCAGCGAACTTGCCGGCGGCGTGCGCGGCGCAGGCCTTTTGCTGGCTGGCGGCGCCGTAGTGATCCATGCGCTCGCGCGAGATGTTGTAGCGCTTGGCCACGTTCTCCGCGGTCTGCAGCATGGTCCAGTAGATCTCGGGCTTCTGATTCATCAGCGCCGGGTCGGTGATCATGTGCTTGTTCATCTCCTGCTGCACGCAGGAAATGCTCTCCACGCCGCCGGCGATGTAGACGTCGCCCTCGCCCGCGATGATGCGCTGCGCGGCCATCGCGATGGTCTGCAACCCGCTGGAGCAGAAACGATTGATGGTGACGCCGGGGACGGTCACCGGCAGCCCGGCGCGCAAAGCGATCTGGCGGGCGATGTTGGCGCCCGTGGCGCCCTCGGGGTTGGCGCAGCCCATCAGCACGTCTTCGACGGCACCGCCTTCGATGCCGGCGCGCTCGACGGCCGCCGCGACGGCCCAGCCACCGAGGGTGGCGCCGTGGGTCATGTTGAACGCGCCCTTCCAGCTCTTGGTCAGCGGCGTGCGGGCGGTGGAGACGATCAGTGCGTTGCTCATGTCTTGATCCTTGTTCGTTCGACGAAGGTGTTACGTGAAGGACTTGCCTTCAGCCACCAGGCGGGCCAGCAGCGGCGCCGGCTGCCAGAACGCGCCGTCGTCCATCGGGTTCTTCGCAAAGCGCTTCATCGCCTGCACGACGTTGAAGAGGCCCACCGTGTCGGCGTAGCACATCGGGCCGCCGCGCCACATCGGGAAGCCGTAGCCGGTGAGATACACCATGTCCACATCCGACGCGCGCTGGGCGATGCCCTCTTCCAGCAGGTGCGCCGCCTCGTTGACGAGCGCAAACACCAGGCGGTGCACGATCTCTTCGTCGCTGATCTGGCGCGTCTTGGCGCCGATGGCCTCGCGGTGCTTGGCCAGCATCTCCTCCACCACCGGCGAGGGGATGGCGTCGCGCTTGCCCGGCTGGTAGTCGTACCAGCCGGCGCCGGTCTTCTGGCCGAAGCGGCCCAGCTCGCACAGCCGGTCGGCGCTGGCCGAATACTTCATGCCGGGTTTCTCGACATAGCGGCGCTTGCGGATGGCCCAACCGATGTCGTTGCCAGCCAGGTCCCCCATACGGAAGGGGCCCATGGCCATGCCGAACGTCTCCATGGCCTTGTCCACCTGCTGCGGCGAGCAGCCCTCGTCCAGCAGGAAGCCGGCCTGGCGGCTGTATTGCTCGATCATGCGATTGCCGATAAAGCCGTCGCAGACGCCGGACACGACGGCCGTCTTCTTGATCTTCTTGGCCACGGCCATCACGGTGGCCAGCACGTCCTTGGCGGTGGCCTTGCCGCGCACCACCTCCAGCAGCTTCATCACGTTGGCCGGGCTGAAGAAGTGCATGCCCACGACGTCCTGCGGGCGCTTCGTGAACGAGGCAATCTTGTCCAAGTCCAGCGTGGACGTGTTGGAAGCCAGGATGGCGCCGGGTTTGGCCATGGCGTCCAGCTGCTTGAACACGGCTTCCTTGACGCCCATGTCCTCGAACACCGCCTCGATGATGAGGTCGCAGTCCTTCAGGTCGTCATAGCTCAGCGTCGTGGACAGCAGCGCCATGCGTTGCGCGTACTTGTCTTCGCTCAGCTTGCCCTTCTTGACTTGGGCCTCGTAGTTCTTGCGCATGGTCGCCACGCCGCGGTCCAGCGCTTCCTGCTTGGTTTCCAGAATCGTGACGGGCAGGCCCGCGTTCAGGAAGTTCATCGAGATGCCGCCGCCCATGGTGCCGGCGCCGATGACGCCCACCTTGGCAATGCTGCGCAGCGGCGTGTCCTCGGGCACGTCGGGGATCTTGCTGGCCACGCGTTCGGCGAAGAACAGGTGGCGCAGCGCCTTGCTCTCGGGCGTCACCATCAGCGCAGCGAAGCCCTCGCGCTCGGCGCGCATGCCGTCGTCGAACTTCATCGTCACCGCGCCGGCTACCGCCTCCAGGCAGCGCAGCGGCGCGGGGAAGTTTTTGCTCATGCCGCCGACCATGTTGCGGGCAAACTGGAAGTAGGCCTCGGCGTTGGGGTGGCGGGCCTTCAGGTCACGCACCTTGGGCAGCGGGCGCTTGTCGGCCACTTCCTCGGCGAACTTGATGGCCGCATCCACGACGTCGGCCTCGACGACCTTGTCGAACAGCTTCTGGCCCGGGACCATGGCCAGCATCTGGGCCTGCACCGCCTCGCCACTGACGATCATGTTGAGCGCCGGCTCCACGCCTAAAGCGCGCGGCAGCCGCTGCGTGCCGCCGGCGCCGGGCAGCAGGCCCAGCTTCACCTCCGGCAGCGCAACCTTGGTGCCGCTCTGCGCAACGCGGTAATGGCAGCCCAGTGCCAGTTCCAGGCCGCCGCCCATGCAGACGCTGTGGATGGCCGCGACGACGGGCTTGCTGCAGTTCTCGACGACGCCGATCAGGCTTAGCAGATTGGGCTCGGCCAGCGCCTTGGGCGAACCGAACTCCTTGATGTCCGCACCACCGGAAAAGGCCTTGCCGGCACCGGTGATGACCACCGCGCTGACGGCCGGATCGGCCTCGGCGCGCTCCACCGCCGCGGCGCAGGCCGCACGGGTGGCAAAGCCCAGCCCGTTGACGGGCGGGTTGTCCAGCGTGATCACGGCAACGCTGCCGCGGACTTCGTAGTGGGCTGTCATGGGCACGACCTCGGTTGACGGGCCGGGTCGCGTCTGCAGCGACCCGGCCCAGAGAAATAGAACGACCGTTCGATTCTAGGCAGCGCGCCGCGCGCGGTCTTGTCCCGGCAGTGACAAACCAGGGCCGCCACAATGCGGCCGCCATGTTCTCCCTGCTGCAGTCCTGCATCGCCCCCGAGAGGCGCCCGCTGTGGCGCGCGCTGTTGCTCGCGCTGCTGATCGTCATCACCTGGCTGGCCTTGTCGCCCGCGCCGCCCCCGAGCATGGACACCGGCTGGGACAAGGCCAACCACCTGCTGGCCTTTGGCAGCCTGGCGTTCAGCGCCACCTGGGCCTTCTGGCCGCGACCGCGGCAGTGGGGCTGGCTGGTGCTGGCCCTGCTGGCCTATGGCGTGGGCATCGAACTGGCGCAAAGCCTGCTGCCGCCGCGCTCGGCCGACTTGCTCGACGTGCTGGCCGATGCACTGGGCATCGCCGCCGGGCTGCTGGCCGCCCTGCCCATCGCGCTGCGCCGGTCGCCCTAACCCCAGTGTGCCCAGCACTGGGCGGCCAGGGTCAGCGTGTTGATCTGCACGGCCAGCGTGGTGGACAGGTCGTGCCCATAGCCGCCGGCCATGCTGAGCGCCACCGGAACGCGCCGCTCGCGCAGCGCCTCCAGCACCCGGCGGTCGCGCTCAGCCAGGCCGGCCGTGCTGAGCTTGAGCCGGCCCAGGCGGTCGCCTTCGTGCGGATCGGCCCCGGCCAGGTAGAAGGCCAGCCCCGGCGCGCAGCGCCGCCAGACCTGCTCCAGCGCATCGTCCAGCGCCGCCAGGTAGTCCGCGTCGCCGCAGCCGTCGGGCAGTTCCACGTCCAGGTCGCTGGGCTCCTTGCGGAAGGGAAAGTTGCGTGCGCCGTGCATGGAAAAGGTGAACACGCTGTCGTCGTCGCGGAAAATCGCTGCCGTGCCGTTGCCCTGGTGCACGTCCAGGTCGATGACCAGCACCTGCAGGCGGCGGCGCCATTGTTGGGCCCACTCCGTCTGCATCAGCCGCGCCGCCACCGCCACGTCGTTGAAGACACAGAAGCCCGAGCCCTTGTCCGCATAGGCATGGTGGGTGCCGCCAGCCAGGTTGGCGGCCACGCCCTCGGCCAGCGCCGCCCGTGCCGCGGCGATGCTGGCACCCACCGAGCGCCGCGACCGCTCGGCCATGGACGGGCTCCACGGAAAACCGATCTCGCGCTGCTGGGCCGCGCTGAGCGTGCCGTGCAGCACCGCGTCGATGTAGTCCGGCGTGTGCACCAGCGCCAGCTCGCCGTCGCTCGCGGTCGGCGCGGGCCGCAGCCGCAGCCGCCCCGGATCGCGCTCGAAATGCTCGCGCAGCAGTCGGTACTTGGACTGCGGGAAACGATGGCCGGGCGGCAGCGCCAGGCTGTGGGCGTCGGAGTGGAAGGCCAGCATGCGCCCGCACCATAGCCCGGAAATTTCACCGCCTCTCAGTCAAAGCGACGATGGCATTGCCCCCGTGTTGCCCTTTATCGAGGTGTGGCAACAGAGGTGGCAGGCCATGCCGCAACCAAGCTGTACCGGCCAGAAGGGAGTCGACCTGGGAGTCATGGCGTTCGGGCGGCAGGGCCGGCGCGTGGTGGAGGGGCGATTCGACGGCCGCGGCTTATGTCACGCAGCGTCCCATGACGCGCGTTTACCAGCAGTCAAGGATGGACACCGCGAGCCTAAAGTGCGTGCAAATTCACCTTGACGCGCCATAAGTGACAGCTTTTGCCCAATTCCCGAACGCCGCCCACGGCCTCCTGCTGAGCAGGGAGGGCGCGTGTTCCTGATCGACGAGGACATCCGAAACGCGTCCGCGCTGATCATCGACAGCAACGCGAACTCGCGCAGCCTGATGTCGGCACAGCTGCGCGACCTGGGCGTCGGCACGGTCAGACAGACGCCGCGGGTGAAGGATGCACGGGTGATGCTGGAGCACCATCGCTTCGACATCGTGCTGTGCGACTACTACTTCGATGGCAGCGACACCTCGGGCCAGGATCTGCTGGACGAGTTGCGCCGTGAGGGCCTGCTGCCTTACTCCACCGTCTTCGTCATGGTGACCAGCGAGGCCACCTACGCCAAGGTGGCCGAAGCAGCCGAGGCCGCGCTGGACGCCTACCTGATCAAGCCCTACACCACGGCCAATCTTGCCGAGCGGCTGGCCAGCGCCCGCCAGCGCAAGCGCGTGCTGAAGGACATCTTCGAGGCCATCGAGCGCGAAGACTTCGACACGGCCGCCAAGCTTTGCCTGGCGCGCTTCGAGGCCAAGGGCAAGTACTGGCTGTACGCGGCGCGCATCGGCGCCGAGCTGCTGCTGCGGCTCAAGCGCTTCGAGGACGCCAGGGTTCTGTACGAGGCCATCATCGCCGCCAAGACAGTGCCCTGGGCGCGACTGGGCGTCGCCCGCACGGAGATGGCCAGCGGCAACCTGAAGGCGGCGCGGCACACGCTGGACCACCTGATCGCAGACCTGCCCGACTACGCCGACTCGTACGACCTGATGGGTCATGTGCAGATGGAGCAGGGCGACATCCAGGAGGCGCTCAAGACGTACCAGATCGCCGCGACGCTGACGCCCGGCTGCCTGCTGCGCCTGCAGCGCTGCGGCACTTTGGGCTTCTATGCCGGCCAGCGGCAGGAAGCGCTGCGCATGCTGGAGCGGGCCATGTCGCAAGGCCTGCGCTCCAAGCTGTTCGACCTGCTGAGCCTGATGCTCATCGGCCTGATGCGCTTCGACTCCCGGGACTACAAGGGCTTCAAGTACGCGCACGACACGCTGGCCGCGGCGCTGGAGCGTGCGCCCAGCGCGGTCCGGCTGCAGCGCTTCGACCTGGTCTTGCGCGGCCTGTCCTTCCTGCTGGAGCGGCGCGTGGGCCAGGCCGTGGCCGTCGCGCGCGAGCTCACCGAGCACGCCCAGCGCGGCAATTTCGACCTGGAAGCCGCCTCGCTGCTGACGGCGCTGTGGGTCCGCCTGTCCAGCCAGGAGGTGGAGCTGGAGGAAATGATGCCCGCCCTGAAGCAGCTGGGCCTGCGCTACTGCACGACCAAGGCCAGCACCGAGATCCTGGTCTCGGTGGCAGAGGGCCACATGGGCGCGGCCGCGCAGTTCCGCGACTGCCACCAGCAAATCTTCAGCGTCGCGGAGACGGCCATGCGCCATTCGCTGCGCGGCGATGCCCGCATCGGCGTGGAGCTGCTGATCCAGCAGGGCGCGACCACCCGCAACGCCAAGCTCATCGACATGGCCGGCCTGGTGCTCAAGCGCCATGCCGAGAAGATCGCCGAGGCCGACGCGCTGGCGCAGCGCATCGACACGCTGCACGCCCGCTGGGTGAAGCCGATGGCCGACAGCGGCAACCCCGGCAAGGCGCGCACGGCCGGCGGCGTGGTGCTGCGCACGGCTGCACCCCAGCCAGCCCCCCAGGCCGCCTGACGCGGCGCAGGGTCACGGCCGCTTCAGCTTCGCTCAAGCCAGCGCCGCCAGAATCCGCGCTTTGCCCCGCTTCCCGTTGCCATGTCCGTGTTCACGCGCCTGCTCGCCTGGTTCCGACCCGACCCCACCCGCCCCCTCACCCAAGCCTGGCTGGCCGCCCTGTGGATGGGCCTGCTGGCCAACTGGCCACTGTGGCGCCGGCTGTACGCGCTGCCCGGCATGGATCTGGGCTTCATCATCGCCTTCGCCGCCATGGTGGTGTGCGCCACTGGCGCCGTGCTGAGCCTGCTGGCCTGGCCGCGCGTCATCAAGACCGTGCTCCTGCTGCTGCTGCTGGCCGCGGGCGCGCTGGCCCACTTCATCGGCAGCTACGGCATCGTCTTCGACCCCTCCATGGTCGTGAACATGGTGCAGACCGACGTGCGCGAGACCCGCGACCTGCTGAGCTGGCGGCTGCTGCTGAGCATGGCGCTGCTGGGCCTGCTGCCCGGCTGGTGGCTGCTGCGCCGGCCCGCAGCACCGCGGCAGCCCGTGCTGCAACAGCTGGGCGGCAACCTCGCCGGCTTCGCGCTGGGCATCGTCGCCATCGTGCTGCTGGCGCTGCTGCAGTTCGCGACGCTGTCGTCCACCATGCGCGAGCACAAGTCGCTGCGCTACATGGTGACGCCGCTCAACGCGGTCTACTCGCTGGCCGCCGTCGCTGCGCGCAGCCAGGCTGCGCCGTCCGGCCCGCCTGCGGTCATCGGCGCCGACGCCCGGCTGCTGCCGCGCGCCGCGGGGGCCAAGCCGCCGCTGCTGCTGCTGGTGGTGGGCGAAACGGCCCGGGCCATGAACTTCAGCCTGAACGGCTACTCGCGTCCCACCAACCCGGAGCTGGCCAAACTGCCGGTGCTCAGCCTGCGCGAGGTCACGTCCTGCGGCACGGCCACGGCCGCCTCGCTGCCCTGCATGTTCTCGCCGCTGGGCCGCGACGCCTTCCTGGACCAAAAGGGCGCGCAGGAGAACCTGCTGGACGTGTTGCAGCGCGCCGGCCTGGCCGTGCTGTGGCTGGACAACCAGAGCGGTTGCAAGGGCTTGTGCGACCGCGTGCCCAACAGCTTCACCACCCAACTTCCCGAGGGCGCAGCGCCGCTGCCGCCGGGCCTGTGCGACGGCGAGGAATGCTTCGATGAGGCCTTGCTGCACGAGCTGGACAAGCGCATCGCCGCGCTGGACCCCGAGCGCCTCAAGCGCGGGCTGGTGCTGGTGATGCACCAGATGGGCAGCCACGGGCCCGCCTACTTCAAGCGCTCCCCGCCCGACCTCAAGCCCTTCCAGCCCGAATGCCGCAGCAACGCGCTGCAGCAATGCCCGCGCGAGCACGTCGTCAACGCCTACGACAACACCATTGCCACCACCGACCGCCTGCTGGCGCGCAGCATCGACTGGCTGCAGACGCAGAAGGCCTTCGACGTGGGCATGCTGTACGTGTCAGACCATGGCGAGTCGCTGGGCGAGAAGGGCCTATACCTGCACGGCATGCCATATGCAATGGCGCCGCGCGAGCAGACCCATGTGCCGATGATCCTGTGGATGCCCGAGGACGGCGGGTTGGCCGCGACGCTCAAGCCCGGTTGCCTGGCCGGACTGCGTGACCAACCGGTCAGTCACGACCACCTCTTCCACACCGCCATGGGCTGGGTCGGGGCGCGCGCCGATGTCTACAAGCCGGCCTGGGACCTGCTGGCCGCCTGCCGCCGCTAGCCCAGGTCCAGCTCGCGCTCGATACCGCCGCTCTTGGGGACGACGGAAACCGCGTGGCCGCATCCGGCGCCGTGCCTGCACGGCGCGCGGGTTGATGCCCCGCCGGCGCTCATTCGGAGCC
This sequence comes from Roseateles sp., assembly GCA_046294815.1. Taxonomy (GTDB): domain Bacteria; phylum Pseudomonadota; class Gammaproteobacteria; order Burkholderiales; family Burkholderiaceae_C; genus Pelomonas. The sequence continues at coordinate 4,179 of JBKBOJ010000015.1, read as the reverse complement.
ACAGCAAACGCCTGACGGCCCCAAAGGCTCAGTCCGACAGATCCGCCAGCCTCCTCACCCTGACCTTGCGGCCCTTCAACTTGCCGGCGGACAGCCGCCGCACCGCCTCAGCCGCGAGGCTGCGCTGCACCGCCACATAACTGTGGAACTCCGTGACATTGATCTTGCCGACCTGCGCCGCATCGAAGCCGGCCTCCCCAGTCAGCGCGCCAAGGATGTCGCCGGGACGGATCTTCTCTTTGCGCCCGCCCAGGATCTGCAGCGTGTCCATGGCCGGCAACAGCGGTGCGCCGGGGGCGTCCTGCAAGCTCTCCAGCGGCTGCCACTCGAACTCGGCGCCCTGCAGCTGCTCGATGCGGCCCACGCGGCCCATCTCGTCCAGGCTGGCGAGGCTCAGCGCCAGGCCTGAAGTGCCCGCGCGACCGGTGCGACCGATGCGGTGCACATGCTGCTCCGCGTCGGCACTGATGTCGACATTGATGACGCACGCCAGGTTGGCGATGTCCAGGCCGCGCGCGGCCACGTCGGTGGCCACCAGCACCGAGGCGCTGCGGTTGGCGAACTGGATCAGCACTTGGTCGCGGTCGCGCTGCTCCAGATCGCCATGCAGCGCCAGCGCGACGAAGCCCTGCGCGGCCAGCACGGCCTGCAGGTCACGGCACTGCTGCTTGGTGTTGCAGAAGGCGATGGTCGATTCGGGCCGGAAGGCGCGCAACAGACGCGGCACGGCGTCCAGGCGCTGGGTCTCGGTCACCTCGTAGGCGATCTGGCGGATGCGGGACGCAGCCGCGCTGCTGGCGCCAGCCACCTGGACGGTCTGCGGCTCACGCATGAACCTGGCCGCAATGTCGCTGATGCCGTCGGGGAAGGTCGCTGAGAACAGCAGCGTCTGGCGGCTCGTCGGCGCGCGCTTCACGACGGCCTTGATGTCGTCCAGGAAGCCCATGTCCAGCATGCGGTCGGCCTCGTCCAGCACCAGCGTGTCCAACGCGGACAGGTCCAGTGTGCCGCGCTCCAGGTGGTCCAGCAGCCGGCCCGGCGTGCCGACGACGACATGCGCGCCGAAGGCCAGACTCTGGGCCTGCGGCTTGAAGGGGCTGCCGCCGCACAGGCTCAGCACCTTGACGTTGTCGGCCGCGCGGGCGAGGCGGCGAATCTCCTGCGTGACCTGCTCGGCCAGCTCCCGCGTGGGCGCCAGCACCAGCGCCTGCACCCGGCCCAGTCCGGCGTCCAGCCGGTGCAGCAGCGCGAGGGCGAAGACCGCCGTCTTGCCGGAGCCGGTCTGGGCCTCGCCGATGAGGTCGCGCCCGGCCATCGCCAGCGGCAGCGCGGCCGCCTGGATGGGGGTCATCTGCGCATAGCCCAGCTGGGCCAGGTTGGCCAGCATGGCGGGGCTCAGCGGCAGGGAGGCAAAGGGGACGGGATCCATCCCCCGAGTATCCCAGCCCGGGAAAACACCAAGTTCAGGGCTGCCGCGCGCGCAGCCGGCGAACGCCCAGCAGGGCCAGGCCTGCCATCAGCAGCAACGCGCTGCCGGGTTCGGGCACCGGGGTCGCGGCCATGTAGTTGAAGCCGCTGGCGCTCACCGCCGACAGCTGGCCCAGCGCAATGGCCGTACCGGCGGCCGTGCGGGCGCCGCTGATGCCGCCCCAGGTCAGGCCGGGGCTGAAGCTGCCGCCCGCCGCGCCGGCGCCGTTGACCACCCAGTTGCAGTTGTCGCACTGCGCGTAGCCGTTGCCGCGGGCATCCATGCTCAGGCTCATGTACAAGTCGACCGGCAGGCCGACATAGGCCGCCACCGTGAACGTGAAGCTGCCGAACTCGGTGTTGTCGGCCACCAAAGCGCCATTGTTGTAGCGCGCCTCGCGAAGCCCGGATGCGCCGCCGCCGTAGTGCGCCAGGCCGGCTGTCCACTGATAGCGCACCATGCTGTCGCTCCAGCCGAACACATTGTTGGCCGTTGCGTTGACGCTGCCGGCCAGCCGCACGGTCATGTCCAGGTAGACCAAGCTGCCGGTGGCCAGGCCGCCGGCCTGCCAGACCACGGTGTCGCTGAAGCTGCCCTGGGCCGAGGCAAAGCCGGCGCTGGAGACCAGCGCACGCGTGCCGGTGTCGGGCGGGCTGATGTTGCTGGAGCCGCTGCCACCCAGTTGCATCCAGATCGCACCCGGCGCCACGCTCACCGCGGCCGCGCCCGTGCCCACGCCGTTGAGCACCGCACCGAGCAACTCGGCCTGCGCGGCCTGGCTGTTCAGCAGCGCGTGGCCAGCCGTGCCGGTGAGGGTCAGCGCCGCGGGGTTGTCCACCACCTGCTGGAAGGGTGCGAGGTTGACCGTGGTGGCGGCCGCAGTGTCCACCGTGCTGGTGGCGGTGTAGGCCGCATGGGCCGCCTGGGTGGCGAGCAGCGAGGCCAGGCCCAGCAGGCCGGCGAGCAGGCAATGAGTTTGCATGACGATCTCCCCGTTCGAGCGCCGGCCCGACGCGGGCCGACCGACCGCACCGATGTTCAGCCCGGCGGCGTTAGGCTGGCGTTATGTCGACGGGCGGCAACTGGCCGTCGCGGCCAGCAGCTCGCGGTTGACCGGATTGCGGTGCAGGAAGCTATCCCGGAAGGCCGCCGGAACCCGCTCGGCGGCGGTGCTGCGCACCCACTGCTGGCCGGTCTGCAGCGCCTCGGCCGCCGTCGCCGCGTCGCCGGCCTGCGCAAAGACCCGCGCCGCAGTGAGCCACAGCTCGGGCAGGTAGAAGCTGTCCGGCTGCACCTCGCGGGCCAGTCGCAGCGCCACCTCGGCATGTGGCAGCGCGCGCTGCAAAGCCCCCTGGGCAAGCGCGCAGCCGGCCGCGCGCACATGGCCGGCCAGCGCCAGGCCTTGGCGCTGGTGCAGTGCGGCCCAGGCGGCCACGCCCAGCGCCAGGCCCTCCCCTTCATCGGCGGGCACGATGGCCGAGGCGAACAGCGCCACCAGCCGGTGGTAGACATCGTCGCGCTGCGGCGTGCGTGCCAGGGCGGCGCGTATGGTGCCGGTCGCGTCGCCGCCGCTCAGCCGGGTGGTCTCGGCCTGCAGCATCAGGCGCACCACGGCCAGCGTCTCGAAGGCGCCGGCATGCGGCGTGGCCAGCAGCGCCCGGGCACGGGCCGGCTGCCCCAGTTGCAGGAAGGTCTGGGCCAGCCGGTTCTCGGCCGAGGTGATGCCCGCGGCCAGGCCGCCGGCGCGGAAGAACGCCAGCGCCTGCTCCTGCAGCGGCAACGCCTGCGCATACTCGCCCACATCGCGCAGTCGATGCGCCAGCATCATGCGCAACTCGTGCACCCGGCCCAGGCCCGCATCGCCACAGGCACTGGCCAGCGCCAGCGCCTGCTGCCCTGCAGCCACCGCCTGCCGCACATAGCCACGCTTGGCGTGGGTGGAGCCCAGGTCTTGCAGGCTTTGCCACAGCAGGTCGTCGCGCCCCAGGCGCTGCGCCAGGCCGACAGCCGCCTCGCCCGCCGCCACCGCATCGCCCAGCCGGTTGGCATAGTCCAGCGCCAGCGCCTTCGTACTCCAGTAGCGCCAGGCCTGCTCGTCGGTGGCGCCACCGCTGCCGACCCAGCCGGCCAGCGACTCCAGCAGGGCCAGTGCCTCGGCCGGGCGGCGCAGGTCACACAGCACCTCGCACAGCGGCACGGCGAACTCCAGCACCAGGTCGGTCCGCCCCAGTGCAGCGGCCTGCGCCATGCCATCCGGTGCCAGGCTCATGGTGATGGCCGTCTCCGACCGCTTGGCCGCCGCCTGCACCCGCACCATCCGCGCCTGCAGGCTTTGCAATTCGTCGGCCGCCGCCGACTGCACCTTCGCCAGGCTGGCGCGGGATGCATCGGCCAACTCGTAGGCCGCCAGCACCTCGGCGCGCCGCAGCAGCAGCGCAAACCGGTCGGCCGCCGCGCCGGCCTGAGCAAGGCAGTCGGCCGCGCGCTCTAACAGCGCCGCTTCGTCGCGCCGTCGCCCCGTGTCGCGTGCGCCGTCGGCGGCCATGCGGTAGGCGGCGCCCGCCTCGGCCCAGCGGCCGGCCTGCGTCCAGTGCCCGGCCACGCGCTCTGGTGCCGCGCCGCGCTCGGCCAGGTGGGCCGCGATGCGTGCCTGCAGGTCAGCGGCCTCGGCGGGCACGACCGATGCCCGCGCCGCCGCGGCCAGCAGCTCG
>JBKBOJ010000014.1:0-47881 GCA_046294815.1 Roseateles sp. | reverse complement strand
AAGCCTTGTCGGTGAGCAGTTTCTGCAGGTACTGGCCGTAGCCGTTCTTGGCCAGTGGCTTGGCCAGGGCTTCAAGCTGTTCGGCGCTGATCCAGCCCGAGCGGAAGGCGATTTCCTCGGGGCAGGCGACCTTCAGGCCCTGGCGCTTCTCCAGCGTCGCGATGAACTGGCCGGCCTCCAGGAGGCTGTCGTGGGTGCCGGTGTCCAGCCAGGCATAGCCGCGGCCCATGATCTCGACGTTGAGCTGGCCCTGGGCCAGGTAGCGGGCGTTGACGTCGGTGATCTCCAGCTCGCCGCGTGCGCTGGGCTGGATGCTGGCGGCGATGTCGCAGACCTGCTCGTCGTAGAAGTACAGGCCCGTGACGGCGTAGTTGCTCTTGGGCGCCTTGGGCTTTTCTTCGATGGACAGCGCACGCTTGGCGGCATCGAACTCGACGACGCCGTAGCGCTCGGGGTCGTGCACGTGATAGGCGAAGACGCTGGCGCCGCTGCGGCGCTGCGTGGCGTTGTTCAGCAGGCTGGCGAAGTCGTGGCCGTAGAAGATGTTGTCGCCCAGCACCAGCGCGCTGGGGGCGCCGCCAACGAACTCGCGGCCCAGGATGAAGGCCTGGGCCAGGCCGTCGGGGCTGGGCTGCACGCAGTAGCTGATGTTGAGGCCCCAGCGCGCGCCGTCGCCCAGCAGCGACTCGAAGCGCGGCGTGTCCTGTGGCGTGCTGATGACGAGGATGTCGCGTATGCCCGCGAGCATCAGCGTGCTCAGCGGGTAATAGATCATGGGTTTGTCGTAGACCGGCAGCAGCTGCTTGCTGACGGCGAGCGTCGCGGGGTGCAGCCGGGTGCCGGAGCCACCGGCGAGGATGATGCCTTTGCGATTCTTCATGCACAGCCCTTCAGAGGATTTCGGTCAACATGCGCTCCACGCCCTGCTGCCAGGGCGGCAGCTTCAGGCCGAAGCGCTGTTGCAGCTTGGTGGTGGACAAGCGCGAGTTCAGCGGACGCTTGGCGGGCGTCGGGTAGTCGCTGGTCGGGATGGGCAGGATCTGGTCCGGCGCCACCTTGATGGCCTTGCCACGTGCGCGTGCAAACTCGATGACGAAGCGGGCGTACTCGTGCCAGCTGGTCTCGCCGCTGGCGACGGCGTGGTAGGTGCCGGTGAGGGCCGGGTTCACGCGTGCGGCGCGCAGCATGTGGGTGGTCAGGTCGGCCAGCAGCTCGGCGCCGGTGGGCGCGCCGATCTGGTCGGCAATCACCTTGAGCTGCTCGCGCTCGGCCGCCAGGCGCAGCATGGTCTTGGCGAAGTTGCCGCCGCGCGCCGCATAGACCCAGCTGGTGCGCAGGATGAGGTGCAGGCAGCCGCTGGCGCGGATGGCATCCTCGCCCTCGGCCTTGGTCGCTCCGTAGACGCTCAGCGGCGCGATCGGGGCGTCCTCGTCGCGGGGCTGGTCGCCGCTGCCGTCGAAGACGTAGTCGGTCGAGTAGTGCACCAGCAGCGCGCCCAGGCGCTTGGCCTCGATGGCCAGCAGCGCCGGCGTGGTGGCGTTGATCTGGCGGGCCAGCTCGGGCTCGCTTTCGGCCTTGTCGACGGCGGTGTGGGCGGCGGCATTGACGATGACCTGCGGCGCCAGTGCCTGCACGCGGGCGAGCAGGGCGTCGGGCTGGGTGAAGTCGCCGCCGTCGGCATGGCCCAGCGCCACCACCTCGCCGGCCACGGCGAGCGAGCGCTGCAGCTCCCAGCCGAGCTGGCCGTTCTTGCCAAGCAACAGGATCTTCATCGGTCAGCCGTACTGCTTGTCCAGCCACTCGCGGTAGGCGCCGCTTTGCACGCGGGCGACCCAGTCGGGATGGTCCAGGTACCACTGCACCGTCTTGCGGATGCCGCTCTCGAAGGTCTCGGCCGGGCGCCAGCCCAGCTCGCGCTCGATCTTGCGGGCATCGATGGCGTAGCGGCGGTCGTGGCCGGGGCGGTCCTTCACGTAGGTGATCAGGCGCGCGTAGGGGCCATCGGCCGAGGGCTTGAGCTCGTCGAGCAGCGCGCACACCGTCTTGACGATGTCGATGTTGGCCTTCTCGTTCCAGCCGCCGATGTTGTAGGTCTCGCCGACCTTGCCGCCGGCCAGCACGGCGCGGATGCCGCTGCAGTGGTCCGTCACGTAGAGCCAGTCGCGGATCTGCTGGCCGTCGCCGTAGACCGGCAGGGGCTTGCCCGCCAGCGCGTTGACGATCATCAGCGGGATCAGCTTCTCGGGGAAGTGATAGGGCCCGTAGTTGTTGGAGCAGTTGGTCGTGACGACCGGCAGCCCGTAGGTGTGGTGCCAGGCGCGCACGAGGTGGTCGCTGGCAGCTTTGCTGGCCGAGTAGGGGCTGTTGGGCTCGTAGGGGTTGGTCTCGGCAAACGGCGGGTCTTCGGGCTTGAGCGAGCCGTAGACCTCGTCGGTGGACACATGATGGAAGCGGAAGGCTGCCTTGGCGCCGCTGTCCAGCGCGCTCCAGTAGGCGCGGGCCGCTTCCAGCAGCGTGAAGGTGCCTTCGACGTTGGTCTTGATGAACGCGCCGGGGCCATGGATGGAGCGGTCCACATGGCTCTCGGCAGCGAAGTGCACGATGGCGCGCGGCTTGTGCGTGGCCAGCAGGCTGTCGACCAGTGCGCGGTCGCAGATGTCGCCCTTGACGAAGATGTGGCGCGCGTCGCCCTGCAGCGAGGCCAGGTTCTCCAGGTTGCCCGCGTAGGTGAGGGCGTCGAGGTTGACGACGGGTTCATCGGACTGGCGCAGCCAGTCGAGCACGAAGTTGCTGCCGATGAAGCCGGCGCCGCCGGTGACGAGGATGGCCATGTTCAGGTTCTGCCGTAGGTGTCTTCAAAACGGACGATGTCGTCCTCGCCGAGGTAGGAGCCGGACTGCACCTCGATGATCTCCAGTGGCACCTTGCCGGGGTTGGCCAGGCGGTGGGTCTGGCCGAGCGGGATGTAGGTGGACTGGTTCTCGGTCAGCAGGATGGTCTTGTCGCCGTTGACGATCTCGGCGGTGCCGCTGACGACGATCCAGTGCTCGGCGCGGTGGTGGTGCATCTGCAGGCTCAGGGACGCACCGGGCTTGACCATGATGCGTTTGACCTGGTGGCGCGGGCCTTGGTCGATGCTGTCGTACCAGCCCCAGGGGCGGTGCACCTTGCGGTGCAGCGCATGCTCGCCGCGCTGCTCGGCGCCCAGCCGGTTGACGATCTGCTTGACCTCCTGGCTGCGCGCGCGGTCGCTGACCAGCACGGCGTCGGCGGTCTCGACGACCACCACGTCCTTCAGGCCCACGACACTCACCAGCCGGCTGGTGGCATGCACGAGGGTGTTCTGGCTGTCGGCGATCAGCGCGTCGCCGACGAAGGCGTTGCCGGCCTCGTCCTTCTCCGCCACTTGCCAGACCGCCTCCCAGGCGCCCAGGTCGTTCCAGCCGGCATCCAGCGCGACCATGCGCAGCGGGATGTCGGTGCCCGGGCAGCGCTCCATGACGGCGTAGTCCACCGATTCGCTGGGCACGGCGGCGAATTCGGCCTTGCCGGGGCGCACGAACTTGCCGTCGGTCTTGCGCGCGGCCCAAGCGGCGCGGGTGGCCGTGGCGATGTCGGGGCGGAAGCGCTCCAGCGCCTGCATCCAGACGCTGGCCTTCAGCACGAACATGCCGCTGTTCCAGTAATAGCCGCCCGTGGCCAGGTACTTCTGTGCAGTGGCGAGGTCGGGCTTCTCGACGAACTGCGCGACGGCCAGGCCGCCGGCATCGTCGGCGGTGCGGATGTAGCCGTAGCCGGTTTCGGGCCGGTCGGGCGTGATGCCCAGGATGGTGATGGCGCCCTCGGCGGCGATGCGGATGGCCTCCTGCAGCGCGGCCGTGAAGGCGGCGGGCTGGGTGACGGTTTGGTCGGCCGGCGTGACCACCAGCACCGGATCCTGACCGTCCTCCAGCGCGGCCAGCGCCGCCAGCGTCAGCGCCGGCGCGGTGTTGCGCCCCTGCGGCTCCAGCAGCACGCTGCTGGGCTCCAGGCGGATCTCGCGCAACTGGTCCAGCACCAGGAAGCGGTGCTCGTCGTTGCCAACCACGCAGGGCGCGGCCAGCTCGATGCCGGGCGCTGCCAGCGCGGCCAGTCGGCGCGCGGCCAGCTGGAACAGGCTCTCGTTGCCGGACAGCACGAGAAACTGCTTGGGGTAGCCGGCACGCGACAGCGGCCACAGCCGGGTGCCGGAGCCCCCGGCCATGATGACGGGCAGGACTTGCGTCATGAGCTGAATCCGTGAGGGTTGAGTTGTTGCCAGCGCCAGCTGTCCTGGCACATTCGGTCGAGGTCCAGCTTGGCCTCCCAGCCGAGCAGTTCGCGGGCCAGCGTGGGGTCGGCCCAGCAGGCGGCCACGTCGCCGGGGCGGCGTGCGACGATCTCGTAGGGGATGGCGCGGCCACTGGCGGCCTCATAGGCGCGCACCAGCTCCAGCACGCTGTAGCCGCGGCCGGTGCCCAGGTTGACGGTCAGCGAGCCGGGGTTGGCCAGCAGCCAGCGCAGCGCGGCCACATGGCCCTCGGCCAGGTCGGTGACGTGGATGTAGTCGCGCACGCCGGTGCCGTCGGGCGTGGGGTAGTCGTTGCCGAAGACCGACAGCTTCTCGCGCCGGCCCACCGCCACCTGGGCCACATAGGGCATGAGGTTGTTGGGCGTGCCGCGCGGGTCTTCGCCGATGCGGCCGCTCTCATGCGCGCCCACCGGGTTGAAGTAGCGCAGGCAGGCGGTCTGCCAGGTCGGGTCGGCCACGCCGAGGTCGCGCAGGATCTGCTCGCCCATCAGCTTGGTGGCGCCGTAGGGGTTGGTGGCGGAGGTGGGGGCGTCCTCGCGCAGCGGCAGCGTCTCGGGGGCGCCGTAGACGGTGGCGCTGGAGCTGAACACGATGCGCGAGCAGCCGTGGCGCTGCATGGCCTCGCAGGTGTTGACCAGGCCGCCGAGGTTGTTGCGGTAGTAGGCCAGCGGCTGGGCGACCGACTCACCCACCGCCTTGTAGGCCGCGAAGTGCACGACCGCCGCGGGGCGGTAGCGCTCGAAGATCTCGTCCATGGCGGCCGCGTCGCAGACGTCGGCGCGCTCGAACTCGATGGGCGCCGGGCCCAGTTCGGCCAGGCGCTCCAGCACCTTGGGCGAGCTGTTGGCGAAGTTGTCCACACCCACCACGCGGTAGCCGGCGGCCTGCAGCGCGAGCCAGGTGTGGGAGGCGATGTAGCCGGCCGCGCCGGTCAGCAGGATGGTGGTCATCAGTAGAAGACGGCTTGGCCGCTGCAGCCCAAGCTGTTGGCCGTGTAGACGTACTGGGCGATGCTGCTGTCGCGGCTGATGCGATCTGCCTGGCAGATCAGGCTGAGCCCGCGCGAGTAGTTCCAGCGCAGGCTCAGGTTGTAGAGGCGGCTGTCGTCCTGCGCGTCGGCGATGTTGGCGCCGGATTCGCTGGTGCGGCGGCCGCGGTTGCTGCTGGCCCTGGCGCTCAGGCTGAGCTTGCCGGTCAGCGCATAGTTGCCGCCCAACTGCCAGGAGGTGTAGACGCGGTTCAGGTCCGCGGACTGGACGACGCTCTCCTGACCGGTGTCGCGCGAGTACTGCAGGTTGAGTTGCAGTTTGCCGGTGGGCTGCCAGTCCCAGCCGATGGCGCCGGTGGTGCCGCTGAAGTCGCGCAGGTTGTTCAGGCTGTTGCTGGTGCGGCTGCGGCTGATGCGGGCGCTGACGTTGCTGCTGCCGCCGGTGGCCCAGCGGGCGGTGAGGTCCACGTCGCGCCGCTCGTAGTCGTTGGGCGCGCTGACCACCACGGGGCGCAGCGTGCCGGGGTCGATGGTGAAGCCGACCGGATAGCGCGGGTTGCTGCCGCGGGTCGCGCGGCCCACCAGGCCCAGCCGCAGGTGGGCGCCGGGCCGGGCATAGAAGCCCAGCGAGCCCGTGTTCTGGCTGTAGACGAAGCGGGCGTATTCCTCGGCGCTGAAGTCGCGGCGCTTGTGGGTCCAGCCCGCCTCGACGGTGTAGCGCGTCAGCACGCCGAGACGGGCCGTGGCCTGGTACTCGTCGGTGCGCTCGATGTTCTTCTTGAGGATGGGCTCGACGCCGTTGCCGATGTTGAAGTCCGCCAGCGAGCGGGACGTCTTGGCGCTGACCACGCCGGAGAGCTTGCCCAGCGTCTGCCAGTGCAGCGCGCCGCGCAGGTTGTAGGCGCGGTTGTTCAGCTCGGTGTTGGTGCTGTAGCGGTTGTCCTGCAGGCCGCCGTCCAGCGTCAGGTGCTGGCGGCCCAGGCGCTGGTCGAGGCCGGCGACCAGGCCGGCGCTGACGACCGTGTCGTCGTTGCTGGCCGTGGGCTGGCGGTAGACGTTGGACACGCGCGCGGCGCCGAGCGTCGCGCCGGCATAGAAGGGCGTGGCGTCGTCGGTCTGGGCGGCGGCTGGCAGCGCCAGCGCGGCGGCCAGCGCCGGCAGGGCGAGGCGCTTCAGGGGGAGGAGGGCTTTTTTAGTAGGCATGACGGTCGAATACCACCAGCCTGATCGTGCGCAGGATGATCTGCAGATCCAGGGCCAGCGACCAGTTGCGCAGATATTCCAAATCGTATTCGACGCGTGCCTTCATCTTGTCGACGGTGTCGGTCTCGCCGCGCAGGCCGTTGACCTGGGCCCAGCCGGTGATGCCGGGCTTGACCTTGTGCCGCACCATGTAGGCCTTGATGAGCTTGCGGTACTCCTCGTTGTGCGCCACCGCATGCGGGCGCGGGCCCACGATGCTCATGCGGCCCTGCAACACGTTGATGAATTGCGGCAGTTCGTCCAGCGAGGTGCGGCGGATGAAGGCACCGAAAGGCGTGATGCGCGGGTCGTCCTTGGTGGCCTGCTTGATGACGGGGCCGTCGTCCAGCGTGCGCATGGAGCGGAACTTGTAGACGGTGATCTCCTCGCCATCCAGACCGTTGCGGCGCTGCTTGAAGATCACCGGCCCCGGCGAGCTGAGCTTCACGCCGATGGCCAGCAGCAGCAGGAGGGGCGAGATCAGCACCAGGATGATGGACGCCAGCACGATGTCGCTGATGCGTTTGACCAGCTGGTTGGTGCCTGTGAACGGCGTCTCGCAGATGCCCACCACCGGCACACCGTTCATGTCCATGAGCCGGCCTTGGATGATGCTGATGCCGAACACGTCGGGCACGAAGTAAAGCGAGGCCGTGGTGCCTTGCACCTGCTCCAACAGCTCGACGATGCGGGGCTGCGAGCCCAGCGGCAGCGTGATGTAGACGTCGCGCACGCCCTGCTCGCGCACGAAGCGGGCCAGTTCGGACAGTGTGCCCAGCACATGGGCGCCGGCATCGGGATGCAGCCGCTCCGGCGCACGGTCGTCGAAGTATCCCAGGCAGACCACGCCTTGCGCCTCGCGCAGCGCGCGCGCCACCTTGTGCCCCAGCGGGCCGGCGCCGACGATGACGGCCGTGCGCCGCGCGCCGGGACGGCTGGCGCGCCAGCGCTGGATGCGCCGGCCGGCCTCGATGGCCGCGACCTGGACCACCGGCGTGATGACGGCCCACCAGATCAGCACCTCGGTCTCGAAGTAGTGCAGGCTGTTGGTCGCGTAGCCGCATAGCAGCAAGATGCCCACCAGCACCAGCCAGGACGACAGCACGTCAACGAGGGCGCTGGCCGGGTGATCGTTGAAGCGGTTGCGGCCGGGGAAGGTCAGAGCGAACACCAGCAGGCACAGCGTCAGGCCCGGGCGCATGACCGGTTCGTGGAAATGCTCATTCACGAGCAGAAAGGTCAGAACGATGATCCCGGGCTCGAGGAAGGCGGCAATCAGCGACTCGACCGATTGCGGCGCGCTGTAGAAGGTCCTTTTGTAGTTGCGGTCCTCGAACATCTGGGTTTGGTTCTTCTCGGGCGTTTGCCGTGGGCAGGCAAGAAGCGATCCGGGATTCTCCACCAACATGTTTGACAGCCGCGTGCGCCGCGTCCCCTATTCATGGTCCGCTGCCTACAATCTTGGCCATGTCTGCATTCCGGCTCCCGCCCTCCCTGTCGCCCCTGTTGATGCCGGCCCTGCAGGACCGACTCGTGCTGTTGATCAACCACGTGTTGTCACGCGAGCCCATGGCCGCGCAGCGCCTGCGGCCCATGGCCGGCCGGAGTCTGGTGGTGCATCTGTCCGGCTGGCCGACGCTGCTGCCGGCGGCGCCCGACCTGGTGCTGGGCGTGACGCCGGCCGGGCTGTTCGAGCGGCTGGAGTTGCCCCCCGTGGGTGCGGGGGGGCTGCGCATCGAGATCGACGCGTCCAACCCGGCCAAGCTGGCGCTGGGCGCGCTCAGCGGCACACCGCCGGCGGTCAGCGTCCAGGGCGATGCCGCCTTCGCTGGCGAGATGCACTGGTTGATGGACAACCTGCGCTGGGACATTGAGGACGACTTGGCCGGGCTGGTCGGGCCGCTGGCCGCACGTCAGCTCGCTCAGTTCGGCCGGGCGCTGCGCACGACGCTGGCGGGCGTGGCCAGGCGCTTGGCGCCGGCAGCCGCCGGTGGCGCGGCATGAGGTTTGTCTCCCGGCTGCTGGTCATCCTCTGGACGGTCTGGCGCTTCGGCCTCGACGACCTGGCCCTGTCCGGCTTGCGCCGGCGCCGCTTCCAGCTGATCCGCCGCCTGACCCGCATGGGGCGCCGCTGGCAGGAGCCTCGCGGCGTGCGTCTGCGTCTCGCTTTGGAGCACCTGGGCCCAATATTCGTGAAGCTGGGCCAGGTGCTGTCCACCCGGGGTGATTTGCTGCCCCCTGACGTGGCGGCCGAGTTGGCCAAGCTGCAGGACCGAGTGCCTCCCTTCCCGGCCGCGGTCGCGCGCGCGGTGGTCGAGCGCGCCTTCGGCCGGCCGATGGAGCAGCTGTTCGCCAGCTTCGACGCCGAGCCCGTGGCCAGCGCGAGCATCGCCCAGGTGCATTTCGCGACGCTCAAGGACGGCCGCGAGGTGGCCGTCAAGGTGCTGCGGCCGGGCATGCTGAACGTCATCGACGACGACCTGGCGCTGATGCGCCGGCTGGCGGTTTGGATCGAGCGCTTCTCGGCGGACGGCCGGCGGCTCAAGCCGCGCGAGGTGGTGGCCGAGTTCGACGGCTACCTGCACGACGAGCTGGACCTCGTGCGCGAGGCCGCCAACGCCGCCCAACTGCGCCGCAATATGGAGGGGCTGGGGCTGGTCATGGTGCCGGAGATGCACTGGGACCTGTGCAGCTCCGAGGTCATCGTGATGGAGCGCATGAAGGGCGTGCCCATCTCGCAGCGCGCCGCGCTGGAGGCCGCCGGCATCGACATCAAGAAGCTGGCCCGCGACGGCGTGACCATCTTTTTCACCCAGGTGTTTCGCGACGGCTTCTTCCACGCCGACATGCACCCCGGCAACATTCAGGTGAGCTTGGCGCCCGAGACCTTCGGCCGCTACATCGCGCTGGATTTCGGCATCATCGGCACGCTGACCGAGGTGGACAAGGACTACCTGGCGCAGAACTTCATCGCCTTCTTCCAGCGCGACTACAAGCGCGTCGCCGAATTGCACATCGCCTCGGGCTGGGTGCCGCCCGAGACGCGGGTGGATGCGCTAGAGAGTGCCGTGCGTGCCGTCTGTGAGCCGCATTTCGACCGGCCGCTGAAGGACATCTCGCTGGGCCAGGTGCTGATGCGGCTGTTCCAAACCTCGCGCCGCTTCAATGTCGAGATCCAGCCGCAGCTGGTGCTGCTGCAGAAGACGCTGCTCAACGTCGAGGGCCTGGGCCGCCAGCTGGACCCCGAGCTGGACCTGTGGGCCACGGCCAAGCCCTTCCTGGAGCGTTGGATGAACGAGCAGGTCGGTTGGCCGGCGTTCAACAAGCAGCTGCTCAAGGAAGCGCCGCGCTTTGCCCAGCTGATCCCCGAACTGCCGCGCCTGCTGCATGACGCGCTGAAGGCCCAGACCCGGCGCGGCGCTGACGCCGAGATGCAGGCCCTGGTGCGCGAGCTGCGCAACACCAACCGGTTGCTGTCCGGCCTGCTGTGGGGCGCGGCCGGCTTTGCGCTGGGCATCACGCTGGCATGGCTGGTTTTGCGCCTGCTGGACGTCGGCGTCTAGTGCTGCCCGGGCGCGCCGCATCCATAATCCGCGCCGGTTTTCGGCCCAACCTGCTCCCTATGCCATGAACACCACGCTGATCGTTTTCGTCGTGCTCTACCTGCTCGGCACGCTGGCCATCGGCGTCTGGGCCGGCACGCGGGTCAAGAACACGGCGGATTTCGCGGTGGCCGGGCGCAGCCTGCCGCTGGTCATGGTCATCACGACCACTTTCGCGACCTGGTTCGGCGCCGAGACGGTGATGGGCATTCCGGCCAAGTTCGTGCAGGGCGGCCTGGGTGGCATCGTGGAAGACCCCTTCGGCGCCGGCCTGTGCCTGGTGCTGGTGGGCACATTCTTCGCCGCCAAGCTCTACCGCAAGAACCTGCTGACGATCGGCGATTTCTACCGCCAGCGCTATGGCAAGGGTGTCGAGATCTTCTGCTCGCTGGCCATCATCCTGAGCTACCTGGGCTGGGTCGCGGCCCAGGTCACGGCGCTGGGCCTGGTGTTCAACATCCTGACCAACGGTGCGATGAGTCCCGCCATGGGCATGGCCGTGGGCCTGCTGGCGGTGCTGGTCTATGTGGTCATCGGCGGCTTCCTGGCCGTGGCCTGGACGGATTTCATCCAGATGATCGTGCTGGTGGTGGGGCTGAGCCTGATCGCGATGTTCTCGGCCGACCTGGCCGGCGGTGCCGACAAGGTGCTGAGCCTGGCGCAGCAGAAGAACCTCGCGCGCTTCCTGCCCGAGTCCAGCTTCACCGACATCGCCATGTTCCTCGGCGCGGCGCTGACCATGATGCTGGGCTCCATCCCGCAACAGGACGTGTTCCAGCGCGTCATGTCCGCCAAGGACGCCCAAACCGCGCAGCGCGGTGCCATCATCGGCGGCTTCAGCTACATCGTCTTCGCCTTCGTGCCCATGTTCATCGTGCTGGCGGCCGTGGTCGTCATGGGCGATCAAGCGCTGTTGCTGGCCCAGAACGATTACCAGCGCGTGCTGCCGAGCTTCATCATGGGGCACATGCCGCTGCTCATGCAGATCCTGTTCTTCGGCGCGCTGTTGTCGGCCATCAAGAGCACTTCGTCGGCCACGCTGCTGGCGCCGACGACCAGCTTCGTCGAGAACATCCTCAAGCAGATCCGCCCCGACATGAGCGACAAGCAGGCGCTGGTGGCCATGCGGGTGACGCTGGTGGTGTTCGCGTTTGCGGTGCTGGCCTACGCCATCGCGCTGCAGGGCACGTCCATCTACGACCTGGTCAGCGCGGCCTACCAGGTCACGCTGGTGGCGGCCTTCACGCCGCTGGTGTTCGGCTTGTACTGGCAGCGTGCCACCACCCAGGGCGCGATCTTCTCGATCTTTGCCGGCGTGGCGGTCTGGGTGGCCTTCTTCCCGCAGGTGTCGACCTGGGGTGAGTTCTTCCCTGGCCAGCTGGCCGGCCTGATCGCCGCGCTGCTGGGCATGGTGGTGGGCTCGCTGATGCCGCAGATGCTGACCAACCGCCACGAGCACGTCAGCCATCACCTGAAGCCCCAGCCGTAATAAGCGCCGACGGGCGCCTACTTGAAGCCGGCGGGGTGGGCCTAAAATGACGGGCTTTGTCCAACCGAACCTTTTGCATCACCATGCCCATCTACGCTTACCGCTGCAGCGCCTGTGGCCATGCCAAGGACGTGCTGCAAAAGATTTCTGACGCTCCCCTCACCACCTGCCCGGCCTGCGGCGCGGAAGCCTTCGGCAAGCAGGTCACGGCTGCCGGTTTCCAGCTCAAGGGATCGGGCTGGTACGTGACCGACTTCCGTGGCGGCGGCGGTGCCGCTGCCGGCTCGACAGCGGCGGCGGCCGAGCCGGCCAAGACCGAGGCGCCCAAGACCGAGGCCTCGGCCGCGTCGTCCACGCCCTGCGGCAGCTCCTGCGCCTGCCATTGATCGGCGGATTCGTGGGCGCTTCCCTCCGCAAATACCTCGTCGCCGGCCTGCTGGTCTGGCTGCCGCTGGCCATCACCGTCTGGGTGCTGACTGGCGTTCTGGACGTCATCAACGGCGTGTTCGGCGCGCTGTTGGGCGCGCTGGCCCTGGTGGTGCCGGGCTCGATGCGCGAGGGGCTGCTCGGCCTGCAGCATGTGCCCGGCCTGGGTGTGGCCATTCTGGCCGGCGGCCTGCTGGCTACGGGCGTCTTGGTCGCCAACATGTTCGGCCAGTGGCTGCTGGCGCAGTGGGACCGGCTGATGTCCCACATCCCCATCGTCAAGAGCATTTACAGCTCGGTCAAGCAGGTGTCGGACACGCTGTTCTCCAGCAGCGGCAACGCCTTCCGCGAGGCCGTGTTGGTGCAGTACCCGCGCGCCGGGAGCTGGACCATCGCGTTCGTGACCGGCACACCCAGCGGCGCGGTGGCCTGCCACCTGCAAGACGAACACCTCAGCGTCTATGTGCCCACGACGCCCAACCCCACGTCGGGCTTCTTCCTCATCGTGCCGCGCGCTGACGTGCGGCCGCTGCACATGACGGTGGACGAGGCGCTGAAGTACATCATCTCTATGGGCACGGTGGCGCCGCTGCCGCATGTGGGGCACTCCAGCGTGCCGCCGTCGGGGCAGGACGCGGCCGACGCCCCGCGCCACCCTTCGGCCCGAAATTAGCCGGGTTGGGCGCCTCGGCAGGCGTCCAATCCTGAGAGCCGACCGAGCTCATCAGCGCCCCACAGAACACCCCCGCAAAGAATCCGGAGAATCCCATGCGCACCTGCTATGCCGGCCAAGTCAGCGAGAAGCTGCTCGACCAGACCGTGACCCTGATGGGCTGGGCCCATCGCCGCCGCGACCACGGCGGGGTCATCTTCATCGACCTGCGCGACCGCGAAGGTCTGGTCCAGGTGGTCTGCGATCCCGACCGCCCAGAGATGTTCAAGATCGCCGAAGGCGTGCGCTCCGAGTTCTGCCTGAAGATCGTCGGCAAGGTGCGCGCACGCCCGGCCGGCACCGAGAACGCCAACCTGGTGTCCGGCAAGGTCGAGATCCTGTGCCACGAGATCGAGGTGCTGAACCCGTCGGTGGCCGTGCCCTTCCAGCTCGACGACGACAACCTGTCCGAGACGACGCGCCTCACGCATCGCGTCCTGGACTTGCGCCGCCCTTACATGCAGCACAACCTGATGCTGCGCTACAGGGTGGCGATGGAAGTGCGCAAGTTCCTGGACGAGCACGGCTTCATCGACATCGAGACGCCCATGCTCACCAAGAGCACCCCGGAGGGCGCGCGCGACTATCTGGTGCCCAGCCGCGTGCACGACGGGCACTTCTTTGCGCTGCCGCAGTCGCCCCAGTTGTTCAAGCAACTGCTGATGGTCGCGGGCTTCGACCGCTACTACCAGATCACCAAGTGCTTCCGCGATGAGGACCTGCGCGCCGATCGCCAGCCCGAGTTCACGCAGATCGATATCGAGACCTCCTTCCTGACCGAGGAAGAGATCCGCGCGCTGTTCGAGGGCATGATCCGCCACGTCTTCCGCAAGGCGCTGGACGTGGAACTGGGCGAATACCCGGTCATGAAGTACGCCGAGGCCATGCACCGCTTCGGCTCTGACAAGCCCGACCTGCGCGTGAAGCTCGAATTCACCGAGCTGACCGATGCGATGAGGACGGTGGACTTCAAGGTCTTCAGCGGCCCGGCCACGACGCCGGGTGGCCGCGTCGTCGCGCTGCGCGTGCCCAAGGGCGCTGCCCTGAGCCGCGGCGAGATCGACGCTTACACCGAGTTCGTCAAGATCTACGGCGCCAAGGGCCTGGCCTGGATCAAGGTCAATGAGGTTGCGAAGGGACGCGAGGGCTTGCAGTCGCCCATCGTCAAGAACCTGCATGACGAAGCCGTCGCCGAGATTCTCAAGCGCACCGGTGCCCAGGACGGTGACCTGCTGTTCTTCGGTGCGGACAAGGCCAAGATCGTCAACGACGCCATCGGCGCGCTGCGCCTGAAGGTGGGCCACAGCGAATTCGGCCGTGCCAACGGCTTGTTCGAGGACAAGTGGGCGCCGCTGTGGGTGGTCGACTTCCCGATGTTCGAGTACGACGACGAGAACAACCGCTGGGCGGCCGTTCACCACCCCTTCACGGCCCCGAAGGATGGCCATGAGGAGCTGATGAAGACCGACCCGGGCGCCTGCATCGCCAAGGCCTATGACATGGTGCTCAACGGCTGGGAGCTGGGCGGCGGCTCGGTGCGTATCCACCGCGCCGACGTGCAGGCCAAGGTCTTCGAGGCGCTCAACATCACGCCGGAAGAGCAGCGCATCAAATTCGGCTTCCTGCTGGACGCGTTGCAGTACGGCGCGCCGCCGCACGGCGGCCTGGCCTTCGGCCTGGACCGCATCGTCACGATGATGACCAAGGCCGAGTCCATCCGCGACGTGATCGCCTTCCCCAAGACCCAGCGCGCGCAGTGCCTGCTGACCGGCGCACCCAGCATGGTGGACGAGAAGCAGCTGCGCGAACTGCACATCCGCCTGCGCAACGCGACGCCTGCGGCCTGATCGCCAGGCCCCCGAGAATGAGCCCCGCGGGACGAACTGCGGGACTTTTTCCTGCTTGCACGATCGCGTGGTGAATGCCTCCAGTGCCGCTGCGGGGGGGGCATGTGGGCCGGATTGCTCAATACCTCGATCGGCGCCTGCTGTCGCCGGATCGAAGCCTGACAGGCTCCTAGAGCAGCGGCCGCAACGCAGGCCAGACGTTGTCCAGCATGGTGGGATGCGCCTTGGCCAGCGGGTGAATGCGGTCCGGCTGGAACCACTCCAGCGCGTCCTTGCGGTCGGCCACGCCCTTCAGCAGGAATGGCACCAGGCTGGCCCGCGTCTGCTCGGCCACTTCGGTGAAAAGTCGCTCGAAGTCGCTTGCATAGCGCGCGCCGTAGTTGGGCGGCACCTGCATGCCCACCACCACGACCTTCGCCCCTGCCGCCTGTGCCATGCGCGCCATGGCCAGCAGGTTGTCGCGCGTGCTGGCCAGCGGCAGGCCGCGCAGCGCGTCGTTGCCGCCCAGCTCGATCACCACGATGGCTGGCTTGTGGGTGCGCAGCGCCGCGGGCAGCCGGCTGCGGCCGCCGGCCGTGGTGTCGCCGCTGATGCTGGCGTTGACGACGCGGTAGGGCTTTTTCTGCTCGGCCAGGCGCTTCTGCAGCAGGGCCACCCAGCCGCTGCCGGCGGCGATGCCGTACTCGGCCGACAGGCTGTCACCGACGATGAGGATGACCGGCGCGTCGGTGGCCGCATTGACCCCTGACGTCCAGGCAGCCAGCACCCCCAGGCTAAAGTGCGCCACCATTGTTCGCCGCCGCAGTCCCGACATGCCTGAAGTCCTCGTCCAAGTTGAGCAGATCACCAAGCGCGTGCAGGACGCGACCGGGGAGCTGACGATTCTGCATGACATC
This sequence comes from Roseateles sp., assembly GCA_046294815.1. GTDB lineage: Bacteria > Pseudomonadota > Gammaproteobacteria > Burkholderiales > Burkholderiaceae_C > Pelomonas. The sequence continues at coordinate 32,349 of JBKBOJ010000014.1, read as the reverse complement.
AGTTTCGAGCTGAGGGCGCGTGAGTCGGTGGCCATCGTGGGCGCCTCGGGCTCGGGCAAGAGCACGTTGCTGGCCATCCTGGCGGGACTGGACAAGCCGAGCAGCGGCACGGTCAAGCTGCGCGGCCAGGACTTGTTCGTGCTGGACGAGGATCAGCGTGCCGCGGTGCGCGCGAAGGAACTGGGCTTTGTGTTCCAGAACTTCCAGCTGCTGCCCAACCTGACGGCGCTGGAGAACGTGATGCTGCCGCTGGAGTTGCGCGGCGACGCGGATGCGCGCGACCAGGCCGCGGCCATGCTGACGCGCGTGGGCCTGGGCGAGCGCCTGGGCCACTATCCGCGGGTGCTGTCGGGCGGCGAGCAGCAGCGCGTGGCGCTGGCGCGCGCCTTCGTGCAGCGGCCGGCGCTGCTGCTGGCCGACGAGCCGACCGGCAGTCTGGACTTCGCGACCGGCGCGGCGGTGATGGCGTTGATGTTCGAGCTGAACCGCGAGGCCGGCACGACGCTGGTGCTGGTCACGCACGACCGCGAGATCGCGGCGCGTTGCGAGCGGCAGCTGCGCATCGAGGCAGGCCGGCTCGCGGCTTGATCAGGCCAGCGCCTGGTCGAAGTCGGCGATCAGGTCTTCTGCCGCTTCCAGCCCCACCGACAGCCGCACCAGCCCGTCCGCAATGCCCATCGCTGCGCGTGCCGCGGCGCCCATTTCCCAGAAGATCGTCGGTGCCACCGGGATGATGAGCGTGCGCGTGTCGGCCAGGCCGGTGGCCTTGAGCGGCAGGCGCAGGCGGTTGATGACGTCCACCATGCGGCTGGCGTCGCGCAGCTCGAAGGCCATCATCCACGAGCCGCTGCCGAACCAGTCACGCGCCCGTGCATGCTCGGGGTGGCTTTCCAGCATGGGGTAGTGCATGGCGGCGATGGCGGGGTGGGCGGCCAGATGGCGGGCCAGCGCGAGCGCCGTGTCACTGCTGCGCTGCAGTCGCAATTCCAGCGTCTCCATGCCCACCAGGATGCGGTGCGCCGCTTCGCTGGACAGCGTGCCGCCCATGTCGCGCAGGCCCTTCTTGCGGATCTGCTGCAGGCCCCAGCCCTTGGCGTCGCCCTGGCGATAGTTGGGGAAGATGTTGGGATAGGTGGACCAGTCGAAGCAGCCGGTGTCGGTCACCACGCCGCCCAGCACCTCGCCGTGGCCGGCGATGGTCTTGGTCAGCGAGTTCATCACCAGGCCGGCGCCGAAGCGCTTGGGGCGGCACAGCGCGGGCGAGGTGACGGTGTTGTCCACCACGTACAGCAGTCCACGCTCGCGGCACAGCGCGCCCAGGCCTTCGAGGTCGGGGATGCGGGTGCTGGGGTTGGCGATGGTCTCGACGAAGACCATGCGCGTCTCGGGCCGCAGTGCGGCGCGCACGGCGGCCACGTCGCCGGCATCCACACGGCTGACGGCGATGCCCAGGCCCTCCAGCGTCTGGAACAGGCTGTTGGTGTTGCCGAATACGCGCGCGCTGGTGACCAGGTGGTCGCCGCTCTTGAGCAGCGTCAGGAACAGCGCGCTGAGCGCGGCCATGCCGGTGGCGAAGCTGACGCTGCCCACGCCGCCCTCCAGCTCGGTGAGGACGGCCTCCAGCGCGGCCGTGGTGGGCGTGCCCTGGCGGGCGTAGTTGAAGCTGCCCTTGACCTTGCCCTGGAAGACGCCGATCAGGTCCTCCACGTTGTCGTAGGCGTATTGCACCGAGGGGTGGACGGCAGCGTGCACGCCGCCGGAGCTGCGGTCGCCGCCGGTGGCGTGGACGAGGCGGGTGCTGAGGGCGTCGGACATGGGCGGTCTCCAGATGGCAAAAGACCCGCATGAAGCGGGCCTTCAGGGCTGACGCCGGACGGGATCAGTTGCTGAACTTGTAGTCGGTCTTGGCCTTGTCGATCAGGCTCTTCTGGAACTCGGCCATCTTGGTCTGCTCGATGCGCTGCTTGATCTGCGCCTTGACGTCGTCGAAGGCCGGGAAGGTCGCCGGGCGCGTGTCTTCGAGCTTGATGATGTGATAGCCGAACTGGGTCTTGACCGGCTCCTGCGTCATCTCGCCCTTCTTCAGCGCGGTCATGGCCTTGCTGAACTCGGGCACGAAGTTGTTCGGGTTGGCGAAGTCCAGGTCGCCGCCGTTCTGCGCCGAGCCGGTATCCTTGGAGTTGGCCTTGGCCAGTTCCTCGAAGTTGCCGCCGGCCTTGATCTTCTCGATCAGCGCCTTGGCGTCTTCTTCCTTCTCGACCAGGATGTGGCGGGCACGGTATTCCTCGCCGCTGTTCTGGGCCTTGAACTTGTCGTACTCGGCCTGAGCCTCGGCGTCGCTGACCGGGTTCTTGGCGCGGAAGTCTTCCATCAGGCCGCGGATGAGCAGCATCTGGCGGGCCAGTTCCATCTGGGCTTTGTAGTCAGCCGATTGCGGGATGCCGGCCTTCTCGGCAGCCTGCATGAAGATCTCGCGCCGCACGACCTCGTCCTTGACCTGGGCCTCCAGCTCGGGGCTGCGCTGCTGCTGGCCGTTCTTGGTGACCTGCTGTATCAGCGCCTCGGCGCGGGCCTTGGGCACCGGTTTGCCGTTGACGATGGCGATGTTCTGCGCGACGGCAGCAGCTGGAACAAGGGCCGCAAGGGAGGTGGCAACCGCAGCGGCAAGCGCAAACTTCTTCATGAGTGAGGGAGGGGCAGGCTAAAAAATCGCGCCCGGTTCGGGCGCGCGGTTCGCTATCGGTCCGGCTTCTCAGGGTTCTCCAGGGGCCCGGGCGTCTATCGCCAGGGCGTGGATGCCTCGCTGCATCAGGTCGGACAAACAATGATAAACGAGGCGGTGGCGGGCCACCCTTGTCAGCCCTGTAAAGCGCGCCGAGCGGACGGTGACGTGAAAGTGGCCGCCTTCGCGGGCCCCGGCGTGGCCGGCATGGTCCGCGCTGTCGTCCCGCAGGCTGAACTCCAGCGGCGCCAGCTCGGCGCGCAGCCGCGCCTCGATCTCGCTGGCCATGCTCACGGCTTGCCGTCCTCTTCCTGCGCGGGCAGGTGCTTGCTCATGTAGAGCCCTTGCGCGAGCGTGAACACCAGCATGAGTCCGGTCACGCCGAAGACCTTGAAGTTGGCCCAGGTGGCCGTCGAGAAGTTGTAGGCCACGTAGAGGTTGAGCACGCCCATCAGCGCGAAGAACAGCACCCAGGCGTGGTTCAGCCGCGCCCAGACGGCGTCGGGCAGCTTGAGCTCGCCGCCCAGCATGGACTGGATCAGGTTCTTGCCGAAGACTGCCAGCGAGGCCCACAGCGTCAGCGCCATGACCCAGTACAACCCGGTGGGCTTCCACTTGATGAAGGTCTCGTTGTGGAACCAGATCGTCGCGCCGCCCAGCACCACCACCAGTCCCAGGCTGATCCACAGCATCAGGTCGATTCTCCGGCCGCGCAGCTTCAGGATGGCCACCTGCGCCAGCGTGGCGGCCATGACCACCAGGGTGGCCAGCAGCACCGGTGCCTCAGCGGGCCCGACGACTCCGCCCTGCACCAGAAAGCCGAAGTGCTGGGTTGCAAACGCCGCGGCGGCTTCGGGCTTGCCTTCGGCGCCCTTGAAGGCGACGAAGAACAGGATCAGCGGCAGGAAGTCGAGCAGCAGTTTCATGGGCCAGGATTTTCGTCGACGAAATCGATGGCGGCCGAGTTGATGCAGTAGCGCTCGCCGGTGGGCTCGGGGCCGTCGGGGAACACATGCCCCAGGTGGCTGCCGCAGCGGTTGCAGCGCACCTCGATGCGCACCATGCCATGGCTGCGGTCCACCACGCGCTCGATGACCTCGCTGTTGATCGGCGCCCAGTAGCTGGGCCAGCCGCAGCCGGCATCGAACTTGGTGCCGGACTCGAACAGCGGCGTGCCGCAGCCGACGCAGTTGTAGTGGCCGGCCTCGAAATGATCCCAGTACTTGCCCGTGAAGGCGCGCTCGGTCGCCGCGTGGCGGGTGACCTGGTACTGCATCGGGTCCAGCTGCGCGCGCCATTCGGCGTCGGTCTTCTGGACGGGGTAGGTCTTGGCGGTGTCGTGGCTCATGAGGAACAGGAGACTTCGAGGCTGCGGGCCCAGTCGGGCGGCAGGGCCGCGTCGCTGGGGTTCTCGGGTTCGTCGAACGGGCGGCTCAGAACTTTCAGCAACCGGTCGGTCTCGCCGAAGTCGCCCGCCTGTGCGGCGCGGATGGCGCCCTCGGCGAGGTGGTTGCGCAGCACCACGGCCGGGTTGGCGGCCAGCATTCGGGCCTGGGCATCGGGTGCGGTACGCGGGCGCCAGCGCGCCAGCCAGGCGTCCAGCGCGGCGCGGTCGATGAACAGCTCGCGCAGTGGCTCGGGGTCCGTCAAGGCCCGGGACAGCCGTCGGAAGGTGATCGTGAAGTCGGCAGCGGAGGCCGCCATCAGCCTCAGCAGGTCGTCGATGAGGGCCTGGTCGGCGGCGTCCTCGCCTTGCAGGCCCAGCTTGATGCGCATGCGCATCAGCATCTGGCTGGCGAAGCGTTCGCGGTAGGCCTCCACCGCCTCCAGCAGCCGCTCGCCCGCCGCCTCGGGCTCGCCAGCGAGCAGCGGCAGCAGCGCCTGGGCCAGCGCATGCAGGTTCCAGAACGCGACGGCCGGCTGGCGCGCGTAGGCATAGCGGCCGCGCTCGTCGCTGTGGTTGCAGACATGGCCGGGGTCGAAGGCGTCCATGAAACCGAACGGGCCGTAGTCCAGCGTCAGGCCCAGCATGGACATGTTGTCGGTGTTCATCACGCCGTGGCAGAAGCCAAGGGCCTGCCAGTGGGCGATCAGGTCGGCCGTCTGCAGCGACACCTTGCGCAGCAGCGCCACCACCGGCTCGGGCGCGTCGGCGCATTCGGGCGCGTGGTGGGCGATGAACCAGTCGGACAGCCGACGCAGCGCGTCGTGCCGGTCGTGGTGAGCGAAGTGCTCGAAATGACCGAAGCGGATGAAGCTGGGCGCCACGCGCGTGACGATGGCCGCCGTCTCGACCGTCTCGCGCCGCACTGGCAGCGCCGAGCCGGTGATGCACAGCGCCCGTGTGGTGGGCACGCCCAGGGCGGCCATGGCCTCGGAGCACAGGAACTCGCGGATGGACGAGCGCAGCACGGCGCGGCCGTCGCCGCGGCGCGAGTAGGGCGTCGGTCCGCTGCCCTTGAGCTGCAGCTCATGCGGGCCGGCCGGCGTGTCCACCTCGCCCAGCCACAGTGCCCGGCCGTCTCCCAGTTGGCCGGCCCAGACGCCGAACTGGTGACCGCTGTAGACGCTGGCCAGCGGCCGCATGCCGGGCCAGGCGGCGTTGCCAGCGAACACGGCCAGCGCGTCGTGCTGCATCGGCCAGTCGGCCGGCCAGCCCAGCAGTTCGGCGCAGGCCGGGCTGTGCGCCACCCAGTGCGGGTCGGGCAGGCCCTGGGCGGGCAGCTCGGTGAAGAAATCGGGTCCCAGCGCGGCGAAGCGGTTGGTCCAGGCGGGGCCTTCCAGCGGTTTCATCGCGGCAGTGTAGTAAGGCCGGTTTGGCCCTCCGTCGGCTGGGTGTTTCCCCGGGGGGCGAAGGTCGCGGTTGTGACGTTCCGTGCGTGAAACAGCGGGCTAGACTGAGGCGACAACGCCGACAGGAGACAAGCATGGCATTGATGGGCCGGATGATGTCGGGGCCGCTGCTGATCTCGTCGTTGCTGACGCACGCCGAGCGGCACGCGGGCGAGACCGAGATCGTCAGCAAGCGGGTCGAAGGCGACCTGCATCGCAGCAACTGGCGGGAGGTCGCGCAGCGTTCGCGGCAGGCGGCGCAGGCGTTTGCGCGGCTGGGCTGCCAGCCCGGCGACCGCGTGGGGACGCTGGCCTGGAACGGCCACCGCCATCTGGAGATTTATTACGGCACGTCGGGTTCTGGCCTGGTCTGCCACACCATCAACCCGCGGCTGTTCCCGGAGCAGATCGTCTGGATCGCCAACGACGCCGAAGACCGCGTGCTGTGCTTCGACGCGACCTTTCTGCCGCTGGTCGAGAAGATCGCGCCGCTGCTCAAGAGCGTGCAGCACTTCGTGCTGATGACCTCGCGTGCCCACATGCCGGCGGCCAGCACCATTGCCGGCCTGCTGTGCTTTGACGACCTGCTGGCGGCCGAGGATGGCCACTACGCCTGGCCCAGCTTCGACGAGAACACCGCGTCCAGCATCTGCTACACGTCGGGCACCACCGGCAATCCCAAGGGCGCGGTCTACAGCCACCGCTCCACCGTGCTGCATGCCTATGCATCGGCACTGCCGGATGCGATGGACTGCTCCAGCCGCGACGTGGTGCTGCCGGTGGTGCCCATGTTCCACGTCAACGCCTGGGGCCTGCCCTACAGCGCGGCGCTGGTGGGCTGCAAGCTGGTGCTGCCGGGCCCGCACCTGGACGGCAAGAGCCTGTACGAGCTGTTCGAGGCCGAGCAGGTCACATTCAGTGCCGGCGTGCCCACCGTGTGGCTGGGCCTGCTCAACCATATGAAGGCGGGCGGCCTGAAGTTTTCCAGCTTCAAGCGCACCGTCATCGGCGGTGCGGCCTGCCCGCCGGCCATGATGGCCTCGCTGCAGCGCGACTTCGGCATCGAGGTCATCCATGCCTGGGGCATGACCGAGCTTTCGCCGCTGGGCACGGTGTCCAAGCTGACGACGCGTCAGCTCGGCCTACCCCCTGAAGCGCAGCAGCGCCTGCTGGAGAAGCAGGGCCGCGTCGTCTACGGCGTGGACATGGCCATCATCGACGACGAGGGCCGCTCGCTGCCCTGGGACGGCACGACCGCAGGCAACCTGGTCGTGCGCGGGCAGTGGGTCATCAGTCAGTACTTCAAGAACGATGCGTCGCCCCTGGTCAGTGTGGATGGCGAGCCGGGCTGGTTCCCGACCGGCGACGTGGCCACCATCGACGCCGACGGCTTCATGCAGATCACCGACCGCAGCAAGGACGTCATCAAGTCCGGCGGCGAGTGGATCTCCTCCATCGACCTGGAGAACATCGCGATGGCCCACCCGGCCGTGCATGAGGCCGCCGTCATCGCTGCACGCCACCCCAAGTGGGACGAGCGGCCGCTGCTGGTGGTCGTGAAGAAGCCTGATGCCAACGTCACGCGCGAGGAGCTGCTGGCCTTCTACGAGGGCCGCATCGCCAAGTGGCAGGTGCCCGACGACGTGGTCTTCGTCAGCGAGATCCCCCACACGGCCACCGGCAAGATCCAGAAGCTGAAACTGCGCGAGCAGCTCAAGGACCACCGGCTGCCGACCGCCTGAACGCGCCGCAAGACCTCTAAAGTTCCTTTCCCGTCACAACACCAGGAGACAAGCATGTTCGACATCACCTCGGCCCGCTTCCCCATGCGTACGCTGATGGCCGCTGCGGCCCTCGCGATCGCCGCCGGCGCAGCGCAGGCGCAGAAGGGCGAGACCGTCAAGCTCGCCTACATCGACGCGCTTTCCGGCCTGATGGGCCCCGTGGGTCAGAACCAGGTCAAGACCTTCCAGTTCCTCGGTGAGAAGTTCAACAAGAGCAACCCGGCCGGCGTGAAGTTCGAGGTCGTCACCTTCGACAACAAGCTCAGCCCGGCCGAGTCGCTGAACCTGCTGAAGGCCGCGGCCGACCAGGGCATCCGCTACATCATGCAGGGCAACGGTTCCAGCGTCGCGTTGGCGCTGTCCGATGCGGTGCAGAAGCACAACGAGCGCAACCCGGGCAAGGAAATCGTCTACCTGAACTACTCGGCGGTGGACCCTGATCTGACCAACAGCAAGTGCAGCTACTGGCACTTCCGCTTCGACGCCGACACGTCGATGAAGATGGAGGCCCTGTCGTCCTTCATCAAGGACCAGCCGGATGTCAAGAAGGTCTTCCTGCTGAACCAGAACTACGCGCACGGCCACCAGGTCGCCAAGTACGCCAAGGAGACGCTGGCGCGTAAGCGCCCGGACATCCAGATCGTCGGCGAGGATCTGCATCCGCTGGCCCAAGTGCGCGACTTCGCGCCCTACATCGCCAAGATCAAGGCCAGCGGTGCGGACACCGTCATCACCGGCAACTGGGGGTCCGACCTGGCGCTGCTGGTCAAGGCCGCCAACGAGGCCGGCTACAACGGCAAGTTCTTCACCTACTACACCGGCGTGACCGGCACGCCCACGGCGCTGGGCACGGGCGGCGCGGGCCGTGTGTTCCAGGTGGCCTACAGCCACTACAACATGGGCGGCGAGATTCAGAAGCTGGCGGAGGAGTACAACCAGAAGTTCAACGACGACATGTACACGCTCAGCATCTACAACATCTACGCGATGCTGAGCCAAGCCATGGCCAACGCCAAATCTACCAACCCGGTCAAGGTCGCCGCGGCGATGGAAGGCCTGTCGGTCAAGGGCTTCAACGGCGAGGTGACCATGCGCAAGACCGACCACCAGCTGCAGCAGCCTCTGTTCATCACGGTCTGGCAGAAGGCCGATGCCAAGCACCCCTACAGCCCGGAGAAGACGGGGATGACGCTGGTGCCGGTGAAGCAGTACGACAGCTATGTGTCGTCGACCCCCACGTCCTGCCAAATGAAGAGGCCCGGCTGAGCGGTCGACTCGCCTGCTGCTGCGCGGGCCGATCTCGGGTTCGTGGTGCCCGCCGCACCAGAGTGCGGTTGCGCGCCTCGAACCCGACCCCGTCCCGCGCGTGAAGCAAGCTGAGCCAAGCGCCGCGCTTGTCGTGCAACGTTTGTTCTGAGGGTGGGCCTTTGGACCAAGTCTTCATCAACCTGCTGAATGGCCTGTCCTCCGGGCTGCTGCTGTTCATGCTCAGTTCGGGCCTGACGCTGATCTTCAGCATGATGGGCGTGCTGAACTTCGCCCATGCCAGCTTCTACATGGTCGGCGCCTACATCGCCTACACGCTGGTGGGCGTGATGGGCTTTTGGCTGGCGCTGCTGCTTGCGCCGCTGGCCGTGGGACTGCTGGGTGCCGTCTTCGAGCGGTTGGCGCTGCGGCGCGTGCACAAGTTCGGCCATGTGCCGGAGCTGCTGATCACCTTCGGCCTGTCCTACGTCGTGCTGGAACTGGTGCAGCTGATCTGGGGCCGCACCGCGGTGCCGTTCACGCCGCCGCCGGAGCTGCAGGGCTCAGCCTTCACCATCGTTTCGCATCCGCTGCAGGGCATGTCGCTGGTGCTGGGCAAGGCGCCCGCCGAGGCCTGCGCCGGTGCCGTGTGTTCCAACTTCCCGCTCACCAAGGTCTTCATGATGGCTGTGGCGCTGCTGATGCTGCTGGCGCTGTGGCTGCTGCTCACGCGCACCCGCGTGGGCCTGGTCATCCAGGCGTCGCTGACACATCCCGAGATGGTCGAGGCGCTGGGGCACAACGTGCCGCGCGTGCTGATGCTGGTGTTCGGCAGCGGCTGCGCGCTTGCCGGGCTGGCCGGCGTGGTGGGCGGCATCACCTTCGTGACCGAGCCCAATATGGCGGCCTTCATCGGCGCCATCATCTTCGTCGTCGTCGTCGTGGGGGGCATAGGCTCGCTGGCCGGTGCCTTCGTTGGCTCGCTGGTCGTGGGCCTGCTGCAGACACTGCCGCTGACGGTCAACAGCTCGCTGGCCAGCCTGTTCACGGCAATGGGACTGGCCGTGACGCCCAGCACGCCTGGCTATCCGCTGCTGCGGCTGACGATGGCCGAGGTGGCGCCCATCCTGCCGTATCTGCTGATGGTGCTGATCCTGATCTTCCGGCCCAAGGGCCTCCTGGGTACGCGGGAGGACTGATGAAGGCTAAAGAGTTCCACTTCAAGCCGCTGAACGTCGGGCGCTGGATCGTCTGGGGCCTGTTCGCGCTCATCCTGTTCGTTGCGCCGCGCATCTGGACCAGCGGTCTGGCCCAGACCATGCTCACGCAGATGGGCATCGGCATCATCGCCTGCCTGGCCTACAACATCCTGCTGGGCCAGGGTGGCATGCTGAGCTTCGGCCACGCCGTCTACAGCGGCATGGGTGCATTCCTGACCATCCATGCGCTGAACATGGCGGGTGCCGGCACGCTGGGCATCCCGGTCAGTTTGATGCCTTTGGTGGGCGGGCTGGCCGGCCTGGTCTGCGCGGTCTTTCTGGGCTATGTGTCGACCAAGAAGGCCGGTACGCCGTTCGCGATGATCACACTGGGCATCGGCGAGCTGGTGTACGCGCTGGCGCTGATGCTGCCGGAGTTCTCGGGCGGCGAGGGCGGCGTGTCCAGCAATCGCGTCATCGGCCAGCCGGTGATGGGCATCAGCTTCGGCCCGCAGATCCAGGTCTACTACCTCGTGGCCGTCTACTGCTTCATCTGCACGGCGGCCATGTTCGCGCTGACGCGCACGCCGCTGGGGCGCATGCTCAATGCCGTGCGCGACAACCCCGAGCGGGTCGAGTTCGTCGGCTACGACACGCACTGGGTGCGCTTCCTCGCGTTCACCATCTCGGGTTTCTTCGCCGGCATCGCGGGCGGCCTCGGCGCCATCAACACCGAGATCGTCAACGGCGCCGACGTGCTGCATGCGGCGCGCTCGGGTGCCTACCTGCTGTTCACTTTCCTGGGCGGCGCGATGTTCTTTTTCGGCCCCATCATCGGCGCGGTGCTGATGGTCATCTGCAGCGTGCTGCTGTCGGAGTTGACCAAGGCCTGGCTGCTCTACCTGGGCCTGATCTTCCTGTTCATGGTGATGTACGCGCCGGGCGGCTTCGCCAGCCTGATCCTGATGAACCTGCGCGTGGCCGCCTTCGGCAAGCTGGGCCGCATCTGGACCTCCTACCTGGCGCTGGGCGGCACTGCGCTGGCGGCGCTGGTGGGGGCGGCGGCCATGATCGAGATGCTCTACCACCGCCAGCTCAACGAGGCGCTGGGTCCCGAGCTGCGCTTCATGGGTGCGACGCTGGACAGCTCCGGGCTGGACGCCTGGTTCGGCGCCGGCTGGTTGATCGTCGTGGGGGTGGGGCTGTTCGAGCTCGCGCGGCGCCACTACGTGCAGCAATGGGGCGAAATCCAGGAAGACATCGAGAAGGAAATCAAGCGCCGGGAGGCTCTATGACTTACGCGCTCGAACTGCGCGACCTGCGCAAGAGCTTCGGCAAGAGCGAGATCATCCGTGGCGCCAGCCTGGCCGTGCAGCCTGGCGAGCGCGTGGCCATCATCGGGCCCAATGGTGCGGGCAAGAGCACGCTGTTCAACCTGATCAGCGGGCGCTTCCCGCCGACGTCGGGCGAGATCCACCTGCACGGCCGGCGCATCGACGGCCGCCGGCCTTACGAGATCAACCGCCTAGGCCTGTCGCGCAGCTTCCAGGTCTCCAACCTGTTCACGCGGCTGTCGGTGTTCGAGAACATCCGCTGCGCCGTGCTGTGGAGTCTGGGGCATCGCTACGCGTTCTGGAAGTTCTTGGCCGACCTGCAGGACGTCAACGACCGGGCCGAGCAAATCCTGGAGATGATCAAGCTCGACCGCCGTCGCGACGTGCTGGCCATGAACCTCACCTATGCGGAGGCCCGCGCGCTGGAGATCGGCATCACCATCGCCGGCGGCGCGAGCGTCATCCTGCTGGACGAGCCCACCGCCGGCATGAGCAAGAGCGAGACCAAGCGCTTCATCCAGCTGATCCGCGACGTGACCGTGGGCAAGACGCTGCTGACCGTGGAGCACGACATGGGTGTGGTGTTCGGTCTGGCCGACAAGATCGCGGTGCTGGTTTACGGCGAGGTCATCGCCTTTGACACGCCCGAGGCCGTGCGCGCCAATGCGCGCGTGCAAGAGGCCTATCTCGGCTCGGTGCTGGCCGAGCAGCAGGCCGCAGGAGCTGCTGCATGAGCCAGGCCAGGACACTCAAGCTGGACAACGTCCACGCCTTCTACGGCAAGAGCCATGTGTTGCACGGTGTCAGCCTGGAGGTGCGCCCGGGCGAGATCGTCAGCCTGCTGGGCCGCAACGGCGCAGGCCGCTCCACCACCGTCAAGACCATCATGGGCCAGGTGGATGCCAAGGGCTCGGTGCTGTGGGGCGACCAGCAGCTGGTGGGGCGCAAGGCCTATGAGATCGCTCACCTGGGCCTGGGCTACGTGCCCGAGAACCGCGACATTTTTCCCAAGCTCACCGTGCATCAGAACCTGATGCTGGGCGAGAAGAGCGGCAACAAGAACCCGCGCTGGAGCTTCGACGACATGTACCGCATGTTCCCGCGGCTCAAGGAGCGCCAGCACACCGAGGCCGGCGTGCTGTCCGGCGGCGAGCAGCAGATGCTCACGCTTTGCCGCACGCTGATGGGTGACCCCGACCTCATCATGATCGACGAGCCCACCGAGGGCCTGGCGCCCAAGATCGTCGAGCTGGTGGCCGAATACCTGAAGACGCTGAAGAGCCGCGGCATCGGCGTGCTGCTGGTGGAGCAAAAGCTGGCCATCGCGCTGGAAATCTCCGAGCGCTGCTACGTGATGGGCCATGGCCGCATCGTCTTCGAAGGCAGCCCGGCCGACCTGCGTGCCAATGCCTACATTCGCAAAGAGTGGCTGGAGGTCTGACCGCGCCTGTGCGCCTGAAGACGGCATTGGGGGCTGCCCGCTGTGCGACGTCAGCGACCGCAGCGTGGCTTGTACCGGGTCACCGAAACCCCGCCAGCGCTTGCGGCGACAGGCTCCCAGGTTCAAGCCAGGCGCTGTGAGCGCTTGCGCAAGAAGTCAGCTGCCAGGCTCGCATCGGCGCCCACGCGCTCGCCGATGTAGAGCTCCTGTCGCCGCTCCGCGATCTGTGCGCGCAGCCGCGCGGCCATGATGTCCAGCGGGCGCATGCCGTCGGCCTCCGCCCGCTCTATGGCCACGCGCAGCTGGTGCATCTGCAGGTTGTGCAGCAGTGCCGTCTGCGCCTTCACGACGCGGATGCGGCCCTGCACCAGGTGTTCGCACAGGCCCAGCCAGGCGCGCACGGCGTCGGTCGGGCCGCCGAGCACCTTCTCGGGCGCCTCGCCGGCCGCCAGCAACAGGCTCTCCAGCTTTTGGCGGTCGCCGCGTTCGTAGGCGTCGTTGACGACGCTCATGCGCTGCTCGCAGACCTCACGCTCGGGGCCTTGCGGTGCCAGGTCGGGGTGGAAGCGCTTGGCCGCACGCCGGTACAGCGTCTTCAGCGTGGGCGGCGGCAGGTCCATCGTGGCCCCGGTGGGCTCGGGCGGCAGCGGCGTGGCCTCGGGCAGCGCCGGGATCTCGGGCCAGGGCTTGATGCGCGGCGGGGCCGGCACCGGCACGTCCACGCCCTGGCGCTTCAGCGCCTCGGACAGCAGCGCCGTGGCCTGGTGCAGCTGCGCTTCCAACTCGTCGAGCTCGCGCATCAGCGGGCCCAGCGCCTCCAGGTAGCGCTGCCGGAAGCCCAGCAGCTTGGCGCGGGCACCGTCGTAGTCGGCCTCCAGCACCGCCAGGTAGCGCTGGAGTTCGTGCAACTGCTCGCGCCGTCGCGCCAACTCGTGCCGGGTGATCGCCATGCTTGCCATGGGCCGTGATTCTGCCGTGCGCCACCCATGAAAAACGGCCCGCGAGCGGGCCGTCTGATCGGTGTTTGCCGCGCTTTACTGCGAGGCCGCCGAGGCCGCGGTCTCGGGCAGGCTGGCAGGAGCGACGGGGGCCATCACCGAACTGGCCTGCGCCGCCGGCGCGGCCGCGGGCGCCTGGCTGCCGGCTGACATCGGCAACAGCGGCACGATCAGCAGCGCGACGATGTTGATGATCTTGATGAGCGGGTTGACGGCCGGGCCGGCGGTGTCCTTGTAGGGGTCGCCGACGGTGTCGCCGGTGACGGCGGCCTTGTGCGCGTCGGAGCCCTTCTTGTGCAGCACGCCATTGCTGTCGGTGAAGCCCTCCTCGATGAGCTTCTTGGCGTTATCCCAGGCGCCGCCGCCGGTGCACATGGAGATGCCGACGAACAGGCCGGTGACGATCGTGCCCATCAGCAGTCCGCCCAGCGCCGCTGGCCCGAGCAGCAGGCCCACCACGATGGGCGCCACCACTGGCAGCAGCGAAGGCACGACCATTTCCTTGATGGCGGCCGTGGTGAGCATGTCCACCGCCGCGCCGTAGTCGGGCTTGCGCTGACCGGCCATGATGGCGCCGTCGGCAAACTGCTTGCGCACCTCCACCACGACGGCTCCGGCGGCACGGCCCACGGCCTCCATGGCCATGGCGCCGAACAGGTAGGGGATGAGACCGCCGATGAACAGGCCCAGAATGATCTTGGGGTCGGACAGGTCGAAGCTGATGTGGGCGCCACGCGCTTCCAGCGCATGCGTGTAGTCAGCAAACAGCACCAGCGCGGCCAGGCCGGCGGAGCCGATGGCATAGCCCTTGGTGACGGCCTTGGTGGTGTTGCCCACGGCATCCAGCGGATCGGTCACGGCACGCACGTTGGCGGGCAGTTCGGCCATTTCCGCGATGCCGCCGGCGTTGTCGGTGATGGGGCCGTAGGCGTCCAGCGCGACGATGATGCCGGCCATGCTCAGCATGCTGGTCGCCGCGATGGCGATGCCGTACAGGCCCGCCAGCGCGTAGGCCGACCAGATGGCCGCGCAGACGAACAGCACCGGCCATGCGGTGGACTTCATCGACACGCCCAGGCCTGCAATGACGTTGGTGCCGTGGCCGGTGGTGGAGGCCTGCGCCACGTGCTGCACCGGGTGGAACTGCGTGCCGGTGTAGTACTCGGTGATCCAGACCATGGCCGCCGTCAGCACCAGGCCGACGACGCAGGCGCCGAACAGCGCCATCGCGTTGGTGGTCGCGCCGCCTGCCAGCGGCACCTCGCCGGGAAACAAGGCGCGGGTGACGAAGAAGAAGGCGACCAGGCTCAGCGCGCCGGCCACGATCAGGCCCTTGTAGAGCGCCGGCATCACGTTGGTCATGCCGTCGCTGGCCTTGACGAACAGGCAGCCGACGATGGAGGCGATGATGGAGACGCCGCCCAGCGCCAGCGGGTAGACGACGCCGGCCTGACCCATGTCGCCGAGGATCATCAGCGCACCGAGGGCCATCGCCGCAATCAGCGTGACGGCGTAGGTCTCGAAGAGGTCGGCGGCCATGCCGGCACAGTCGCCGACGTTGTCGCCCACGTTGTCGGCGATGACCGCCGGGTTGCGCGGGTCGTCCTCCGGGATGCCGGCCTCGACCTTGCCGACCAGGTCCGCGCCGACGTCGGCGCCCTTGGTGAAGATGCCGCCGCCCAAGCGGGCGAAGATGGAGATCAGCGAGGAGCCGAAGGCCAGGCCCAGCATGGGCTTGAGCGCTGCGCTGTCATGCCCGCCGCCGATGCCGAGGTAGAAACCGCCTACGCCCAGCAGGCCCAGGCCCACGACCAGCATGCCGGTGATGGCGCCGCCCTTGAAGGCCACGTCCAGCGCTGGGCCTATGCCCTTGGTGGCCGCCTGCGCGGTGCGGACATTGGCGCGCACCGAGATGTTCATGCCGATGAAGCCGCAGATGCCCGACAGCACCGCGCCGAGCACGAAGCCCGCGGCCGTCGTCAGGCCCAGGCCCGGCACCACCGCGATGGCAATCGCCAGCACGACGCCGACGAGGGCGATGGTGCGGTATTGCCGGCCCAGGTAGGCAGCCGCCCCCTGCTGGATTGCCGCGGCAATCTCCTGCATGCGGGCATTGCCCGCGTCCTGGCTCAGGATCCAGCTTCGTTGAATGAAGCCATAAGCAACAGCCGCGAGGCCGCAGGCCAGCGCGAAATACAGCGCCATCTCCGTCGACATGTATTCGTCTCCTCAGGTGCGTGTGTGAAACGGTGATTCCCGGGTACGGGAATGTGCGCCGCAGCTTAAGCGCGGGCCTCGTCGTGCAAGGGCAGCGTTTACCAGCAAAACGAGGAGCCCAACGCGCGCCCGACCCAAAGCCCGATGGGCTCCTAGAATGCGGGTTTTCCAGCCCTTAAGAACGACGACCATGAGCCTGCACAACGTGTCTCCCGGCGCCAAAGCGCCCGACGAGTTCAACGTCATCATCGAGATCCCGATGAATGCCGACCCGATCAAATACGAGGTCGACAAGGAGAGCGGCGCGCTGTTCGTCGATCGCTTCCTGACCACGCCGATGTACTACCCGTGCAACTACGGCTACATCCCGCGTACGCTGGCCGACGACGGCGACCCGGTGGACGTGCTGGTCATCACCCCCTTCGCGCTGCAGCCGGGCGTGGTCGTGACCTGCCGGGCGCTGGGCGTGCTGCTGATGGACGACGAGGCCGGCGGTGACGCCAAACTGCTGGCCGTGCCCACCAGCAAGATCCTGCCCATGTACGACCACTGGCAGAAGATCGAGGACGTCAACCCGATGCGCATCAAGGCCATCCAGCATTTCTTCGAGCACTACAAGGACCTGGAAGCCAACAAGTGGGTCAAGGTCAAGGGCTGGGAAGGCCCGGAGAAGGCCAAGTCGGAAATCACCGCTGGCATGGCCAACTACGCCAAGATCGAACAGAAGTAATCAGGCTCGCGCCCGATCAGCAAGACGCCGCATCCGCGGCGTCTTTTGCTTTCATGACGATGCATTCGCGCCTTTGTAGGGCGCGTGTTCGTTGAGCTCGCTCAGATAGCCCGCCATGGCCTCGCCTTCGCGGGCCAGGAAGTCGTTCACCGCCTCGGCAAACGCCGGATGTGCGAGCCAGTGGCTGGACGCCGTGGGCGTGGGCAGCAGGCCGCGGGCCATCTTGTGCTCGCCCTGCGCGCCGCCCTCGAAGCGCTGGTAGCCCCGCGCGATGCACCAGGCCAGCGGCTGGTAGTAGCAGGCGTCGAAGTGCAGGTGGGGGATGTGTTCGGTGGCGCCCCAGTAGCGGCCATAGGCGGCGCGGCGCTCGGGGTCCAGCGCGATCAGCGACGCGGCCACGCGCTTGCCGTCGCGCTGGGCGATGAACATCAGCCAGTGCGCAGGCATGTCGGCGGCCATGCGGGCAAAGAAGTCGCGGCTCAGGTAGGGCGTGCTGCGGTGCTCGCGGTAGGTCTGCTGGTAGCAGCGGTAGAAGAAGTCCCAGTCATCCGCCGTGATGGCCGAGCCCTCGCGCGCCTCGAAACTGACGCCCACCTCACGCACGCGGCGCTGCTCCTGCTGGATCTTTTTGCGCTTGTCGCGCTGCAGCCGGGCCAGGAAGGCCGTGAAATCCACGTCGCCCGCGGCGGTCCAGTGGAACTGCACGCCGGAGCGCGCCATGCAGCCGCTCGCCGCCAGCGCGGCCTGGTCGGATGCGTCCCCGAACAGCACGTGCAGCGACGAGGCCTGTGTGTCCCGCGCCAGCGCGAGCAGCGCCCGCGCCAGCAGCGCCCGTGCGTCGCTGTCCACCGCGAGCAGACGGCTGCCCGGGACCGGCGTGAACGGCACGGCCACCAGCAACTTGGGGTAGTAGGCCAGGCCGTGCCGGTGGTAGGCGTCGGCCCAGGCCCAGTCGAACACGTACTCGCCGTAGCTATGCCGCTTCAGGTAGGCCGGACAGGCAGCCAGCAGCTGCTCGCCGCGCCAGAGCGAGACGAACTGCGGCTGCCAGCCGGTCGCAGCGCTTGCACTGCCGCTGGCCTGCAGCGCGTGCAGATAGGCCCAGCGCATGAACGGCGTGGGGCGGTCCTGCACAGCCAGCAGCGCGTCCCAGGCCGCCTGCGGCAGCGCCTGGAGCGAGTCGTCCACGCGGGTGATGATGTCGGTCGGGTCTGCGGAGTTGCTGCTCATGCCGCCCGCATCATTGCTCAAGCTCGATTTCCAGCGTGCCGAGCAGTTCTTCCTCGTCCTCGCCAGCGGTCAGCGTGACAGGCGGGCCTGCTGGCAGGCGCCCGTTCGCGGGGGCGGCGGCCACGCCCGGTGGGGCGGTGCCGTGCCGGGTGGCCGTGGGCAGAGTCGACCGACAATGTGGGCCTTGTCCGTTGAGTTGCTGCCCATGTCGTCACCGCTGAAGATTGCTCTGGCCCAGATGAACGTCACCGTGGGTGACCTCGCGGGCAACGCGGACCGCATCATTGCGGTGGCCCGGCAGGCCCATGCGATGGGCGTGGACCTGGTCGTGACGCCCGAGCTGGCGCTGTGCGGCTATCCGCCCGAGGACTTGCTGCTGCGCCCGGCCTTTCTGGACGCCTGCGCGCAGCAGCTGCGGCGCATCGCTGCCGAGCTGGCGGGGCTGAGCGGCCTGCACCTGGTGGTGGGCCACCCGCTGCCGCGCGCCGATGGTGTGGCCCGCGAGCGCAGCTGGGCGCTGCCGCCCTGTCTGAACGCGGCGTCGGTGCTGGCCGGCGGCCGCATCGTCGCCACCTATGCCAAGCGCGAACTGCCCAACTACCAGGTGTTCGACGAGCGCCGCTACTTCTGCTCGGGCCGCGATGCAGGCCTCGGCGCCGTCGTCGTCGATGTGAAGGGCACGAAGGTCGGCCTGCTGATCTGCGAAGACGCCTGGTTCGACGAGCCGGCCGCCGCCGCGCTGGCCGCGGGTGCTGAGCTGCTGTGCGTCATCAATGCCTCGCCCTTCCATATCGGCAAGGTCGAGGAGCGCGAGCAGCGCATGGCCGAGCGGGCGCGGGCGGTGGGCTTGCCCCTGCTGTACGCCCACCTGGTGGGAGGGCAGGACGAGGTGGTGTTCGACGGCACCTCGTTTGCGCTGCAGGCCAATGGCGAGCTGGCGATGCGGGCCGCGATGTTCGACGAGGCGCTGGCCGTGGTCGACTTCGACGCGGGCCGGCTGTCAGGCGCCGTTGTGCCGGTGCCGGCCTTCGAGGCCCAGGTCTGGCGGGCGCTGGTGGTGGGCGTGCGCGACTACCTCGGCAAGAACGGCTTCCCCGGCGCCATCATCGGTCTGTCGGGCGGCATCGACTCGGCGCTGGTGCTGGCCATCGCGGTCGACGCGCTCGGTGCCGACAAGGTCAGGGCGGTCATGATGCCCTCGCCCTACACGGCGGACATCTCCTGGATAGACGCGCGCGACATGGCCGAGCGGCTGCAGGTGCGTTACGACGAGATGAGCATCGTGCCGATGTTCGACGCCTTCAACGCGACGCTGGCGCAGGAGTTCCAGGGCCTGCCGATGGATGCCACCGAGGAGAACATCCAGGCGCGCATCCGCGGCACGCTGCTGATGGCGCTGTCCAACAAGTTCGGCAGCATCGTGTTGACCACCGGCAACAAGAGCGAGATGGCCACCGGCTACTGCACGCTGTACGGCGACATGGCCGGCGGCTTCGCCGTCATCAAGGACGTGGCCAAGACGCTGGTGTTCCGCCTGGCGCGCTGGCGCAATGCGCAAGGCCCCGAGATCATCCCCGAGCGCATCATCACGCGGCCGCCATCGGCCGAGTTGCGCCCGGACCAGAAGGACGAGGACAGCCTGCCCCCCTACGAGGTGCTGGATGCCATCCTGGCCCGCTACATGGAGCAGGACCAGTCCATCGCCGAGATCGTCGCCGCTGGCTTCAAGCCCGAGGACGTCGAGCGCGTGACCCGGTTGATCAAGATCAACGAGTACAAGCGCCGCCAGGCGCCGGTGGGCATACGCATCACCCATCGCGGCTTCGGCCGCGATTGGCGCTACCCGATCACGTCGAAATTCCGTGCGTAAACTCGCGTCCAGCAACCGGAGCCCGTCATGAAGCAGATCACCGCCATCATCAAACCCTTCAAGCTCGACGAGGTGCGCGAGGCGCTGGCCGAGGTCGGTGCCTCGGGCCTGACGGTCACCGAGGTCAAGGGCTTCGGCCGCCAGAAGGGTCACACCGAGCTGTACCGCGGCGCCGAATACGTCGTCGACTTCCTGCCCAAGGTCAAGGTCGAGGTGGTCGTCAAGGACGACGAGGTGGATCGCTGCATCGACGCCATCCTGAAAGCCGCCAAGACCGGCAAGATCGGTGACGGCAAGATCTTCGTGCAGACCATCGAGCAGGTGGTGCGCATCCGCACCGGCGAGACGGACGAAGCGGCCGTCTGAAGGCTTCACGGGCCAGACCGCGCGCGCGAAGCGAGTCGCTCTGGCCCCGACTGATCGAGCGGCTTGCTCTGCGCGGGCTCAGCGCAGGTGCTGCCAGACCGCCGCGCCCCAGACGCCCGCGGCCAGCAGCAGCGACAGCAGCACGGCGGCGCTGGCGATGTCCTTGGAGCGCTTGGACAGGTGGTGTAGCTCGAACGACACCCGGTCCACCACCGCCTCGATGGCGGAGTTCAGCAACTCCACGATCAGCACCAGCAGCAGCGAGCTCAGCAGCAGGGCGACCTGGACCCAGTCCCGGCCCAGCCAAAAAGCCAGCGGCGCCGCGACGACGAACAGCCAGGTTTCCTGGCGGAAGGCGCTCTCGCCGGTGTAGGCGGCCTTGAGGCCGGACCACGAGTAGCCGGCCGCGTGCAGGATGCGGTCGAGGCCCGTGCGGCCCTTGTGTGGATTGCTCATCGGCGAATGGGGAGTTGGGTGACGACGCGCGTGCCGGACATGACGTCGTGAAGGAACAGCCGCTGCGGATGCAGCCGGGCGATCAGCAGGTAGCCGCCGATGCCGGCCAGCAGCAGGGCGGTCAGCGCGGTGCCGCCTTGCAGGCCCGTCAGCTTGAAGGTGATGAGCGCCGGCAGAAACCACAGCCAGCTCAGCGCGTAACGCAGCACGGCCCGGCCCCAGCGCAGCGGTCGGCCGGCGGCGTCGGTGACGCGCAGATGCCAGGTCTTCATGGCCAGCGTTTGGCCGCCGCGCGTCCAGAAGCCCACGAAGTAAAACCCCGGCATGAGGACGTAGGCCACTGTCATCAGTCCGTAACGGCCGTGCAAGGCGTGGTCCTGCCGGGTCAGCACCGAGTACAGGAAGGCCGCGAAGAAGATGACGCCGAACAGCAGCGCGCCGTCGTACAGCACGGCGGCGAAGCGACGCGCCAGACCCGGGGGCGCAGCGGCGCCCTCAACCGCCACCGCCGTCATGGCTGCGCAGCCGACGCCGGCGGCGTCGTGCGGGCTCTGGGCAGCAGCGTGCGCGGATCGACCAGCGCTGGGTCCGTGACCAGCTTCATCTGCCCGGCCGTCTGGTGGCGCGGCTGGATGAGGTCGCGCGTGATCAGCACCGTGGTGGCGCCGGGTTTGGCCTGCGCCAGGCTGCCCGCCACTGGCACCGGAGTCACCAGCTTGGGCGCAGCGGGCACGACGTTGGATTTGGGCAGGGCGGCCAGCGACTTCGGCACCGGCGCCGGCGTGCTGCTCTGTGCTTGGCGACGCGCCAAGGCCTTGTCGGCCAGGGCGCGGCGCTCCTCAGGCGGTAGGGCCTGATAGGCCTCCCAGCGCGCCTGGCGTTGCGCGGCGGTCAGTTGCCGTGCCACCTGAAAGCTGATGCGGGCGTTCTGGCGCTCGGTCGGGCTGAGCCTGGCCCAATCGCGCATGCGGTCGTGCACACGCTTGATCTCCTCGCCGGACATGGTCGCCAGCGTGGGCGTGGCGCTGAGCCATTTGCGGCGCTGCGAGTCCTCGATGCTCGACCAGTCGCGCTCCAGCGGCGCCAGCAGCGCCTGCTGCTTGGGCGTGAGCTGGCTCCACCACTGGGCTGGCGGCGCGCTCAGGGCAGTGGGGGTTGCCGGCTTGGCCAGCGGCTTCAGGCGGCTGGCCGGGGTGGCAGCCGGCAAGGCAGCACTGGCGGCCGGCTCAGGCGCCGACGCCGTATCCGCCGGCTGCGCAACAGCAGAAAACCCCGCTGCGCACAGCAGCAGGGCGGTCAGCAACGAGAAGCAGGGGGCCGAGGGGCGTGCGACTCGGGATGTCATGGGCATCCGGTCAGTCTTGCGCATCGCGGAGGTACTCCGCGAAGCCCGGATCGGTGAAGGCGGCCGGCGGCAGTTCGTCGCTCAGCAAGGCTGCGTCGACCTCCGCTGCTGCGGCAATCTGTTCGTTGACCTGGCCGTGCTCGATCAGCAGCAGACCGCTGGCCAGCAGCAGCAGCGGCAGTGCCGATGCCAGCTTGGCCCACAGGTCAGATCCACCGCGACGCCAGCCAAGGGTCAGCGTTGAGCCGAAGCCCATCACTTGCTGGCTGGCTTTAGCACTGGTGGCCGCGCGCGCCTGCGCGGCGCGTGCGAGGGCTTGCTCGCGCGCGAAGCGCAGTCGCTCCGAGACCTCGTGGGGCAGTGTCGCGCTGCGTTCGGTCAGCCCGGCGGCCACCCGCAGGCCGAAGCGCCTGGCACTGGCCTCCAGGCGTACATCCCGTTCGTAAGGGGCAAGAAATTGTGACGACTTCATAAGGTGATCCCCTTGGCTTTGAGCGCCTTGGCCAATGCCTGCACGGCCCGAAAACAGTGCGTTTTGACACTGCCCTCCGAGCAACCCATGACCGAGGCGGTCTCCGCGACATCCAGCTCTTCCCAGTAACGCAGCAGGAAGGCTTCGCGTTGACGCGTGGGCAGCTGCTCAACCTCCGCTTCGATTCGCTGCAATATTTGCGCCCGGCTGACCTCGTCCGCCGCGCTCAGCGCGCCCATAGCGCCGTCCTGGGCTTCCAGCACCTCCAGCAGGTCGAAATCGCCGTCGCCGTCCGCGCCGTCGAAGTCGGACAGGCTGGTCATGACGGCGTTGCGCACCTTCTGGCGGCGGAACCAGTCCATCGTCGCGTTTGACAGGATGCGCTGGAACAGCAGCGGCAACTCCGCGGCCGGCCGATCGAAGTAGTTCTCGGCCAGTTTGATCATGGCATCCTGCACGATGTCCAGGGCGGCATCGTCGTCGCGGACCAGGTAGGCCGTGCGCTTGAAGGCGCGGCGGTCCGCGCTGCGCAGGAAATCGTTGAGTTCTTTTTCGGTGGCCAAGGCGTGAGCGGGTCCGGGCTGCGGCGCGGATTATGGCATTCGCGGCATACGAAGGCTTGGCGGGTTTTGCGCGGCATAATGCTGCTTCGCACAAAGAGTCAAAGCTCTCACGGTGGCCGCCCGACTGGGGTCCCAACGTTGATCGCGCAGGTTCCGAATCCGCCTCACGAGGGCGTGAAGAGGGGCACCAATGGTTTTTCGTTAGAGAAATTCACAGAGGTTCTAAGAAATGGACATGTCTGCCGCGGAACTCAAGCGCGCCGCTCCGGCGCAGCCGAACTCCAATTCCCCGCTTTCCTCCACCGCGGAGCTCAACGGCTCCGAGATCCTTGTCCGCTGCCTGCAGGCCGAAGGGGTGCGTCACCTCTGGGGCTATCCCGGTGGCGCGGTGCTCTACATCTACGACGCGCTCTACAAGCAGCAGAGCATCCAGCATGTGCTGGTGCGTCACGAGCAGGCTGCCGTGCATGCGGCCGACGGCTTCGCTCGCGCGACCGGCGAGGTCGGCGTCGCGCTGGTCACGTCAGGCCCGGGCGTCACGAATGCGGTGACCGGCATCGCGACGGCCTACATGGATTCGATCCCGATGGTCATCATCACGGGTCAAGTCCCCACGCCCGCGATCGGTCTGGACGCCTTCCAGGAATGCGACACGGTGGGCATCACCCGCCCCATCGTCAAGCACAACTTCCTCGTCAAAGACGTGCGCGACCTGGCGCTGACGCTGAAGAAGGCCTTCCACATCGCCCGCACCGGCCGGCCCGGCCCGGTGGTGGTGGACATCCCCAAGGACGTGTCGCTGGCCAAGACCACGTTCAGCTATCCGGACCGCATCGAGATGCGCTCCTACAACCCGGCCAAGAAGGGCCACAGCGGCCAGATCCGCAAGGCCGTGCAGCTGCTGCTGCAGGCCAAACGCCCTTACATCTACACGGGCGGCGGCGTCATCCTGGGCGAGGCCACGGCCGAGCTGCGCGAGCTGGTGGACCTGCTGGGCTTCCCCTGCACGAACACGCTGATGGGCCTGGGCGCCATGCCCGGCACCGACCCGCGCTTCCTGGGCATGCTGGGCATGCACGGCACATATGAGGCCAACATGACCATGCAGCACTGCGACGTGCTGTTGGCCGTGGGGGCGCGCTTCGACGACCGCGTCATCGGCAACCCCAAGCACTTCGCGCAGGTGGAACGCAAGATCATCCACGTGGACATCGACCCCTCGTCGATCTCCAAGCGCGTGCGCGTCGACATCCCCATCGTCGGGGATGTCAAGGACGTGCTGCAAGAGCTGATCGCCCAGTTGAAGGAGGCCCAGGCCAAGCCGGATGCCAGCGCCGTCAATGCCTGGTGGAGTCAGATCAACGAGTGGCGCCGCCGCGACTGCCTGGCCTACAAGGGCTCGGACGAGGTCATCAAGCCGCAGATGGTGGTGGACACGCTGTGGCGCCTGACGCGCGACCGCGACACCTACATCACGTCGGACGTCGGCCAGCACCAGATGTGGGCCGCGCAGTTTTACAAGTTCGACCAGCCGCGCCGCTGGATCAACTCCGGCGGCCTGGGCACGATGGGCGTGGGCCTGCCCTACGCCATGGGCATCAAGCTCGCGAAGCCGGACAGCGATGTGTTCTGTATCACCGGCGAAGGCAGCATCCAGATGTGCATCCAGGAGCTGTCGACCTGCTTGCAGTACCAGACGCCGGTCAAGATCGTCTCGTTGAACAACCGCTACCTGGGCATGGTGCGGCAGTGGCAGGAACTGGACTACGAGGGCCGCTACTCGCACAGCTACATGGATGCGCTGCCCAACTTCGTCAAGCTGGCCGAGGCCTATGGCCACGTGGGCCTGCTGGTGGAGAAGCCGTCGGATGTGGAGGGCGCGCTCAAGGAAGCGATGCGCCTGAAGGACCGCACGGTGTTCCTCGATATCCGCACCGATCCGACCGAGAACGTCTGGCCCATGGTCAAGGCGGGCAAGGGCATTTCGGAGATGCTGCTGGGCTCGGAAGACCTGTGACCGGCTGAAGCCGCGGTTCCTGGCGCGCGTTACCGCGCGTGCTGGGGATGGCGGCGCGAGCCGGGAGCAGCCGATGCGGCAGCCCAATTTCTTTCACTCGAACCCGCAGCCAAGGCCCGTTGGTTACCGCCAGCGGCGCTGAAGAGCGCGAAGGACGACACCCCCATGAGACACATCATTGCCCTGCTCATCGAGAACGAGCCTGGCGCGCTCTCGCGCGTCGTGGCGCTGTTCTCGGCCCGCGGTTACAACATCGAGAGCTTGACCGTCGCGCCGACGGAAGACGCCTCGCTGTCGCGCATGACCATCGTGACCTCCGGCAGCGACGAGGTCATCGAGCAGATCACCAAGCACCTCAACCGCCTCATCGAGGTCGTCAAGGTCGTCGACCTCACCGACGGCAACTACACCGAGCGTGAGCTGATGCTCATCAAGGTGCGCGCCGTCGGCAAGGAGCGCGAAGAGGTCAAGCGCACGGCCGACATCTTCCGCGGCCGCATCATCGACGTGACCGAGAAGACCTACACCATCGAGCTGACTGGCGACGCCAGCAAGCTCGACGCCTTCATCGACGCGATCGACCGCGCATCCATCCTTGAAACCGTGCGCACCGGTGCATCCGGCATCGGCCGCGGCGAACGCATTCTTCGGGTCTGACCGGACCTTCTTCCCCTGGAGCGAACCATGAACGTTTACTACGACAAAGACGCCGATCTGAGCCTCATCAAGGGCAAGAACGTCACCATCATCGGCTACGGCTCACAAGGCCATGCCCATGCGCAGAACCTGAACGACAGCGGCTGCAAGGTCACCGTCGGGCTGCGCCGCGGTGGCGCCTCCTGGGCCAAGGCCGAAGGCGCGGGCCTGAAGGTCGCCGAGATCGCCGAAGCCGTGCGGACGGCCGACGTCGTCATGATCCTGCTGCCCGACGAGCAGATCGCCGACGTCTACAAGAAGGAAGTCGAGCCCAACATCAAGCAGGGCGCCTCGCTGGCCTTCGCTCACGGCTTCAACGTGCACTACGGCCAGGTGCAGCCGCGTGAAGACCTGGACGTCTGGATGGTGGCCCCCAAGGCCCCCGGCCACACGGTGCGCAACACCTACCGCCAGGGCGGCGGCGTGCCCCACCTGATCGCCGTCTACCAGGACAGGACCGGCAAGGCCCGTGACCTGGCACTGAGCTACGCCGCAGCCAACGGTGGCGGCAAGGCCGGCATCATCCAGACCTCGTTCCGCGAAGAGACCGAGACCGACCTGTTCGGCGAGCAGGCCGTGCTGTGCGGCGGCACCGTCGAGCTGATCAAGGCCGGCTTCGAGACGCTGGTGGAAGCCGGCTACGCGCCCGAGATGGCCTACTTCGAGTGCTTGCACGAGCTCAAGCTCATCGTGGACCTGATCTACGAAGGCGGCATCGGCAACATGAACTACTCGATCTCGAACAACGCCGAGTACGGCGAGTACGTCACCGGCCCCAAGGTCGTGACCGAAGCCACCAAGAACGCGATGCGCCAGTGCCTGAAGGACATCCAGAGCGGCGAATACGCCAAGTCCTTCATCCTGGAGAACAAGGCCGGCGCCCCGACGCTGATCAGCCGCCGCCGCCTGACTGCCGAGCACCCCATCGAGCAGGTCGGCGAGAAGCTGCGCGAGATGATGCCCTGGATCAAGGCCAACAAGCTGGTCGACAAGGCCAAGAACTGATCGCCGCTCCAAGGTGAGGTGACAGGGCCGGCCCCACGGGTCGGCCCTTTGCCTTGTGCGCCGCCCCCTGCGCTATCCTGCCGGCCATGACTCCCGATCCGATCGAGGACGACGAGCCCAGCGCCGCCGTCCGCCCCCGCCGCAAGGGCATCTACGCCCTGCCCAATGCCATCACGCTGGGCGCGTTGTTCAGCGCCTTCTACGCCATCGTGATGGCCATGAATGGGCGCTTCGAGGTGGCCTGCGTGGCCATCTTTGCCGCCGCCGTCCTGGACAGCCTGGATGGCCGAGTGGCGCGCATGACCAACACCCAGTCTGCCTTCGGCGAACAGATGGACAGTCTGTCCGACATGGTGGCCTTCGGCGCCGCGCCCGCGCTCATCGTCTACATGTGGGCGCTCAAGGACATGGGCAAGCCGGGCTGGATTCCGGCCTTCGTCTACATCGCCGGCGCGGCGCTGCGCCTGGCGCGCTTCAACGTCAACATCGGTGTCGTCGACAAGCGCTTCTTTCAGGGGTTGCCCAGCCCGGCCGCTGCGGCGCTGGTCATCGGCCTGATCTGGGCTGTCGTCGATCACCCGAACTACAGCGGCGTGGCCCCGGGCAGCTGGGTGGCCTGGGCGGCCTATGGTGTGACGCTGTATGCAGGCCTTTCGATGGTCACGAACGCGCCCTTCTACAGCTTCAAAGTCTTCGACCGGCGGCGCAGCGTGCCCTTCATTGTGTTGGTCGTCATCATGCTGGGCATAGGCTTGGCCGCGCTGGACCCCGCACGCGTGCTGTTCGGGGTGTTCTGCGTGTACGGGCTGTCGGGCTACGTCATCTATGTGTGGCGCAAAGCCAAGGGCAAGCCGGTCAGCGTGATCTCGGTCAGCACCGACGAGCCCGACGAGCGCGGCTTGCACCAATAGGCTTCTGTGCTAGATTCTGCGTCCATGAATTTCGCGACCGGCCTGCTGCTACTAGCCCCAGAGGAACCACGGGTTCGCTAGTCAGTCACGCCTTCGCACATCTGACCCCAACGGCCCGTTTGCAACCGCAGCGGGCCGTTTGTGTATCCAAAGGCTGCCGGTTGCGCCCCACCCACCCCGGATGGAAACAACCATGTTGAAGCAACCGCAGCTCAAGTACCGGCCCTTCGCGCCCATCGCTCTGCCGGACCGCACCTGGCCCGATGCTCAGTTGACGCGCGCGCCGATCTGGCTGAGCACCGACCTGCGCGACGGCAACCAGGCGCTCATCGAGCCCATGGACGTGGCGCGCAAGCTGCGCATGTTCCAGCAGCTCGTGAAGATCGGCTTCAAGGAGATCGAGGTCGGCTTTCCGTCGGCGTCTCAGACTGAGTTCGACTTCGTGCGCCTGTTGATCGAAGGCGCTCACATCCCCGACGACGTCAGCATCCAGGTGTTGACGCAGGCGCGCTCTCACCTCATCGAGCGCACCTTCGAGGCGCTGGATGGCGCCAAGCGCGTCATCGTGCATGTCTACAACGCGGTGGCGCCCATCATGCGCCGCGTCGTGCTGGGGCAGGACGAGGACGGCATCGTCGAACTCGCGGCCTCGCATGCACGGCAGATCAAGGAACTGGCCGCTGCGCGTCCGGGCACGGACTGGCGCTTCGAGTACTCGC
Organism: Roseateles sp.; assembly: GCA_046294815.1. GTDB lineage: Bacteria > Pseudomonadota > Gammaproteobacteria > Burkholderiales > Burkholderiaceae_C > Pelomonas. The sequence continues at coordinate 4,197 of JBKBOJ010000014.1, read as the reverse complement.
CCGAGATGTTCTCCGGTACCGAGTTGGCGTTCAGCAAGCGCGTCGTCGATGCGGTGACGGCGGTGTGGGAGCCTAGCCCTGAGCGCAAGTGCATCATCAACCTGCCGTCCACCGTCGAGCACAGCACGCCCAACGTCTTCGCGGACATGATCGAGTGGATGCATCGCCATCTCGAACGCCGCGACAGCATCGTGCTGTCGGTGCACCCGCACAACGACCGCGGCACCGGCACGGCGGCCGGCGAGCTGGCCCTGATGGCCGGCGCCGACCGCATCGAGGGCTGTCTGTTCGGCAACGGTGAGCGCACCGGCAACGTCGACCTGGTCAACATCGCGCTCAACCTCTACACACAGGGCGTGGATCCGCAGCTGGACTTCTCGGACATCGATGAAGTGCGCCGCTGCGTTGAACACTGCACGCAGATCCCGGTCCACCCACGCCATCCCTACGTGGGCGATCTCGTCTACACCTCCTTCTCCGGCTCGCACCAAGACGCGATCAAGAAGGCCTTCGCGGCGCGCCAGGACGGCGACATCTGGGACATGCCCTACCTGCCCATCGATCCCAAGGACCTGGGCTGCAGCTATGACGCGGTGATCCGCGTGAACAGCCAGTCCGGCAAGGGTGGCATCGCCTACCTGCTGGAGGCCGAGTACGGCCTGGAATTGCCGCGCCGGCTGCAGATCGAGTTCAGCCAGGTCGTGCAGCGCGTCATGGATGACCTCGGCAAGGAACTGACCGCGGCCGACATCTACGCCATCTTCGAGCGCGAGTACCGCATCGGCAACGCGGCGGTGTCCGTCGTGCAGCCGCAGATGACCGAGGTGGCGGGCTGCGGCATGCGGCTGTCCGCCGAGATCGTGCTGGGCGGCTGGATGGGGCGCGTGCAAGGCGAGGGCAATGGCCCCATCGATGCCTTCGTCCACGCCCTGTCTGCCCGGCTGGGTCAGGAGGTGCGCGTGCTGGACTATCACGAGCACGCCATTGGCAGCGGCGCCGATGCGCGCGCCGTCGCATACCTGGAGATCCGCGTCGGCGACGTGACCCGTCACGGCGTGGGCATCGATGGCAGCATCGTGCGTGCGTCCATGCAGGCCATCCTGTCCGGCCTGTCGCGTGCGCCCGTGACCGTGCCCCAACAACTTGAGGAGAACGTGTGATGACCGAGCAGCTCATCATCTTCGACACCACGCTGCGCGATGGCGAGCAGTCGCCCGGGGCGTCCATGACGCGCGAGGAAAAGCTGCGCATCGCCAGGCAGCTCGAGCGCATGCGCGTGGATGTCATCGAAGCCGGTTTCGCGGCGTCGAGCAATGGCGACTTCGAGGCCGTCAAGGCCATCGCGGCGGCCGTGAAGGACAGCACCGTGTGCTCGCTGGCCCGCGCCAACGATCGCGATATCGCGCGTGCCGCCGAGGCGCTCGCGCCGGCCCAGCGGGCGCGCATCCACACCTTCATCGCCACCAGCGAGCTCCACATGGAGAAGAAACTGCGCATGACCCGCGAGCAGGTGCTGGAGCAGGCCACGCTGGCCGTGCGCTTTGCGCGCAATCTGTGTGGCGACATTGAGTTCTCACCCGAGGACGGCTACCGCTCCGACATCGACTTCCTGGCCCGCGTCTGCGAGGCCGTCATCAAGGAAGGCGCTGGCACGATCAATATCCCCGACACCGTCGGCTACGGAATTCCAGAGCTGTATGGCGACTTCATCCGCCGTCTGCGCGAGAAGGTGCCGAATTCCGACAAGGCCATCTGGAGCGTGCACTGCCACAACGACCTCGGCATGGCGGTGGCCAACTCGCTGGCCGGCGTGAAGATCGGCGGCGCGCGGCAGATCGAATGCACGATCAACGGCCTGGGCGAGCGCGCCGGCAACTGCTCGCTGGAGGAAGTCGTCATGGCCGTCAAGACGCGGCGCGACTACTTCGGCCTGGACATCGGCATCGACACCACGCAGATCGTGCCGGCGTCCAAGCTGGTGTCGCAGACCACCGGTTTCGTCGTGCAGCCCAACAAGGCCGTTGTCGGCGCCAACGCCTTCGCGCATGCCAGCGGCATCCACCAGGACGGCGTGCTGAAGGCGCGCGACACCTACGAGATCATGCGTGCCGAGGACGTGGGCTGGGCCACCAACAAGATCGTGCTGGGCAAGCTGTCGGGCCGCAACGCTTTCAAACAGCGCCTGCAGGAGCTGGGCGTCCAGCTCGAAAGCGAGTCCGAGATCAACGCCGCCTTCCAGCGCTTCAAGGACCTGGCCGACCGCAAGAACGAGATCTTCGACGAGGACATCATCGCGCTGGTCATGGACGAGTCCGTCACCGCCGAGCAGGAGCATTTCCGGCTGCTGTCGCTGTCCCAGCGCAGCGAGACCGGCGAGCGCCCGCATGCCGCGGTCGTCATTGCGGTGGGCCAGCAGGAGCATCGCGCCGAGAGCGACGGCAACGGCCCGGTGGACGCGACGCTGCGCGCCATCGAGTCGGTCGTCGAGTCTGGCGCCGAGATGCTGCTGTACTCGGTGAACGCCATCACCAGCGGCAGCACGGAGTCGCAGGGCGAGGTGACGGTGCGGCTGCAGCACGCCGGCCGTGTCGTCAACGGCGTGGGTGCGGACCCGGACATCGTGGTCGCCTCCGCCAAGGCCTATCTGGCGGCGCTGAACAAGCTGCAGAGCAATGCCGAACGCGTCGCGGCCCAGGGCTGACAACGTTCGCCGGCGTGGAATCTGGCGCGCAAACCCCGCATTGCTCGGGGCTCCGGCGCGCTGCTGCGGCCGCAGAATCGGTGGTGCCAGCAGCGGCTGGCCGCCCTGTCACGGTGTCTCGGGCTGATACGGATACCCGCCGGGCGGTGGAGTCGGTCTACTGGCAGGGCGACGTCAAGGCCCGCCGGGCTTTTCAGGTCACTTTAGGTTTGTTGGCTAAGTGCTTATCTTGCCGGTGGTTTTGTGGTCACGTAGACTGCCGCCTCGCTGTTTGGGGATCCCGTTGAAGACTTCCGTTGCCACCGCACTCCTGAGCCTGGCGCTGTTGCCCGTCCTGGGCACCGCCGAGGCTGCCGCAACGCCCGCCAAGACCTCCCGCACTGCCCAGGCCAAGGCGACGCCGGTCAAGACGCGCAAAGTCAAGTCCGTCGTGGTGCGCCAGGTCGCAGCGCCGCGTCCTGTGCCGAGCTTCGGTCAGGCTGCGGGCCTGCACGAGGTGGACGATCCGCTGTCGCTGCGCTCCAGCGTGGCCTATGTGCTGGATCAGGACACCAACGAGGTGTTGTTCTCCAAGAATCCGCAGGCGGTGCTGCCCATCGCGTCCATCACCAAGCTGATGACGGCGCTGGTGGTGGTCGAGGCGGGGCTGCCGCTGGACGAGAAGCTCACCGTGACGACCGAGGACATCGACACCGAGAAGAACACCGGTTCGCGCCTGGCGGTCGGCACGTCGCTGTCGCGCGGCGACATGTTGCACCTCGCCCTGATGGCCAGCGAGAACCGCGCCGCGCACGCACTGGGCCGCCACTACCCTGGCGGGCTGCAGGCGTTCGTGGCGGCGATGAACGCCAAGGCTCAGAGCATTGGCATGACCGACACGCATTTCGTGGAGCCCACCGGGCTGTCCAGCCGCAACCAGAGCAGTGCCAAGGATCTGGCCGTGCTGGTGAAGGTCAGCAGCCAGGTCCCACTGCTGCGCGACCTGTCCACCTCGCGCGAGGCGCGCGTGGCTTTGGGCAAGCGCACGGTGCAGTTCCGCTCCACGAACGGACTGCTGTCCAACCCGATGTGGGACATCGGCCTGCAGAAGACCGGCTTCATCAACGAGGCCGGCAAATGCCTGGTCATGCAGGCCCGCATGGCCGGTCGCCAGCTGATCATGGTGTTGCTGGATTCCAGCGGCAAGGCCTCGCGGATCGCGGACGCCGAGCGCATACGCCAGTGGCTGACCTCGCTGCAGGGCGAGCAGGGCTCGCCTGCGGCCAAGCTCTAGGAGCCTGTCGGGCTTTGGGTCGGGAGCGCGCCGGGGAGAGTTGCGGGGCGAGGCAAGGCGCCGACGAGGCGTGCGATGGATCCCCCACAACGAGTCGGCAACGCCGCATCGCCCCGCAAATCACCCCGGCCCTTCGGGTTGGGCCTGCAAGGGGGCTGATCCGGCGTTGCAAATGCTCGCTGGGCATCAAGCCCAGCTCCGCTTTGCGCCTGGGCTCCAGCCC
>JBKBOJ010000013.1:0-48044 GCA_046294815.1 Roseateles sp. | reverse complement strand
CCAGCTGCCAGCCGCCGTCGGTGCCGTGCCGGCCCTGGCCCTGCACGCGGGCGCCGCCCAGCAGCTGGGCGTCCAGCGCCGCCAGCCGCAGGCTGGTGGGCTGGTCGGGTCGGCCCGCGAGTTTGACCCGCAGGCGTCGCACGGGCAGGGCGCGCTGGTCCCAGCGGTCGGGCGCGGCGTTGGCGAGCTCGGCCTCCAGCGTGGCCTCAGCGTCGCGGGCCGGCGCGTTGAGCTCTGCCGTGCCGCTCAGCGCGGTGCGTGGCAGGCCCGGTGCCAGCGCCGACAGCGCGGCCAGGTCGAAGCGGTCGGCGCGCACGGCCAGGCGGCTCACGGGCCAGCGAGCGAAGGGCTGGATCTGGCCCTCGAGCTGCAGCGTCTGCTGCTGCGCCACGACCTCGGCCTGGGCGCTCAGCTGCGCCAGCGGGCCGTGTGCGGCGGCCACGGCCCGCCAGCGCAGGCCGGTCTCGTCATGCGGCTGCACGCTCAGCCTGGCCTCGGTCTGCAGCGGCGCGGCGCTGGCGATGCGCAGCTCGCCGGCCAGCAGCAGCTGCTGCCAGCGTGCGCCGGTCAGCTTGATCTCGTGCGTGCCCTGGCGCGGCAGGGCCAGGCTGGCGGCCAGGCCTTGCACGGGCGGCTGGTCCGCGGCCCAGCTCAGGCGCCCGACCGACAGCTTGGCAATGTGCAGGCCCAGCGGCAGGGACAGGTCTTGCGGCGCCGTCGGCGGCGCGCTGCTGGGCTGGGTGCGGATGACGATGTCGTCCACCACCAGCTCGGCCGCCCGCAGCTCGCGCTGGCCGGCGCTCAAGCCCAGGCCGGACCAGCGCAGGCCACGCAGCTCGGCCGTGCCGCCGGCCCAGCTCAGCAGCAGGCGCCGGGCGCGGAAGTCGCCCAGCAGCGAGCCCTCGGGGGCTTCCACCTGCACGCCCGGAAGCCGGGCCAGCAGCCAGGCGCTGCCCGACGGGCGCTGCAGCAGCCAGGTGACGAAGGCGGCGCCGAGCAGCAGCAAGGCCGCGACGCCGATCAGGCTCAGCCGCAGCGCGCGCCTCACAGCGTGACCCCCACACTGAAGTGCAGCCGCCACTTGCCGGTCTCGTGCGCGCGGGCGAGGTCGATGCGCAGCGGGCCCACCGGGCTGCGCCAGCGCACGCCGGCGCCATAGCCCAGCACGGGCTTGAAGTCGTTCCAGCGCGAGGCGGCGTTGCCGGCGTCCACGAACACGGCGCCCAGCACGCTGGGCAGGTTCATCGTGAACGGCCGCGCGACCTCCACGCTGGCCGTGGCCAGCACGCGGCCGCCCACGGTGACGCCGTTCTCGACCGGCCCCAGGCTGCGGTAGGCATAGCCGCGCACGGACTCGTCGCCGCCGGCCAGGAAGCGCAGCTTCTCCGGCACGCCGACCTGCTCGCGCGAGATGACCTGCGCCACTTCAGCGCGCGAGGCCGTCAGCCAGGCGCCAAAAGGCTTGTAGTGGCCCAGTTTGAGCTGCACGCGGCCAAAGGGGCCGCTGTCGTCGCGGCTGCCGGCGCGCACCTGGCCCGCGCCCACCAGCAGCAGGGCCTGGTAGCCGGTGGTAGGCAGCAGCGCGCTGTCCAGCCGGCGGCGTATCCACTGCTGGTTCAGCGACACGGCCAGGTTGGCGCTGACCTGGCCCACCACGGTCTCGCGCGCGCGCAGCAGCTCAACATAGCTCAGCCGCTCGTCCTGCGGGCCTTCGTAGATGCGACCCAGACGCAGGCCCAGGTTTTGCGCGATGGTCTCACCGCTGCGGTCCTGTTCGAACTGCAGCGAGGCGAGGTTGCGCTTCAGGTCGGGTTGAGGGTGGGAGCTGAGCTCCAGCTCCAGGCCGCTCAGCTCGCGGCTGAGCTGCAGCTTGGAGCGGGTGCGCAGCGACTGGCCGAAGGGCCGGCGGTGCAGGTGCTCCACGCTGACGCTCTGGCCGGTGTTGGCGTGGTAGCCCACCGCGACGGTGGCCTGCTGCAGCGCGGCCTCGGTCAGCGTGACCAGCACGGGGCTGGTGCCGTCGGCAGCCACCACCTCGGGCTGCAACTGCACGCGCACCGCGTCGAACAGCTGGGTCTTGGCCAGGCGCTCCTGGAACTCGGCCAGCTTCTGCTCGGTGTAGGGCTCGCCGTGGTCGAAGCCGGTCAGGCGCTGCACCGTCGCGCGGGCCTGGCGCTGCAGGCCCTCGATGCGCAGCTCGCCCAGCCGCGCGCGATTGCCGCTGGCCATCACCAGGCGCAGCTCGGCGGTCTGGGTGTCGGGGTCCACGCGTGCGGCGGTTTCGGCCCAGCGCGCGGTCGGGAAGCCGCCGCTGCGCGCGCGCACCAGCAGCTCGCTCTTGCCGGCGCTCCATTGCGACTGCGTGAACGCATCGCCCTCGCGCAGCGGCCAGGCGCGGCGCAGCGAGTCGCGCAAGGCTTGCGCGTCGTCGGCGGCGATGCCTTGCTGGAAGTCGAGCGCGACGCTGGCCACGCGGGTCACCGGGCCGGGCGTGACGACCAGGCGCAGCCGGGTGCCGTCGTCGGCATCGCGCTCGACCCGGGCGGTCGCATTGAAGTGCCCTTGCGTCTGCAGCAGTTCGGCCGCCTGCGCCGGTGCGGCGGCCGCCAGCCGGGCCAGCTCCACGCGGCTCAGCGCGGCTTCGCTGGCGCGGTAGCGGGCGATGTCCAGGTGCTGGGCCAGCAGCTCGCGCAGCGCGCCGCTGCGTTCGCCGTTCTCGATCTGGATGTCCAGGCTGTAGACGGCCGGGGCTTCGGGCACCGGGGCGGCGGTCGCCGTCGGCTTGGGGCCGGAAGGGGTGGGGGAGGTGGCACAGCCGGCCAGCAGCGCCGCGAACATCAGCGGCGCAATCAGTCGGGTCATCGTGCCGCTACCTCATTTGCTGAGCAGGCGCATCGCGCCTTCCAGGCCGGCGAGCGTCAGCGGGAACATGCGCTGCTGCATCAGCTGCTGGATCAGCGCGATGCTCTGTCGGTACTGCCAGACGCCTTGCGGCTCGGGGTTGATCCAGGCGTACTTGGGGAAGGCATGCGTGAGGCGCTGCAGCCATTCGGCACCGGGCTCTTCGTTGTTGTACTCGACGCTGCCGCCGGCCTGCAGGATCTCGTAGGGGCTCATCGTCGCGTCGCCGACGAAGATGAGCTTGTAGTCCTTGTTGTACTTGCGGATCAGGTCCCAGGTGCCGAGCTTCTCGGCGAAGCGGCGGCGGTTGTTCTTCCAGACGAAGTCGTAGACGCAGTTGTGGAAGTAATAGAACTCCAGGTGCTTGAACTCGCTCTTGGCGGCGCTGAAGAGTTCTTCCACGCGGTGCACGTGCTCGTCCATCGTGCCGCCCACGTCCATCAGCAGCAGCACCTTGACCTTGTTGTGGCGTTCGGGCTGCATGCGGATGTCCAGCAGGCCGGCGTTGGCGGCCGTGCCGTGGATGGTGCCGTCCAGGTCCAGCTCAAGGTCTGAGCCCTCGCGGGCGAAGCGGCGCAGTCGGCGCAGCGCGACCTTGATGTTGCGCGTGCCCAGCTCCAGCGTGTCGTCGTAGTCGCGGTAGGCGCGCTGCTCCCAGACCTTCACCGCCGCGCGCTGGCCGCCCTTGCCGCCTATGCGCACACCCTGCGGGTTGTAGCCCGAATTGCCAAAGGGGCTGGTGCCCCCCGTGCCTATCCAGCGGTTGCCGCCCTCGTGGCGCTCCTTCTGCTCCTCGAAGCGCTTCTTGAGGGTTTCCATCAGCTCGTCCCAGCCCATTTTCTCGATGGCCGCCTTCTGCTCGGGCGTCAGCTCCAGCTCCAGCGTCTTGCGCAGCCAGTCCAGCGGCACCTCGGCGGTGAAGTCGGTCAGCGTCTCCACGCCTTTGAAGTAGGCGGCGAAGGCGCGGTCGAACCGGTCGTACTGGGTTTCGTCCTTGACCAGGCTGGTGCGGGCGAGGAAGTAGAAGTCGTCGATGCTGGCCACGCCGCCGTCCTGCGGTCCGGCGATGACGCCCGCCTGCAGCGCTTGCAGCAGCGTCAGGTACTCGGGCACCGTCACCTTGAGCTTGGCGGCGCGCAGTGCGTAGAAGAACTGGATCAGCATGGTCGCCCGATTATGGAAGCGCCCGGTTGCGCTGGCTGTGAGCAAGGGTTCATGCGCCGCCGTGCTGCTTCAGCCAGGCGAAGAACTCGCGGTACCAGAGCCGGCTGTTGCGGGCCTTGAGCACCCAGTGGTTCTCATCCGGGAACCACACGAGGCGCGCCGGCACGCCCAGCGACTTCAGCGTGTTGTAGTAGGCCAGGCCCTGGGCGTCGGGCACGCGGTAGTCCAGCGCGCCGTGGATGACCAGCGTGGGCGTCTTGAAGTGCTTGGCGAAGGCGTGCGGGCTTTGCGCGGCCACGCGGGCGGGGTCGTCCCAGTAAGCGGCGCCCAGCTCCTTGCGGTGCCAGGCGTAGGCGTCGTCTGCGTACATGGCCTGCCAGTCGAAGCAGCCGGCATGGCAGACATAGGCCTGATAGCGGCCTGGCTTCACATGGCCGTTCATCCAGGCCACCATGAAGCCGCCATAGCTGCCGCCGGTGGCGAACATGCGCTTGCGGTCCGCCCAGCGCTTGCTGAGCAGCCAGTCGGTGCCGGCCTCGATGTCGTGCAGCTCGTACTCGCCCCAGTGGCCGGTGATGCTGTCCAGGAACTCGTGGCCAAAGCCGGAAGAGCCGTGGTAGTTCACGCAGGCGACCACATAGCCTTGCGCGGCGAACACCTGGTGGTTCCAGCGCCAGTGCCAGCTGTCGCCGAAGGCGCTGTGCGGCCCGCCGTGGATGACGTGCATGACCGGGTGCTTTTTCTTCGCATCGAAGCTGGGCGGGTAGACCAGCCACATCTGCACGGCGTCGCCGCGCGCGCCGGTGATGGTCACCTCCTCGTGGCGACCGAAGGCGTGCGCGGCCAGCCGCGCGTCGTTCAGCGCCTCGATGCGCCGGATCTCCTCCCCATCCAGCACCGACAGCCGCGGCGGGAACTGCACGCTGTCGTGGTTGACCACGGTGAAGCCGCTGGCCTGCGCAAAGCTGCCGACATGGCCGCCCTTGAAAACGATGTCGGCCCGGCGCTCGCCCAGCGCGAAGCGCCACAGGTGGCGGCGGCCGCGGTCCTCGGCCGCGAACAGCAGGGCCTGGTCATCCTCGTCCCAGTGCAGGGGCGCGCTGACCTCGTGGTCCCAGCCGTCGCTGAACACGGCCCAGCGGCCGCGCTGGTCCAGCACGGCCAGTTGGTCGGGCTGGTTGTGGCCCAGCGCCTGGTGGCTGGCAAGGAAGGCCAGGTGGGCGCCCGAGTGGCTGTAGCGCGGCGCGTCGAAGTGCCAGTCGGCGTCCTGCAGCAGCACCTCAGCGCGGCGCGTCTTCACGTCGATCTCTGCGAGTGCGTAGCGGTTGTCGAGCCGCTTCTCGGCCGCAGGGTCGAAGACGAAGGCGACGCGCCGGCCGTCGGGCGAGATGTCGAAGCAGTTCGCGTCGGGCTCGGCGCGCTCCAGCTCCCAGGCGCTGTCCTCGAACAGGTCGCGCGCCTTGCCGGTCTCGACGTCCATCACATGCAGGTGCGGCACGCGGCCCGCGGGGATGTGGTGGTCCCAGAAGCGGTACAGCGACTCGTCGGTGACATAGGCGCTCTCCTTGCGCGCCTTGAACTCGCGCAGCGCATCGGCTTGGGCTGCGGGCTTGCGGTCGGGCCAGACCCAGGACACGAAGGCGATGCGGCGCCCGTCGGGAAACCACTTGAAGGCCTCCACGCCGGTGGGCACCTGGCCCACGCGGCGTGCCTCGCCGCCGTCGGGCGCGATGACGTAGAGCTGGGGCTCCTCGTCCTTGGTGCCACCTTGCTCGCGCTTGGCCGTGAACGCGATCAGGTCGCCGCGCGGACTCCATTGCGGGGCGCCATCCTTGTCGCCGGCCTCGGTCAGCCGCCGTGGCGCGCCGCCGAGCGTGGAGAACAGCCACAGGCTGCTGCGGGCTTGGTTGGTCTGCATCGAATGTCGCGTGACCGCGGCGACGGCCTGCGCGCCATCGGGGCTGAGGCTGGGTGCGCCGATGCGCTCCAGCGCCCAGAGTGCTTCAACGTCGAAGCTTGCGTCGGCGGGCCTGGAGGTCTTGCTCATGGTCTCGGTCTTGTCAGTTGCCAGTTCAGATGGGCCTTGACCTCGGGCCACTCGCCCGCGGTGAGGCTGTACATCACGGTGTCGCGCACCGTGCCGTCGCGGCGCAGCGCGTGGTGGCGGATCACGCCGTCGCGCTTGGCGCCCAGCCGCTCGATGGCGCGCTGCGAGGCGTGGTTGAAGTTGTCGGTGCGCCAGCCCACCAGTTGGGCGCCCAGCGTCTCGAAGGCATGGGTCAGAAGCAACAGCTTGGCGGTGGTGTTCACGGCGCTGCGCTGCACGCGGCGCGCGTACCAGGTGTAGCCGATCTCCAGGCGTTCGACGGCCGGCACGATGTCGTGGTAGCTGGTGGAGCCCAGCACCTGGCCGCTGGCCGCGTCCAGCACCGCGAAGGGCAGGCGGTGGCCCGCGGCCTGGGCAGCCAGCGCGGTCTCGACATAGGCCAATGTCTCGTCGGGCGCCGGCACGCTGGTGTAGCGCAAGTTCCACAGCTCGCCATCGGCCGCCGCCGCCTGCAGGCCGGGCACATGCGCCGGCGTCAGGGGCACCAGGCGTATGGGGCCGGCCGCCAGCGTGACCGGCGCCACCGGCCTCATGGCTTGTCGCGCAGCAGCAGCCGCCGCGCGACGAAGCGGCCCGCGCCGCAGCCGACGACGATGAGCACCAGCGCGGCCATCTGCGCCATGTCCCATGCCTGGCTGTTGATGAAATCGACGCCCAGCAACCGGCCCAGCCACCAGCCGGCCAGCGCGCCGCCCACGAAGCCGACCGCGTCGGCCAGCCCTTCGCGCACCGCGCGGTCAAAGTCTTGTGCCATCAGCGGTTGCTTCTTTGCATGAACACGAGTTTCTCGAACAGCGTCAGGTCCTGTTCGTTCTTCAGCAGCGCGCCGACCAGCGGCGGGATGACCACCTTGTCGTCGCGGGCCTGCAGCGCGTGCACCGGCACGTCCTCGGCCACCAGCAGCTTGAGCCAGTCGATGAGCTCGGAGGTGCTGGGCTTCTTCTTGAGGCCGGGCAGGTTGCGCACGTCGTAGAAGTTCTTCAGCGCCGCGGCCAGCAGGTCCTGCTTGAGCGTCGGGAAGTGCACCTGGACGATCTTGCGCATCGTCTCGGCGTCGGGGAACTTGATGTAGTGGAAGAAGCAGCGGCGCAGGAAGGCGTCGGGCAACTCCTTCTCGTTGTTGCTGGTGATGAAGACCAGCGGGCGGTGCTTCGCCTTGACGAGTTGCCGCGTCTCGTAGACGTAGAACTCCATGCGGTCGATCTCGCGCAGCAGGTCGTTCGGGAATTCGATGTCGGCCTTGTCGATCTCGTCGATGAGCAGCACCACCGGCCGATCCGACTCGAAGGCCTGCCACAGCACGCCCTTGACGATGTAGTTCTCGATGTGGCGCACGCGCTCGCTGCCCTCGATGCCGGCCAACTGGCTGTCGCGCAGCCGGCTCACCGCGTCGTACTCGTACAGACCTTGCTGGGCCTTGGTCGTGCTCTTGATGTGCCACTGCAGCAGCGGCATTCCCAAGGCGCTGGCCACCTCCTCGGCGAGCATGGTCTTGCCGGTGCCGGGCTCGCCCTTGATGAGCAGCGGGCGCTGCAAGGTGGCTGCGGCGTTGACCGCAAGCATCAGGTCAGCAGTGGCGACGTATTGATCGGAACCTTGGAATTTCATCGGGGAAAACCGGGGCAAAACCCGAGCTGGAGGGGGCCGGGTCAGTATAGGAGGCCTCCTATAATCGGCGCCGCCTAAGAACACGACCTCACTGGGGACCATGAAAAAACTGCTGCAGATCTCGCTTGCCCTGGCCGCTGCCTTCGGCGCTCAAGGCGCCTGGGCCCAGGACGCCAAGGCCGGCGAGAAGAAGATCGCCATGTGCATAGGCTGTCATGGCATCCCCGGCTACCAGGCCAGCTTCCCCGAGGTTCACAAGGTCCCGATGATCGCGGGCCAGAACGCCAAGTACATCGTCGCGGCGCTGCAGGGCTATGCCAAGGGCGACCGCAAGCACCCGACCATGCGCGGCATCGCGGCCTCGCTGTCTGAACAGGACATGGCCGACATCGCCGCCTTCTACGAACAGCAGGCCAAGCTGCCGGCGGCGCCCGAGAGCGTGCCGGCCGCGCCCGCCAACGTGGCCGAGCTGCTGACCAAGGGGGCCTGCATTTCCTGCCATGGCGCCAACTTCAGCAAGCCGATCGACCCCAGTTATCCCAAGCTGGCCGGCCAGCATGCGGACTATCTGACCGTTGCGCTGAAGGCCTACAAGACCGAGAAGAACAACACGATCGGCCGCAGCAATGGCGTGATGGCCGGGCAAGTCAAGCAGTTCAGCAACGCCGAGCTCAAAGCCATGGCGAACTACATCGCCAGCCTGCCCACTGAGCTGGCCACGGTGCCGCAGCCCAAGATGCGTTGATCACCGCTGCGCGCCAGCAACGGCCGCCCTCGTGCGCGAGAGGCGGCTTTTTTGTGCGCCGAGTTTGCCTGCTGTCGATGGCGCATGAAATGCGCGGCAGGCGTGCAAGTCTGCACAGCCGGCTGCATGGAGGCGATCGATACTCGGTGTCATCGAAGCTTCGCTCGCCATGCTGAAAAGAATTCCAACCGCCGACGTGAAGCTGGGCATGTTCATCCAGTCCTTGGAGGGCAGCTGGCTGGCTCACCCGTTCTGGAAGACCAAGTTCGTGCTGCGCGACCCTGCCGACCTGGCGGCGTTGAAGGGCAGCAGCGTGCCGGCCGTCTGGATAGACAGCAGCAAGGGCAGTGACGTGGTCGCCGTGGCCCAGGCCGAACCGGTGCCCGCGGTACCGGCAGCGCCGGCCACCGAACCGTCGTCTGAGCCGGCCTCGGCGCGTCCGTTGCCCGAGCCGCGTGCCTGCCTGGAGGACGAATTGGGCCGTGCCGCCCAGGTGCTAAGCCGCAGCAAGGCGGCCGTGATGGCGCTGTTCAGCGAAGCGCGGCTGGGCAAGGCCATCGACTCCGAGACCTGCCTGCCCATCGTCGACGAGGTCGCGACCTCGCTGGCGCGCAACCCGTCGGCCTTCGTCAGCCTGGCCAGGCTCAAGACCAAGGACGATTACACCTACATGCACTCTGTGGCCGTGTGCGGCCTGATGGTGGCGCTGGCCCGCCACATGGGCCTGCCGGACGAGCAGGTGCGTGAGGCCGGCCTGGCCGGTCTGCTGCACGATGTGGGCAAGATGCAGATGCCGCTGGAGGTGCTGAACAAGCCCGGCGCGCTGACGGATGCGGAGTTCAGCATCATGCGCAGTCATCCCGAGCGTGGCTGGGAGCTGTTGAAGGACAGTGCCAATGTGCCCGCTTCGGCTCTGGACGTCTGCCTGCACCATCACGAAAAGATGGACGGCACGGGCTATCCGCACAAGCTGGCTGGCGAACAGATCAGCCTGTTCGCGCGCATGGGCGCGGTCTGCGACGTCTACGACGCGATCACGTCCACGCGGCCTTACAAGTCGGCCTGGGACCCGGCCGGCTCATTGCAGCGCATGTCGCAGTGGCAGGGGCAGTTCGACCCCGTCGTGTTCCAGGCCTTCGTCAAGAGCATAGGCATCTACCCCACCGGCACGCTGGTGCGGCTGAAGTCGGGCCGGCTGGCCGTGGTGGTGGAGCAGAACGCCGCGTCACTGGTGGCGCCACGCGTGAAGGTGTTCTTCTCGACCAAGTCCGCCATGCCCATCCCGGTGCAGTTGCTGGACCTGTCGGCGCCGGGCGAGAGCGACCGCATCGTGGGCCGCGAGCCGCCCGAGTCCTGGGGCTTCAAGCACCTGGACGACCTCTGGAAGCCGCCCAAGAGCTAGGGCGCGGGGCCGCGCTCCTAAACTGCCGCCCTTGCCGTTGGGAGACAGATGATGAAGCGTTGGATTGGCATGGCCTTGCTGGGCTTGGCTTTGGGGGCGTCGGCGCAGACGCTGCGCTGGGCCAACCAGGGCGATCCGCAGACCATGGATCCGCACTCGCAGAACGAGAGCCTGACCAACATGGTCAACGGCCAGATCTATGAGCGCCTGACCAGCCGCAACGCCCGGCTGGGCCTGGTGCCGGGCCTGGCCGAGCAATGGACGCAGACCGGCCCGCTGAGCTGGCGCTTCAAGCTGCGCGCGGGCGTGAAGTTCCACGACGGCACGCCGCTGACGGCCGACGACGTGGTCTTCTCCATCCAGCGCGCCAAGGAGCCCACCTCGCAGATCGCCGTCTATGCCAACGCGGTGGGCACGCCCAAGCGGGTGGACGAGCTGACGGTGGACTTCCAGCTCGCCACCTTCAACCCCATCTTCCTGCAGCACATCGACCAGCTGTGGATCATGAGCCGCAAGTGGTGCGAGACGCATCGCGTCACCCGGCCGCTGGACTTCAAGAACAAGGAAGAGAGCCACACCGCGCTGCATGCCAACGGCACCGGGCCCTACATGCTGGTCAGCCGCCAGCCGGGCATCAAGACCGTGCTCAAGCGCAACCCCAACTGGTGGGGCAAGTTCCAGGGCAATGTGCAGGAGGTGGTCTTCACGCCGATTGCCAGCGACGCGACGCGGCTGGCCGCGCTGATCTCCGGCGAGATCGACTTCGTGCACGACCCCGCGCCGCGCGACATCGCGCGGCTGCGCAGTACCGCCGGCGTCAAGGTCATCGAGGGCCCGGAGAACCGCATCGTGTTCATCGGCATGGACCAGGCGCGCGACAGGCTGCTCTACGGCAAGGTGCCCGGCGACAAGAACCCGTTCAAAGACCTGCGCGTGCGCCGCGCGCTCTACCAGGCCATCGACATCGAGGCCTTGCGGGCCAAGCTGATGGCGGGGCTGTCCCAGCCCACCGGCGGACTCACGCCGTCGTCGGATGCCTCCTTCGACGACCCGGCGCTGCAGACGCGGCTGCCCTTCGACATCGCCGCGGCGCGCAGGCTGATGGCCGAGGCCGGCTACCCCGACGGCTTCGAGGTGACGCTGGACTGCCCCAACAACCGCTACATCAACGACGAGCAGATCTGCGCTGCGCTCGCCGCCATGTGGGCGCAGCTGAAGATCAAGGTGCGCGTCAACGCCATGCCGCGCGTGCTGTACTTCCCCAAGCTGGAGAAGCTGGACACCAGCCTGTTCATGTACGGCTGGGGCGGCAGCATCACCGACGCCGAGACCATCCTGACGCCGCTCTACCGCAACCGCGGCGACAAGGGCGTGGGCTACTACAACTTCGGCAACGTGCGCAACGACCGTGCCGACGCGCTGATGGCGCAGAGCAGCGTGGAGCCCGACCCGAAGAAGCGCGAGGCGCTGATCCGCGCCGCGCTGACCGAACTGCGTGAGCAGGTGGCCGTGATCCCGCTGCACCGCCAGATCATTCCCTGGGCAGCGCGTGCCAACGTGACGCCGGTGCACCGGCCCGACAACTGGCTGGAGCTGGCTTGGGTGCAGGTGCGATAGGCTCAGTCCAGCGCCGCCAGCAGCGCGGCCTGGACGAGCCAGCGCCGTCGGTCCGCCAGCGGGGCCGGCGCCGGCCAGCCCTGGGCCAGCTGGAATAGCCAGTGCTCCCTGCTGGCCAACCCCGGCAGCACCGGCAGGTTGCCCGCCTGCGCCAGGCGCTGCACCGTCGCAGCGCCCATGCCCTGGCATTCCACCGTGTCGTAAAGCCGCCCCAGCAGCCGCCCGATGTCGGCCAGCCGCTGGGTGTCGCCGTCGCTTGCTTCGGCGGGCGCAGCAATGCGCGCCACATGAGCGCCCAGCTCGCAGGCCGCCTGCTCGAACAACCGGCCGTCCTCGTCCTCCGGATGGGCGCTCATCAGTCCCAGCCGCTTGCCGGCCAGCGGGCGGCATGCGGGCGACGCCTCCTGCTGCAGCGCCTGCGCGCGCCGCAGCAGCGCCTGCGCGTCTTCCGCAGGCGGGCTTTCGTGCGAGGTCAGGCGGCTCAGCCAGGAGTCGGGATACATGGTCTGGACCTTGGACGCAGGTGCGCCTTTGCAATGACGCGAAGCCTAGTGATGCCCAAGCGCGGTGCCTTGACCCCGATCAAAGCGCACGCCTGGCTGACCAGCCAGTGACCGAACGGGTGCCGCTGTTACACGCCGTTTGCAGTTCGTTGACGCAGCGTCACCGACTGATGCGGGGCATTGCTTGGGCGTTTGCGCCTGTTTCCTAGCATGAAGACTTCTGCTACACGGAGACGCACATGCTCAACGCCACACCCCGCACCCGCGAGATGCGAACCAGCCGCGTGCCGGCTCCGCCGTCGCACCCGGCGGCCGACGACGTGTGCGGCAGCAGCCAGCGCATCGCGGCAACGCTGGAGCTGCTGAGCCGCACGCTGCAGCCGCAGCGCCGCATCGTGCGCGCTGGCGATGCGCTCTACCAGATGGGCGAGCCCTTCAGCCAGCTCTACATCATCAACTCCGGCGCGTTCAAGCAGCGCAGCCTGGCCGCCGACGGGCGCGAGCAGGTGGTGGGTCTGAAGTTCCGCGGCGACTGGCTGGGCTTTGCCGCCATCGCCCAGGGCCGACATGCCTGCGATGCCATCGCCATGGACACTGGCGAGGTCTGGACCATCCGCTACGACGAGCTGCTGGCGGCCTGCGCGCGACATCCGGAGCTGATGGTGCGCGTGCACGAGGCCATGAGCGGCGAGATCGCGCGCGACCGCGAGTCCATGATGTCGGTCTGCACGCTGCCGGCGGATGCGCGCGTGGCCGACTTCCTGCGCTACTGGGCCGACTGCCGCGCGCGCCGCGGCTTGCGCACCGACGAGTTCTCGCTGTGCATGACGCGCGCCGAGATCGGCAACTACCTGAGCATGACCCTGGAGACCGTCAGCCGTGCGCTGTCCAAGCTGGCGCGACTGCAGCTGATCTGCTTCACCGGCAAGGGCCGGCGTGACATCGGCATCCCCGACCTGGGCCGGCTGGAGGCCTACATCCAGGGTTGCCTCGCACCGGTGGGTCGCACGCTGCAGTGATTCCGCCGTCCGACATCGAGACATCCAGCCAGGGGGGGGTGTATGACCGAGCAGACCGGGTTGCGCGCACCGGCCGATGAGGCCGGCAGCAGCTTGGCCGGCCACCGTTACCCGGCCTGGGTGGCCCTGAGTTACGTGGTGTTGGGGTTGGCCTGGATCGGCTACTCCGACAGCGTGCTGGCGGCCATCGCGCAGGACGGCGCGCAGCTGGTCGACTTCGGCCGGCTCAAGGGCATGGGCTTCGTGCTGGTCACGGGCCTGCTGCTGTACCGCCTGTTGCGCCTGCGCGATCGCCGCTCGCAGCAACTGCGCCGCGCCGAGCGCGCGCAGCGCCAGCGGGCCTGGCGGCTGCTGGAGGCCATCGCGGAGAACTCCACCGATGCCATCTACGTGAAGGACTTGCAGGGCCGCTACCTGTTCGCCAATCGCGAGACCGGCCGCTTGCTGGGCGCAGGCGTCGAGCAGTTGCTGGGCCAGACGGTGGACAAGCTGCTGCCCGCCGAGCAGGCGCAGCGGCTGGCGGCGCATGACCAAGCGGCGCTGGCAGCCGAACACCCCGTGCACCGCGATCTGACGCTGCACACGGCCGACGGCGAGCGCATCTACATGACGACCAGCGGCGCCCTGCACGACGCGTCGGGCCAGCTGCTGGGCGTGTTCGGCCTCAGCCGCGACGTGACGGAGCGCCGTCGCGAGGAGGCTCGCTGGCAGCAATGGGCCACGGCCTTCGAGAACATCCGCGATGGCGTCATGATCACCGACGCCCATGCCCGCATCCAGACCGTCAACGCCGCGTTCTCGGCCATCACCGGCTATGCGGCCGACGAGGTGGTGGGGGCGTCCCCCAAGCTGCTGCAGTCCGGCCGCCACGGCCCGGAGTTCTACGCGCAGATGTGGGGCACGCTGCTGCGGGAAGGCCGCTGGCAGGGCGAGATCTGGAACCGCCGCAAGAACGGCGAGATCTACCCCGAACTGCTGACGCTGAACGCGGTACGCGACGGGACGGGCCGGGTGACGCATTACGTCGGCGTTTTCACCGACGTCACGGTTGCCAAGAGTGCCGAGGCCCAGGTGGAGCGGCTGGCCCATTACGATGCGCTGACCGGCCTGCCCAACCGCGTGCTGCTGCAGGAGCGGCTGCGCCAGGTGCTGTCGCGCGGCCGCCGCTTGGGCTGCACGACGGCGGTGCTGGTCATCGACCTGGATGGTTTCAAGACGGTCAACGACGGCCTGGGCCACCCGGCCGGCGACGAGCTGCTGGTCTGCATGGCCACGCGCCTGCAGCAATGCCTGCAGCCGGACGACGTGCTGGGCCGCTTGGGTGGCGACGAGTTTCTGGTGATCGTGGAGAACTGCGGCTCGCCGGCCGAGGTGGCGACGCTGGCCGGCCAGCTGTTGGCCGCGGTGGCCGCACCGGTGCCGCTGGCCGGCGGCCGCGATGCCTACGTGACTGCCAGCATCGGCATCAGCCTGCACCCGACGGACGGCAGCAATGGCCCCGTCGAGCTGCTGCGCGACGCCGACGCCGCCATGTACCGCGCCAAGGCCCAGGGGCGCAACTGCTTCTGCTTCTACACCAGCAACATGAACGCCGAGGCGGTGGCGCGGCTGGAGATGGAGGCTGCGCTGAGCCGGGCGCTGGAGCGCAACGAGCTGCTGTTGCACTATCAGCCCAAGGTCGATGCCCGGACCGGCCGCTTGGTGGGCGCCGAGGCGCTGCTGCGCTGGTGCCGCGCCGGCGACGACCTGGTGCCGCCGGGCCAGTTCATCCCGGTGGCCGAGCAGAGCAGCCTGATACTGGACATCGGCGCCTGGGTGCTGGACGCCGCCTGCCGGCAGATCCGCGCCTGGATGGACGCGGGGCAGCCGCTGGTGCGCGTGGCCGTCAACGTCGCGGCGCGGCAGTTCGCCGCCGGCGACCTGGACTAGGTCGTCGCCCGTGCGCTGCTGCGCCATGGCGTGGACGCCCGCTGGCTGGAGATCGAGATCACCGAGGGCATGCTGATCACCGACCCCGAGGCCGCCATCCAGATGCTCCAGCGCATCAAGTCGCTGGGCGTCAAACTGGCGCTGGACGACTTCGGGACCGGCTACTCCAGCCTGGCCTATCTGCAGCATTTCCCGCTGGATGCGCTGAAGATCGACCAGTCCTTCACGCGCCGTATCGGCGAGCAGCCCGACGGTGCAGCGCTTGTGGATGCCGTCATCGCGCTGGCCCACCGGTTGCATCTGCGCGTGGTGGCCGAGGGCGTGGAGGGGCCGCTGCAGCGCGACTACCTGCGCGAGCAGGGCTGTGACGAGATGCAGGGCTACCACTTCGGCCGCCCGGCCCCGGCGGCCGCGCTGCAGCAGTTGCTGGCCGCAGAAGCCCTCGCGTGCTGAACCGCTGACCCCAGCTGGACGC
The DNA here is from genome assembly GCA_046294815.1 of Roseateles sp. Taxonomy (GTDB): domain Bacteria; phylum Pseudomonadota; class Gammaproteobacteria; order Burkholderiales; family Burkholderiaceae_C; genus Pelomonas. The sequence goes on along the minus strand of JBKBOJ010000013.1, from coordinate 32,574 downwards.
CGCCTGTGCGGCATGGAGAACACATGCGAGTCAACCTGCCCGTGACCCAACGCGAGTACGAGGTGCCCAAGGACCGCAACCTGGTGTCCACCACCGACCTGCAGGGCCGCATCCTGCACTGCAATGCCACGTTCGTGGAGGTCAGCGGCTACTCGCGCGACGAGCTGCTGGGCCAGCCCCACAACCTGGTGCGTCATCCGGACATGCCGGCCGAGGCCTTCCGTGACTTGTGGGACACCATCGTGGCCGGCCATCCCTGGTCCGGCATCGTCAAGAACCGCCGCAAGAACGGTGACCACTATTGGGTCAAGGCCAACGTCACGCCGCTGCTGGAGAACGGCCGGCCCGTGGCCTACATGTCGGTGCGCTCATGCCCGAGCCGGGCCGAGATCGAGGCGGCGGAGGCTTTGTATGCGCGCATGCGCGAGGAACAGCAGTCGGGCGTGCTGCTGCATGCGCTGCGCGGCGGTGAGCTGCAGCGCCGCGACTGGCGTGGCCGCCTGGCGACATGGCTGCAGGCCATGCCATGGCTGCGGCTGGCGCCAGGCTATGCCGGCGTCGGTGCGCTGGGCCTGGGTCTGGCCGCGCTCGGGCCCGCCCCTGCGCTGGCCGCTGTGGCCTTGGCCTCGGTGGGCGCTGCGGCCTGGGCCCACCGCCGCCAGCGCCGAGCCCTTGAGCCCCTTGAGCGCTATGCCAACCAGTTGGCGGCCGGCGACCTGAGCCAGGTTTTGCCTCCCAGCAACAGCCGTCTGGGCGCCGAGCTGGCCGCCGCGCTGTCGCAGCTGGCGGTCAACATGCGCTCGCTGGTCTCCGACACCCGTGCCGAGCTGGAGCAGATGGACGGCGTGAGCCGCGAGATCGCGCAGGGCAGCCAGGACTTGTCCGGCCGCACCGAAGCCCAGGCCGCCAGCCTGGAGCAGGCCGCTGCCAGCATGGAGCAGATCACGGCCACGGTGCGCCAGAGCAGCGCAGCGACCCACCAGGCCAGCCGCGTGGCCGAGGCGCTGCGCGAGTCGTCACGCCGCAGCGCCGAGGTCGTGCACAGCGTGACCGCGGCCATGAGCGGCATCGCCGCGTCGTCCCGCCGCATCGGCGACATCATCCAGGTCATCGACGGCATCGCCTTCCAGACCAATATCCTCGCGCTCAACGCGGCGGTGGAGTCGGCACGGGCGGGCCAGCATGGGCGGGGCTTTGCGGTGGTGGCGGGCGAGGTGCGGGCGCTGGCGCAGCGCAGCGCTGCCGCCGCACGCGAGATCAAGCAGCTCATCCTGTCGTCCACCGAGCAGGTGCAGGCGGCGGAACAGCAGGCGGCCAGTGCGCGCGCCAGCATCGACGACACCCTGGCCTCCACCGTCAGCTTCGCGACGCTGATCGCCGACATCGACCGCGGTGCCCAGGAGCAGTTGCAGGGCATCTCGCAGATGCAGCAGGCCATCCAGCAGCTCGACGGCTTCACGCAGCAGAACGCAGGTTTGGTGGCGCAACTGGCGGGGGCGACGCGGCAGATGCTGTCGCAGTCCGACGAGGTGAGCACCGCGTTGCGCGTGTTCCGCCTCTCGCGGGCGGCCGCCGTGTTGCCTCGCACCGATGCGGTCCAACTGCGGCGCGAGGCCCGTCAGCGGGCCAAGACGGCCGCTACACGCCCAACACGCGCGCGATGGCCTGCACCAGCTGGCCGCGGCTGAAGGGCTTGGGCAGCAGCTCCCAGTCGGCGGGCGACTCGCGGTCGGCATCCAGCAGCTCGGCCGAGAAACCCGACATCAGCAGTATTGCCAATCCCGGCAGGCGCTGCTGCGCAATGCGCGCCAGCTCGGTGCCGCGCATGCCGGTGCCCAGCGCGATGTCGGTGAGCAGCAGGTCGAAGGCGGCGTCCGGCGTCAGCAAGCTCAGCGCCTGTTCGGCGCTGGCGCAGGCGCTCAGCTCGCAGCCCAGCCCGGTGAGGAAGCGCTGCGCCACGGCCCGCACCTCGGCGTCGTCCTCCACCAGCAGCACGCGCAGCCCCGGCGGCACCGTGGCGCCGCCCGCCTCGTTGTCGGCGTGGCCGGCCTGCACACCCTGGGGCACGGGCAGGTAGAGGCTGATCGTGGTGCCCTCGCCGGGCGCGCTGTCCAGCGCGACGGCGCCCTTGGACTGTTTGACAAAGCCGTACACGGCGCTCAGCCCCAGTCCGGTGCCGCGGCCGGCCTCCTTGGTCGTGAAGAAGGGTTCGAACGCCCGCTCCTTGACCGCCTCGGGCATGCCGGTGCCGGTGTCGGTCACCGTGATGCAGACGAAATCGCCATCCGCCAGCTCGCCGCGCACGCCGATCGGCAGCGCTGCCGCTGCGGCCGCTGCGGCGCGAAAGCGCAGCTCGCCGCCGTCCAGCATCGCGTCGCGCGCATTGATCGCGATGTTCAGCAGCGCCGCCTCCAACTGGCCGGCGTCGGCCAGCACCATGGGGCAGTCGGCGGCGACGTCCACGCTGATGCGGATGCGCTGGTCCAGCGTGCGACGCAGCATGTCGGCCAGCGGCAGCAGCAGACCCCGCACGTCCACCGCGCTGGGCTGCAGCACCTGGCGGCGCGAGAACGCGAGCAGCTTGGCCGTCAGCTCCGCGCCGCGGCGCGAGGCACGCATGGCCGCCTTGACCAGCTGCTGCGCGCCGCCGTCCTGCGCCAGCGTGGGCAACTCCTCCAACACCTGCAGGTTGCCCTGGATGACGGTCAGCAGGTTGTTGAAGTCGTGCGCGATGCCGCCGGTCAGCTGCCCCACGCTTTCCAGGCGCTGTGCGTGGTTCAGCGCTTCCTCCGTCTGCGCCCGCTGCAGGCAAGTGCCCAAGAGGCTGGCCAGAGATTCGAGGAAGCGCTGTTCGTCGCCGCCGAAGCGCTGCTGCTGGCGCGACCTCACCATCAGCGCGCCGATGACGCGGCCGCGGTCCATCAGCGGTGCCGCCAGTGCGCTGACCAGCCCGGCCTCCAGGTAGGCGGGCGGCACCGTGAAACGCTGCTCGGTGCGGAAGTCCCCGACGACGACCGGCCTGTCCTGCGTCAGCACATAGCCCAGCGGCGAGTCGCCACAGTGCGGCAGCGTCGCCCCCAGCGACTCGCCAGCGATCAGGCCCACACCGCCGGCGACGCGCACCGCCCGGCGGTCGGTCTCCAGCAGGAACACCAATGCGGCCTCGACTTCCAACGCCTCGGCCGCGATGGCAGGCACCTGCTGCAGCAGCAACTGCGGGTCGCGCGCGTCCACCGCCAGTCGGCCCAGCTGGGCCAGGTGTTCGCTGTAGCGCGCGCGTTGCAGCGCCTGCTTGACGCGTGGATAGCCGGCGATGTCGCGGATGGCCGCGACGACGAATGGCAGGCCTTGATCCTGCAGCGGGCTCAGCGCGATCTCGACCATCACCTCCGATCCGTCGCGTCGCTTGGCCACCAGCTCGGTGTGCGTGCCCATGGGCCGCGCGCGTGGCGCGCGGCCATAGGCTTCGCGGTAGGACGCATGGCGCGGCCGGATGCTGTCGGGCACCAACGCGTCCACGCTGATACCCGTCAGCTCGTCGACCGTGTAGCCCAGCAAACCGGCGGCCGCGGGGTTGGCCAGCACGATCAGGCCGGCCGCGTCCACGAGCAGCAGCGCATCGGGGTAGGCCGAGAACAGCGTGCGGAAGACCGTGCGGTCGTCCAGACCGGCGGGCAGGGCCTGCAGCGGCGGGTTCATGAGGCTGAGCGCGGCTCGCGCCCGACGCTGGTGACGGTCGGCGTGAACAGATAGCCCGCGCTGCGCACCGACTTGATCAGCTGCGGCGTCTCGGCCTGGGGTTCGAGCTTCTTGCGCAGGCGCCCGACCTGGACGTCGATGGTGCGGTCGAAGGGACCGGCCTCGCGGCCACGCGTCTGCGACAGCAGAAAGTCGCGCGACAGCACGCGGCCGGCGTGCTCGGCAAAGGTCTGCAGCAGGTCGAACTCACCGGCGGTGAGCACCACTTCCTGGCCGTCCGGGTCGGTCAGCCGGCGCGCGGCCGGGTCCAGCCGCCAGCCCTCGAAAGCCAGGCATTCGCGACCGGTCTCGGTGCGCGGCGCCGCGACGGCGGCGCGTTCGGGCGGCGCATCTGGCGGCATCGGACGCGCAATGCGGCGCAGCACCGCTTTGATGCGGGCCACCAGCTCGCGCAGGTCGAAGGGCTTGGTGACGTAGTCGTCGGCGCCTATCTCCAGGCCCACGACTTTGTCGACCGCGTCACCACGGCCGGTGATGATGACCAGGCCGCACTGCCAGTGCTCGCGCAGCTGGCGGGCGATCGCGAAGCCGTCCTCGCCGGGCAGGCCCAGGTCCAGCAGCACCAGCAGGGGCGGGTCGCTCGCCATGGTCTCCATCAGCGCACGGCCGGAGTGCAGCTGTGTCGTGCGAAAGCCATGGCCCGCGAGATAGCGGGCCAGCAGCTCGGTGATGGCGACCTCGTCGTCGACGACGGCGATGTGCAGGTCAGTCAAGGTGTCCGCGCGGTGAATGAGTTAAGTGGAGCATACGCTGGCCGGCGGCAGCCTGGCTGGCCAGGGCTGGGAGATTGCCGTGCCCGCCGCACGTCCAGCCCCGCGGCGCGGCCCGGGCCGAACTGATGCGCTGGCGGAGGCTGTGAGATTCGAACTCACGGGCCGTTTGACCGGCCGACGGTTTTCAAGACCGTTGGGTTAAACCACTCCCCCAAGCCTCCGCGGAAAGAACCGAATTGTCATGCAGCGGTTTTGCCGTCGCCCAGGTCGCCGCTCCGAAGGGGCGACGGCGCGATCGCCGCCTATGGCGCCGATTGAACAAGACCGTGGGATCAAACCACCCCACCAAGGCTTGCGGCGGCGTGCATTGTAGGAGCCTGTCGGGCTTTGGGCCGGGCGCGCTTTGGTCCTGCAAGGGCTAGGCGCCCGGCCGCTGGGCCTGCTCGCAGTCCACCTGGATGATGTCGCGTCGCTCGCCCTCGACGCGCGCAGCAGTCAGTCGGCCGCCCCAGACGCAGCCGGTGTCCAGTGCCAGCAGATCGGGGCGCTCCAGCAGGCCCAGCGTGGACCAGTGCCCGAAGGCGATGGGCACGCCCGCGGTGCGCCGGCCGGGCACGTCGAACCAGGGCATGAACCCCGGCGGTGCGGCGGCGGCGCCATCCTTGGTTTTGAAGTCCAGCGTGCCATCCGCGCTGCAAAAGCGCAGCCGGGTCAGCGCGTTGACGGTGAAGCGCAGCCGGTCGTTGCCCTTCAGATCAGGCTGCCAGCGTGCGGGTTCGTTGCCGTACATGGCGCGCAGGAAGTCGGGCAGGTCGGGGCCACGCAGCACGGCCTCGACCTCGCCGGCCAGCGTCAGCGTGTCGTCGCGGCTCCACTGCGGCGGCACGCCGGCATGCACCATCAGCCAGCCGGCGTCGAAGACGGCCATGCGCTGCTGGCGCAGCCAGTCCATCAGTGCGGCGCGGTCGGGGGCGGCGAGGATGTCGTTCAGCGTGTCGCCGGCGTGGGGTCGCCGCACGCCGTGGGCGGCGGCCAGCAGGTGCAGGTCGTGGTTGCCCAGCAGGCAGGTGGCGGCGCCGCCCAGACCCACCAGCGTCCTGAGCGTGGCCAGCGACGCCGGGCCGCGGTTGACGAGGTCGCCCAGCAGCCAGAGCCGGTCGCGCGAGGGTGAGAAGTCCAGGCACCGCAGCAGCCTCTGCAGCGCTTCGCAGCAGCCCTGGACATCGCCAATCAGGTAGTTCATGCCCGCGATTCTTCCTGGTTCCGCGAGCAAGGGATGTCACCCTGGGCCGGCTGGCGGGCATCTGCTAGGCTCCCGGCCTTTGATTTTGACCCCGCGTTGCTTCCGGGCCTCGCCCGTGGTGACGCACTCGATGGATACCGCTCTCGTTCTCTTCCTGATATTTCTCAACGGCCTGTTCGCGATGTCGGAGATGGCTTTGACCGCCAGCCGCAAGGCCAGGCTGCAGGTCATGGTGGAGAGTGGGGCCAGCGGTGCGCAGGCCGCGATGGACCTGCACGACAACCCCACCAAGTTCCTGTCGACGGTGCAGATCGGCATTACCGGCATTGGCGTGCTCAACGGCATCGTGGGCGATGCAGCGTTCTCGGGGCCGCTGTCGCAGTGGCTGTTGCACACCTTCGGCCTGCATGCAGAGGCGGCCGAGATCGCTTCGACCGCGCTGGTGGTGGTCATCATCACGCTGCTGACCATCGTGTTCGGCGAACTGGTGCCCAAGCGAATCGGCCAGATCTATCCCGAGACGGTGGCGCGCTTGGTGGCGCCGCCGATGAACCTGATCTCGACGGCCACGCGCCCACTGGTGAAGCTGCTGAGCTTTGCCACCGAGGCGACGCTGCGCGTGCTGGGGCTGGGCGACAAGGTCCAGCGCGGCGTGACGGAAGAGGAGATCGCCGCCAGCCTGGAGGAGGGCCTGGATGCCGGCGTCATCGAGCAGCATGAGCATCAGATGGTGCGCAACGTGTTCCGGCTCGACGAGCGGCAGATCGGCTCCATGATGATTCCGCGCGCCGAGATCGCTTGGCTGGACGTGGATGCGACACCGGCCGAGGTGCTGGCCGTGCTGCGCGAGCATGGCTTCAGCCGCTATCCGGTCTGCCGCGGCGGCTTGCACGAGGTGCTGGGCGTGGCCAGCGCGCCGGCGCTGCTGGCCGGCATGCTGGAGGGGCGGGCGCTGGACCTGACTGCGGGGCTGGAGCCGCCGCTGTTCGTGCCCGAGACGCTGTCGGGCCTGGAGCTGCTGGAGCATTTCCGTGTGTCGGACGCGCCGCTGGTCTTCGTTGTCGATGAATACGGCGAGGTGCAGGGCGTGATTGCCGTGCGCGACGTGCTGGAAGCCATTGCCGGGGAGTTCAACGCCCCGAGCGATGGCGACGCCTGGGCGGTGCAGCGCGAGGACGGGAGCTGGCTGATGGACGGCCTGATCCCCGTGCCCGAGCTGAAGGACCGCCTGGGGCTGAAGGAACTGCCCGAAGAGGACCGTGGGCGCTACAACACCCTGGCCGGCATGATCATGCTGTTGCTGGGGCGGTTGCCGCGCACGACCGATGTCGTGGAGTGGGACGCGTGGCGGTTCGAGGTCGTGGACCTGGACGGCAAGCGTGTGGACAAAGTGCTGGTCAGTCGGCTGGCCGAAGAACCTGTAGAAAGAGAAGCATGAGCAATCCCCCGATGTACGGCGAACTGCTGCCGCTGGACCGCGAAGTCCACAAGAACCTGAAGCTGGACACCCAGCGCACCGTGGTGAGCCGCGCGGCCGAGCAGAACTCGGTGTTTCTGGCCGCTGTCGAGTTCGCCGATGCCTGCAAGGAGTACCCCATCGTCTTCGTGCGCGCCGGAGCGCCGGACGCCAATGGCAAGCAGGCGGTTGCGCCGCTGGCCGTGCTGGGCCTCAAGCCGGGCTCCAACCTGTTCGTCGACAGCGACAAGTGGACCGGCAACTACGTGCCGGCCTATGTGCGCCGCTATCCCTTCGCGATGGCCCGCGTGGACGACACGGGCAACAACCTGGCGGTTTGCTACGACAGCCAGTGGGCCGGTTTCAACGAGACCACCGGCGAGGCGTTGTTCAAGGACGGCCAGCCCACCGAGTTCCTGCTCAACGCCAAGGCCTTCCTGGAGAACTTTGAGCAGGAGGCCGAGCGCACCCGGCTGATCTGCGAACTTCTGGCCGACATGGAGCTGCTGCAGGACATGCGCTTCGAGGCCACGCTGCCCAACGGCGAGAAGCTCGACGTCGAGGGCTTCCTGGCGCTGGACGAGAAGAAGTACGCCGAGCTGCCGGACGACAAGGTGCTGCAGCTGCACCGCAACGGCCTCATCGCGCTGCTGGAGATGCACCGCCTCTCGATGACCAACATGAACCGGCTTGCCACCCGTTACGCGTCCTGATCAGAGGTCGCGCCTAGCACGTATGCGCCGTTGCTCTTGTCTCAAAGCGGGCCCAAGGGCAAACCCGCGTGAGTCAAGGATGCAGTTGTATCGGTCTGTGAGTTGCGGGGAAAAGTCACCTTGCACTCCATAGACTTCGCAGCCCGATGCTTGTTGCGTCGTGAAGGATGCAGTCGATGATCTCTATGTTTCAGGAAAGCCGCCGCGCGGCGCTCAACCCCGTCGGCGGTCCACCGCTGGAGCTGAACAGCGACTTCGGATCGCTCGATGGCGAGGCGCTGGGGCTGGTGGAGCGCCGCTATGCCGACCGCGGCCTGGCCGTGACGCGCGAGCGCTTCAGCAGCCGCCAGGAGGATGGTGACGTCGTCTGCACCGCTCGCGACGGGGAGCGCATCGTCGGCACGCTGTCCGTGCGCTTTGATGGCGTCGGCGGACTCAAGGCCGATCTGCTGTTCGAGGCGGAGCTGGCCGAGTGGCGCGTCGCGGGCGTGAAGCTGTGCGAGTTCGGCAGTCTGGCCGTCGACAGGCATTCTTACGACCCCAAGCGCGTGCTGGCCCAGCTCTTCCACCTGGGCTATTTGCATGCCCATCGCCGCGCGCGCTGCGAGCGGCTGGTCATCGAGGTCAACCCGCGGCACGTGGCCTTCTACCGCCGCTATCTGGGCCTGCTGCCGCACACCACGCCGCGCCACAACCCGCGCGTCGATGCGCCGGCGGTGCTGATGAGCGTGGATTTCGCCACCGTGCGCGAGCAGATCGCGCTGTGGGGCGGCCGACCCGAGTTGCTGAGCAGCGCCCGCTGCCTGTATCCGCTGGCCTGGGACGCCGCCACCGAGGCCGCGATGTTGGCCAAGCTGGACTGATCTCTTGGCGCGCCACGCCTGTCGCGAGGGTCCCAGTGGGGCCCTCGCCTGTTTACGCGACGGCGTGGCCCAGCCGGCGTGACAGCAGCGCCGCCGCGTCGCGCAGCATGGCCACCAACGGCCCGCTGGGCGAGGTGTCGAAGCTGGCGCTCGGGCCGATGGCGGTCAGTGCCAGCACCAGGCGGCCGGCCGCGTCGAACACCGGCGCCGCAGCCGCGCTGACGCCGGCCACCACGCCATCCCGCGACAGCGCCAGCCCGGCCTCGCGCACCGCCGCCATCAGCGCGGCGTCCGGCAGGGGCTCGCCCAGCGCGGCGGCCTCGTCGCCGCGCCAGGTCGCAAACAGCCGGCCCGACGCCGTGCCGGCCAGGCTCATCACGGTGCCGTGGCGCATGCTGATGTGCACCGGCGTGGGCCCCTCGGCGACGCGCACGATGGTGGGGCCACGCGTGCCCCAGACCGCGATGGCCACGGTGTGCCCCAACTGTTGCGCCAGGGTCTCGATCACCGGCGTGGCCAGGCGCACCGGGTCGTACTGCTGCAGGCTGATCAGGCCCAGCTGCAACGCCAGCGGCCCGAGTCCATAGGGTCCGCTGCCACCGTCCTGCTCCACCAGCCCCAGCTTGATGAAGCTCACCAGATAGGGATGGGCCTTGGCTGGCGTCATGCCGGCCGCGCGCGCCAAGTCCTTCAAAGCCATGGGTCGGCCCTGGTGGGCCAGCGCCAGCAGCAGCTGGCCGCCCACTTCGATGCTTTGTATGCCCCGGGGTTGCTTCATGCGGAAAATTCTATATTGGTGAATTAATTCGTATTGAGTTAAATTGCCGGCCTGTCCGCTGGAGATGCCATGAGCACGACCAAAGCCTTCGCCTCGCAGGCCGACCTGGAAGACAAGCAGGTCACGTTCGAGCGCCTGTCCGAGCATGCCTGGGCCTACACGGCCCAGGGCGATCCCAACACCGGCGTCATCATCGGCCGCGATGCCGCCATGGTCGTCGACACCCAGGCCACGCCCGTCATGGCGGCCGACGTGATCCGGCGCATCCGCGCCGTGTCGGCCGTGCCCATCAAGTACGTGCTGCTCAGCCACTACCACGCGGTGCGGGTGCTGGGCGCGTCGGCGTTCAAGGCCGAGGGATTGGAGCAGGTGATCGCCAGCGAGGGCACGCTGGCGCTGATCAAGGAGCGCGGCGAGCAGGACAAGGCCAGCGAGATCGGCCGCTTTCCGCGGCTGTTCCGCAATGTCGAGTTGGTGCCGCCGGGGCTGACCTGGCCCACGCTGACCTTCAGCGGCCGGCTGACGCTGGACCTGGGCGGCGTCGAGGTGCAGATGTTCTCGCCCGGCCGCGGCCACACGGCCGGCGATACGGTGGCCTGGCTGCCGCAGGAGCGTGTGCTGTTCAGCGGCGACCTGGTGGAGTTCGACGCCACGCCCTATTGCGGTGACGCCCACTTTGCCGACTGGCCGGCCACGCTGGACGCCATCGCGGCGCTGGCCCCCGCCGCGCTGGTGCCTGGCCGGGGCCCGGCGCTGCGGGGGGCTGAGCAGGTGGCCGCCGGCCTGGCCGGCACGCGGGCCTTCGTCAGCGAGCTGTACGCGGTGGTGCAGGCCGGCGTGCAGGCCGGCGAGACGCTGAAGGCGGTCTACCAGCGTGCCATGGCGGCGCTGAGGCCCAAGTACGGCCATTGGGTCATCTTCGACCACTGCATGCCCTTCGACGTGACGCGGGCCTACGACGAGGCGGGCGGCATCGCCCACCCGCGCGTCTGGACCGCCGAGCGCGACGTGCAGATGTGGCAGGCGCTCGAAGGGACTTGATCCATGGATCTGCCCCGCTACCCCTACCAGCAGAGCCTGGAGCAGCGCTCCGGCCAGCCGCAGCGCCGGCCGGTGGTCATCGTCGGTGCCGGCCCGGTGGGCCTGACGCTGGCGCTGGACCTCGCCAGGCGTGACGTGCCGGTGGTCGTCATCGACGACAACGACCACATCGGCAGCGGCTCGCGGGCCGTCTGCTGGGCCCAGAAGACGCTGCAGGTGTTCGACCGCCTCGGCGTGGGCGAGGCCATCGTGCGCAAGGGCGTGCGCTGGCAGCGCGGCCGCGTCTTCCATGGCGAGCGCGAGGCCTATGCCTTCGACCTGCTGCCTTCAGGCGACCACAAGCTGCCAGCCATGGTCAACCTGCAGCAGGACCAGGTCGAGGCGCGCCTGGTGCGTGCCGCGCAACTGGATCAGCGCATCGAGCTGCGCGGCCGGCACGAGCTGATCGGCCTGGAGCAGGACGCCGATGGCGTCACGCTGACCGTGCGCACGCCCGACGGCCTGTTCGACATGCGCGCCGACTGGGTCGTGGGCTGCGACGGCGCGCGCAGCCCCACGCGCACGCTGCTGGGCCTGGGCTTCGCGGGCCAGGTGTTCGAGGACCGCTTCCTGATCGCCGACGTGCGCCTGGCGCCGGGGGTGAAGCCACGAGGGCTCGATCCGGCCATGCCCGAGCGCTGGTTCTGGTTCGACCCGCCCTTTCACCGCGGTCAGTCCGTGCTGCTGCATGCGCAGGCAGACGGCCTGTGGCGCATCGACTTCCAGCTGGGGCGGGACACCAACGCCGAGGCCGAGCGCGACCCGGTGCGCATCCGCGCGCGCGTGGCAGCCATGCTGGGCAGTGCGGACTTCGAGCTGGTGTGGTCGTCCATCTACCAGTTCAGCTGCCGGCGCGCCGAGCGCTTTCGCGTGGGGCGAGTGCTGCTGGCTGGCGACGCGGCCCACCAGGTCTCGCCCTTCGGCGCACGCGGTGCCAACAGCGGCGTGCAGGACGCCGACAACCTCGGCTGGAAGCTGGCCGCCGTGCTGCAAGGGCAGGGCGGCGAGGCGCTGCTGGATGCCTACGAATTCGAGCGCATGGAGGCGGCGGACGACAACATCGGCCACTCGACCCGAGCGACCGAGTTCATCAGCCCCAAGAGCGCGTTGAGCTTGCGCCTGCGCCGCGCTGCGCTGGACTTGGCAGCGCGCACCGAATTCGCCAAGCCGCTGGTCAACAGCGGGCGGCTCTCCACGCCCACCGAACACCTGGACTCGCCGCTGAGCACGCCCGACGGCGAGGCCTGGACTGGCGGTCCCGCGCCCGGGTGCCCCGCGCCGGACGCACCGCTGGCGGACGGCGGCTGGCTCAGCGAGCAATGGGGGCGCGGCTTCGTGCTGCTGGCCTTTGGCTGGCCGGTCGAGCTGCCGGGCCTGCGCGTTGTCGCCGTGCCCGGCGAGGGCCTGGCCGCCACGCGCTACGGCGCCCGTCCGGGCAGCGTGGTGCTGGTGCGGCCCGACGCCATCGTCGCCGCGCGCTGGCATCGCTTCGACGCCGCCGCGGTGCGGGCGGCGCTGGCTCGCGCCCAGGGGAGACCCGAATGAGCAAATTGAACCTGACCCCAAATTTCGCGGGTGAGGCGGACGCCTTCTATGCCGAGCTGATCGCCGCCCAGGCCGGCCTGAGCGACGAGCAGGCGCTGGACTGGCTGGCGCGGCTGACCCTGATCCTGTGCAACCACATCGGCGACCGCGAGGTGCTGAGACAGGCCTTCGCCTTGGCGCGCAACCAACCCCATGACTGAGCTGACCTCTTTGACTTACCTGACCGGCTTGGGCAACCAGCACAGCAGCGAGGCTGTGCCTGGCGCGCTGCCCATAGGCCGCAACAGCCCGCAGCGCCCGCCGCTGGGCCTGTATGCCGAGCTGCTGTCCGGCAGCGCCTTCACCGCGCCGCGCGCCGACAACCAGCGCAGCTGGCTGTACCGCCGCCTGCCCTCGGCGGTCGTGGGTGGCTATCAGCCGCTGGCCCACGCGCACTGGAAGAGCGGCGCCGCGCAGGGCGAGCACGCACCACCCGATCCGCTGCGCTGGGGCCCCACGCCGCTGGACGGCGACGGCGACTTCATCGACGGCCTGCGCAGCTACGCCGTCAACGGCGAGGTGGGCTGCACCGGCATGGGCGCGCTGGCCTATGTGGCCCATCGCCCCATGGGGCGCCGTGCGTTGGTCAACGCCGATGCGCAGATGCTGCTGGTGCCGCAGCAGGGCCGGCTGCTCATCACCACCGAGCTCGGGCGGCTGGAGGTCGCGCCCGGTTTCATCGCGCTGCTGCCGCGCGGCATGGCCTTCAAGGTCGACCCGCTGGATGGCCCGGCACGCGGCTATGTCTGCGAGAACTTCGGCGCCGCCTTCCGGCTGCCCGAACTGGGGCCCATAGGCTCCAACGGCCTGGCCAATGCGCGCGACTTCGAGGCGCCCACGGCTTGGCACGAGGTCGAGGAGGGCGAGTACGAGATCGTCAAGCGCTACGGCGGCCGGCTGTGGCGGGCGACGCAGCGCCACAGTCCCTTCAACGTCGTCGCCTGGCACGGCAACCTCGCGCCCTATCGCTATGACCTGGCGCGCTTCATGACGATCAACACCGTCAGCTTCGACCACCCCGACCCCAGCATCTTCACGGTGCTCACCAGCCCCAGCGACACGCCCGGCTGGGCCAATGTGGACTTCGTGATCTTCCCGCCGCGCTGGATGGTGGCCGAGGACACCTTCCGCCCGCCCTGGTACCACCGCAACGTGATGAGCGAATTCATGGGTCTGGTGCTGGGCCAGTACGACGCCAAGCCCGAGGGCTTCAAGCCTGGCGGCGCCAGCCTGCACAACAGCCATGTGCCGCACGGGCCGGATGCCGAGGCCTTCAACCGCGCCAGCCATGCCGAGCTGGCCCCACACAAGCTCGACAACACCCTGGCCTTCATGTTCGAGACGCGCTGGCCACTGCGGCCCACGGCCTGGGCGCTGCGGGACGCAGCCCTCGAACGCAATTACGCCGACTGCTGGCAAGGCCTGAAAGACGAGTTCAAGCCATGATCGACCACACGCACGACGCCGCGGCGCTCTCCTGGGTCGCCTCGGCCAATGACCCAGCCACCGACTTCCCGCTGCAGAACCTGCCGTTCTGCCGCTTCCGCCGCGCGGCCAGCCTGGAACCTTGGCGTGTGGGCGTGGGCATCGGCGACCAGATCCTGGACCTGACCGGCTGGGGCATTGATGACCTGAACGCGCTGATGGCCCGTCCCGGCCACGAGCGCCGCGCGCTGCGCCATCGGCTGTTCGACACACTCAAGGCCGGCGCGCCCGAGCTGCCGCTGCTGCCGCAGGCCCAGGCCGAGTACACGCTGCCCTGCCGCATCGGCGACTACACGGACTTCTACACCGGCATCCACCACGCGCGCGCGGTCGGCCGGCTGTTCCGCCCCGACAACCCGCTGCTGCCCAACTACCAGTGGCTGCCCATCGGCTATCACGGCCGTAGCAGCTCCATCGTCGTCAGCGGCACGCCGCTGCGCAGGCCCAGGGGCCAGGTCAAGCGGCCCGATGCCGAGGCGCCGGTGTTCCAGGCCAGCGCCCGCATCGACTGCGAGCTGGAGCTGGGCCTGTTCGTGGGCCCCGGCAATGCCTTGGGCGAGCCGTTCTCCATCGACGAGGCCGACGAGCATGCCTTCGGCCTGACGCTGCTGAACGACTGGTCGGCGCGCGACATCCAGCCCTGGGAGTACCAGCCACTGGGCCCCTTCCTGGCCAAGAACTTCGGCACGACGATCTCGCCATGGATCGTCACGATGGAGGCGCTGGCGCCGTTCCGCATCCCGTTCACCCGACCCGAAGGTGACCCGCAGCCCTTGCCCTATCTGGACTCGCCGGCCCACCGTGCGAGCGCCGCGTTCGACATCGAGCTGGAGATCTGGCTGAAGACGCCCGCGATGAGCGAGCCGATCTGCCTGTCGCGCTCCAACCTGCGCCATGCCTACTGGACGCTGGCGCAGATGCTGACCCACCACGCCAGCAACGGCTGCAACCTGCAGCCCGGCGACCTGCTGGGCACCGGCACCCTCAGTGGGCCGACGCCGCAAGAGGCGGGCTCGCTGCTGGAGCTGACGTTGGGTGGCAAGCAGCCGATCAGCCTGCCCAATGGTGAGCAACGGACCTTCCTGCAGGACGGCGACCAACTGGGCCTGCGCGCCAGTGCGCACAAGCCTGGCTTCAGGCGCATCGGTTTCGGGCCCTGCGACGGGAGCATCCTGCCGGCCCGCTGAGCCGCATGCCGCTCCCGCCCAAAGCCCGACAGGCTCCTAGACGTTCGGATCAGCCATGGATGGCAGCCGCGACGATGTTGCCAATGGAGATGCACATCGCGCCGACCACGATGGCCAGCGCCAGGTTCTTGTGCTCGACCAACTCCTCCCACAGCTTGTAGGGGGTGATCTTGTCCACGACGATGAAGCACACCCAGAAGATGACGACGCCGATGACGGCGTACATCGTCGTGCCGAGGATGACTTCGGGCTTGAGCCAATCTAAGGTCATGTCCTTCTCCTATTTGTGGCTGCCGCCACCGCTGCTGTAGCCGCCGTAGCTGCCGCCGCTGGGGATGTAGAGGCCGCTGCCGCTGGAGCGCGCGCGGCATTGGCGGTATTCGCTGCTGTCGGGGCCAAAGCTGTCCTTGTAGCTCTGGCAGTCGTCGCTGGCGCAGGCGCGCATCAGCGTGCCCAGGATGACCAGCAGGAACAGGCCCACGATGAAGTAGACCAGCAGCTTGGCCCCGCTGTTCTTGAACGCCGACGCGTCGCGCGCGAACTCGACGGCCGGCGCGCTGAGGCCAAAGGCCTGTCGCACCTCGGCGGCGGTCAGCGTCTGGCCGGCGCTCCAGGTGACCTCGGGCCCCTGCTGCTCGCGGCTGAGCAGGAAGCGGCCGTCGCGGCTGGCGTAGTCGGTCACCTGCACCTGATCGCCGAGCCGCACGGGCCAGTAGAACTCGCCCAGCACATAGGTGGTCTTGGCCTGGTAGGTCCAGCGCTGCTCGTAGGCGCGCCCCTGCCAGGTGGCGCTGTTGCGCTGCGTGGCGGGCGCGCCGGTCAGTGTGCGCACCAGGCTCCAGCCCTCCTGCGTGTCGACGAGGAAAGCAAAGCCGGCCAGGCGGTTGAACAGCAGGTATTCGCGCCAGAAGCTCTGCTCATCCTCGGCGTCTTCCGGGATGTCGCAGCGCTCCTGGTAGCCCACCACCTGCCAGCTCTGCGCCTGCGCGCCGTCGAGGGCCAGCGTGCCGCTGCGGCCCAGCGGGATCAGCGGCGGGTGCTCGGGCGACTGCACCGTGAAGCCCAGCGCCTTGGCGTCGCCCTCGGGCAGGGTCACCAGCGCATGGCATTGCCCGCAGACCATGCTCTTGGTCTGTGACAGCCTGGGTTCCAACGGCGCGCCGCAGTTGGGGCAGGCGATGGCCCGGCCCTTGAACTTCGCCTCGGCGACGGACTCGCCCTCGGCCGTCTGCCGCAGGCCCTGCAGCGCCAGTTCGGCCAGCTGCACCCCGCGGCCGATGGACCAGCCCAGCGTGCCATCCTCGCGGTAGCTCAACGAGCCAAGCTCGTCGCGCTCGTTGCGCAACTCGATGACGCGGCCGGACCTGGGTGCGCGCGGCAGCTCGCCCTCGGCGGCGCGGACCTGGGCCTCGACGACGGCCGCCACCTGCCAGCGCTGCCCGGCCAGCGTCAGCGGCAGGCCGACCTGCGGATCGGTGGGGGGCGTCTCGGTGAGGGAGGCTTCCAGGCTGAGGACGAAGCGGCCGTTGTCCTCGCTCAGCCAGGCGACGCGTGGAGTGTCACCGGCGTCGAACAGCAGATGCCATTCGTTCCAGCTGCCAAGCTCCGAGCCCAGCTGCACGCGGCCCACGACCGTGAAACCGCTGCCCGCCCAGCGTCCGGTCGCGCCCAGCTGCAACGGCGAATAGTCTTCAAAGATCTCGGCGCTCTGGCCGATGCGCGCCAGCACCTCGCCGTCGCGCAGCAGCATGCTGCGGCAAAAGCCGCAGACGGCGGTGGTGGACGCCGCGCTGGCGAACTCGACCGGTGCGCCGCAGTTGGGGCAGCTGGCGCGCCAACGGCGCTGGGCTGGCTCAGCCAAGCTTCTTCAGGAGATCCGCTTTTTTGGCGGCGAATTCCTCGTCGGTCAGGATGCCCTTGGCCTTGAGGTCGCCCAGCTTCTCCAGCAGCGCGACGATGTCGTCGGGCTTGCTGACCGCAGGCGCTGGGGCGGCGGCGCCGACGCCCGCCAGCCCCTGGCCCAGCGTCTGCGCCAGCGTCTGGCCCAGCGCCACGCCGGCGCCCAGGCCGATGGCCTCGCCGGCCATGCCGCTGCCGCCGCCTGCCGCACCCTTGGCCATCTCGGGCAGGGCTTGCGCCGCCTGGTACTGCATGAACTGGCCCATGTTCTGGCCAATGATGCCCATGCCGATGCGCTGGTCCAGGATCTTCTGCAACTCCTCGGGCAGCGACACGTTCTGCATCGTCACCGAGATCAGCTCCAGGCCGAGGGCGCTGAAGTCAGCGCTGGTGGCGTTCTTGAGCGCTGCGGCGAACTCGACCTGGTTGGCCGCCAGGTCCAGGAAGGGCGTGCCGCTGCTGGCGACCGCGTCGCTGATGTGCTGCAGTATCAGGCCACGCAGCTGGCCCTCCAGGTCGGCCACCGTGTAGCGCTCGCGCGTGCCCGAGACCTGGGTATGGAAGACCTTGGGATCGGCCACACGGTAGGCGTAGTTGCCGAAGGCACGCAGTCGTACGGCGCCGAAGTCCTTGTCGCGGATGGCCACCGGCTGGCTGGTGCCCCAGCGCTGGTCGATCTGCTGGCGGGTGCTGAAGAAATAGACGTCGCTCTTGAACGGCGACTCGAACAGCTTGTCCCAGTTCTTCAGATACGTCAGCACCGGCAGCGTCTGCGTGGTCAGCTTGTACGTGCCTGGGCCGAACACGTCGGCCACCTGGCCTTCGTTGACGAACACGGCCGCCTGCGATTCGCGCACGACCAGCGTGCCGCCGTTCTGGATTTCCATGCCGGCCATCGGGAAGCGCCAGGACAGCGTGCCATCGACGTCTTCCGTCCACTGGATGACGTCGATGAACTGCTTCTTGATGAAATCCATCAGAGCCATGAGTTGGCCTCGCTTACTTCTTAATAAAAACAACGCGCAGTATGCGTCGCCCGCCCGGCGCGTCGCGGCCCAAACAGGTGAATCTCACCGCGCGGTGAGGTGAGAATCCGCGCATGAGCAGAGTGTGCATCCAGACGGTGGACTTCGACTTGGGCGCCGAAGCGGCGGCGTTGCGGGCCGCGGATGGCGGCGTCGGCGCCGTGGTGGCCTTCGTCGGCACGGTGCGCGAGCTGGGCAGCGGCGCGGCGGTCAGCCAGATGGAGTTGGAGCACTACCCCGGCATGACCGAGGCCGCCATCGAGGCGATGGTGGACGAGGCGCTGGCGCGCTTTGACATCCGCGCGGCCAAGGTCATTCACCGCGTGGGCCTGCTGCAGGCCCGGGACCAGATCGTGCTGGTGCTGGTGACCAGTGCCCACCGCGGTCAGGCCTTCCAGGCCTGCGAATTCTTGATGGACTACCTGAAGACCCAGGCGCCGTTCTGGAAGAAGGAATACACGGCCGAAGGCGCCCGCTGGGTGGACGCCCGCGTGGCGGACGATGCGGCGCTGGCGCGTTGGGGCATCGCGGGGAGCAATGCATGTTGAACATGCTGGCGGTTTCCGTGGGCGCGGCGTTGGGCGCGCTGGCCCGCTGGCAGGTCGGCCTGCTGTTCATCACCCGCTGGAGCGGCTTTCCGCTGGGCACGCTGCTGGTCAACATCCTCGGCGGGTTGCTCATCGGCATGGCGCTGGAGTGGTTGGGCCGCCAGCCCAACGAGTTGCTGAGGCTGCTGCTGGTGACCGGCTTCTTGGGCGGGCTGACGACCTTCTCGGCCTTCTCGGGCGAGTCGCTGGCGCTGCTCAAGCACGGCGAGCTGGGTCTGGCGCTGGGCCACGCGCTGGCCCATGTGGCCGGATCCGTGCTGGCGGCCTGGCTGGGCATGAGAGTCGCACAGGCCTTGATCTGACGCACCTTGAAAAGCGTCTTGCCGCGCCCACTTGGCTACGCAACCGGAGGATCAATCCATGCGTGCCGACAAATTCACTACCCGTTTCCAGGAAGCCCTGGGCGAGGCCCAGAGCCTGGCCATTGCCCGTGACAACCCCTACATCGAGCCCGTCCATGTGCTGGCCGCCATGCTGGCCCAGGATGACGGGCCGCGCGCGCGGCTGCAGCGCGCCGGCGGCAACGTACCGGGCGTGTAGAAGGCGCGGGAGGGGCGGCGGGCCGGCCAGCCGCAGGGCAGCGGCGCCGGCCCCACGGTGCCGGCCCGCCGGGACCTCGTCAGCCTGTTGCAGGCGGCCGAGAAGGAAGCTGGCAAGCGGGGCGACCAGTTCATTGCCAGCGAGATGTTCTTGCTGGCCTTGAGCGATGCCAAGACCGACCTGGCCGGCGTCGTGCGCGGCCATGGCCTGACGCGCAAGGCGCTGGAGGCGGCCATCGAGGCGGTGCGCGGCGGCCAGACGGTGGACAACGCGGAGGCGGAAGGGCAACGCGAGGCGCTGAAGAAGTACACGCTGGACCTCACCGAGCGCGCCCGCCAGGGCAAGCTGGACCCGGTCATCGGCCGCGATGATGAGATCCGCCGCACCATCCAGGTGCTGCAGCGTCGCAGCAAAAACAACCCGGTGCTGATTGGCGAGCCGGGCGTCGGCAAGACGGCCATCGTCGAGGGCCTGGCGCAGCGCATCGTCAACGGCGAGGTGCCGGATTCGCTCAAGAACAAGCGCGTGCTGGTGCTGGACATGGCCTTGCTGCTGGCCGGCGCCAAGTACCGTGGTGACTTCGAGGAGCGCCTGAAGGGCGTGCTGAAGGAAGTGGCGCAGGACCAGGGCCAGACCATCCTGTTCATCGACGAGATCCACACCATGGTCGGTGCCGGCAAGGCCGAGGGTGCCATCGACGCCGGCAACATGCTCAAGCCGGCGCTGGCGCGCGGCGAGCTGCACTGCATCGGCGCGACGACGCTGGACGAATACCGCAAATACGTCGAGAAGGACGCTGCGCTGGAGCGCCGCTTCCAGAAGGTGCTGGTGGACGAACCCAGCGTCGAAGCGACGATCGCCATCCTGCGCGGGCTGCAGGAGAAGTACGAGGTGCACCATGGCGTGGAGATCA
Source organism: Roseateles sp. (assembly GCA_046294815.1). GTDB lineage: Bacteria > Pseudomonadota > Gammaproteobacteria > Burkholderiales > Burkholderiaceae_C > Pelomonas. The sequence goes on along the minus strand of JBKBOJ010000013.1, from coordinate 12,728 downwards.
CCGACCCGGCCATCGTCGCTGCGGCCGAATTGAGCCACCGCTACATCACCGACCGCTTCCTGCCCGACAAGGCCATCGACCTCATCGACGAGGCCGCCGCCAAGATCAAGATCGAGATCGACTCCAAGCCCGAGGCCATGGACCGGCTGGACCGCCGCATGATCCAGCTCAAGATCGAGCGCGAGGCCGTGCGCAAGGAGAAAGACGAGGCCTCGCAGAAGCGCCTTGCGCTGATCGAGGAGGAGCTCAGCAAGCTGCAGCGCGAGTACGACGACCTGGAGGAGATCTGGACCGCCGAGAAGGCACAGGCCCAGGGGTCGGCTCACGTCAAGGAAGAGATCGACCGCATCCGCCAGCAGATCGAGGACTGGAAGCGCAAGGGCGACTTCAACAAGGTCGCCGAGCTGCAGTATGGCCGTTTGCCCGAACTTGAAAAGCAGCTCAAGGAAGCCCAGGCCAACGAGGCCGGCAAGGCCGGCTCCAACAAGCCGCAGCTGCTGCGCACGCTGGTGGGCGCGGAGGAGATCGCCGAGGTGGTGGCCCGCGCGACCGGCATCCCGGTGTCCAAGCTGATGCAGGGCGAGCGCGAGAAGCTGCTGCAGATGGAAAGCAAGCTGCACGAGCGCGTCGTGGGTCAGGACGAGGCCATCCAGGCCGTCTCCGATGCCATCCGCCGCTCGCGCGCCGGCCTGTCCGACCCCAACCGGCCGCTCGGCAGCTTCCTGTTCCTCGGCCCGACTGGCGTCGGCAAGACCGAGCTGTGCAAGGCCCTGGCCGGCTTCCTGTTCGACAGCGAAGACCACATGGTGCGCATCGACATGAGCGAATTCATGGAGAAGCACTCGGTCAGCCGCCTGATCGGCGCGCCTCCGGGCTATGTGGGCTATGAGGAAGGCGGCACGCTGACCGAGGCCGTGCGCCGCAAGCCCTATTCCGTGCTGCTGCTGGACGAGGTCGAGAAGGCCCACCCGGACGTGTTCAACGTGCTGCTGCAGGTGTTGGACGACGGGCGGCTCACGGACGGGCAAGGCCGCACCGTGGACTTCAAGAACACGGTCATCGTGATGACCTCCAACCTCGGCAGCCAGCACATCATGGCGCTGGCGGGGCAGGGCGAACAGGTCATCCGCGACGCCGTGTGGGGCGAGGTCAAGAGCCACTTCCGGCCCGAGTTCCTGAACCGCATCGACGAGACGGTGATCTTCCACGCGTTGGGTGCCGAGCACATCAAATCCATCGCCAAGATTCAGCTGCGTCAGCTGGAGGCGCGGCTGGAGAAGCTGGAGATGAAGCTCGACGTGTCCGAGGCGGCGCTGGACGAACTGGCCAAGGTGGGCTTCGACCCGGTCTTTGGCGCCCGGCCGCTCAAGCGCGCCATCCAGCAGCGGGTGGAGAACCCGCTGTCCAAGCTGATCCTGGAGGGGCGCTTCGGGCCCAAGGACGTGATCCCGGTGGACGTCGTGGACGGGCAGTTCTCGTTCGGGCGGGTGGTGCACTGAGCGTGCGTGCTGGGCCATGCTGCGGCGGATTGCCGGTGGCCCAGCAGCGCGAGCGGTGCGCCTCGGTCACGCCCAGCAGGTCCTTCACCTCGCGCGGCTGCACAGCGGCGCTGGTGGCCGGGCCCAGCTCGCGGTGGTGCAGGCGCAGGCCCGCTGGCGTGAAGACCAGGTCCAGCGGGCCGTCGGCGGTGTGGGTGCGCCAGGGGCGCAGCGGCTCGGTGGCGTCGGACTCGCGCCGTGCGGTGCCCAGCCGCCGTTTTTAGGTTCAAGATGGCGGCATGGACTGGCTGCTTGACCTCTACCAACGCCACTTTGACTGGCGCGACCTCACCCTCGTCGTTCTGTCGCCGTTGTTCGCCGTCTTCATCGCGATGGAGGCCTGGCGCTTTCGCCGCACCGGCGTGTACGACCTGCGCGACACGCTGGACAGCCTCAACAGCGGCGGCAGCTACCTGGTGGCGGACCTGCTGGCGCTGGCGCTGTTCGTGCTGCCGGCCATGGGTTGGGTCTACGAGCACCGGTTGTTCACGATCGACATCAGCCCCTGGCGCTTCATCGGCCTGTTCCTGCTGGTGGAGTTCCTCTATTACTGGTTCCACCGCGCCAGCCACCGCATCCGCTGGTTCTGGTGCGCGCACGTCGTGCACCATGGCTCCGAGAAGATGAACTTCGGCACGGCGCTGCGGCAGAGCTGGTTCTACCCGCTTGCCGGCAATTGGCTGTTCTACCTGCCGGCCGTGTTCCTTGGCTTCGAGCCGCGCTGGGTGTTGTTCGCGCTGTCGCTGAATCTGGGCTACCAGTTCTTCGTGCACACCACCTGGGTCGACAAGATGCCGGCCTGGTTCGAGTTTGTCTTCAACACGCCCAGCCACCACCGCGCCCACCACGGCCGCAACCCGCAGTACATCGACAAGAATTTCGGCGGCATGCTGATCGTGTTCGACCGGCTGTTCGGCACGTTCGAGCCCGAGCGCGAGCCGGTGGACTACGGGCTGGAGCATCCTTTCCCGACGCACAACCTGTTTTGGCTGAATGCGCACGAGTGGCGGGCCATGTTCCGCGACATGGCGGCCGAGACCACCTGGGGCCTGCGCCTGGCCCATCTGTGGCAGCCGCCGGCATGGCGGCGGCACGGCAACGGCTTCAGCGACGACTCCAAGGCGCAGGCGCTGCCCATCTCAGATCCGCGCCGTTGCAACTGATCCAGTCGGGCAGGTCCAGCCCGGCGCGCGCGGTGGTGCGATCGAACGTCATGGTCGCCATCTCGGCAGGCTCGATGCCGTCGCGGCTGCGGGCCCGCAGCGGCGGCAAGCCATTCGGTGGATGCGCCCGCGAGGCTGGCTCGCCGAATGGGCAATCCTGCGCTCGCCCAGCGTGCGGCGGCGCTGCAGGACAATGCGCGGTCATGACTGCAGCCTTTAACAACGACGCGCCCGTCGTCATCATCGGCGCCGGCCTTGCCGGCCTCACCGTGGCCTTGCACCTGGCCGACAGCGTGCCCGTCGTCGTGCTCGCCAAGCGCGAGCTCACCGAGGCCGCCACCGCCTGGGCGCAGGGCGGCATCGTCGGCGTGCTGGGCAGCGACGACTCCATCGACAGCCATGTGCGCGACACCCAGGACGCCGGCGCGGGCCTGGTGGACGAGGCTGCGGCCCGCTTCATCGCCGAGCGCAGCGCCGCGGCCGTGGGCTGGCTGGTGGGGCAGGGCGTGCCTTTCACGCCCGACGACAGCGGCCCCATGGGCCTGCACCTGACGCGTGAGGGAGGCCACGCGGTGCGCCGCATCGCGCACGCGGCCGACGCCACCGGCAAGGCCATCCACGATCAGTTGCTGGCCGTGGCGCGGCGCCATCCCAACATCCGGCTGCTGGAGCGCTGGATGGCGGTGGACCTGATCACCTCGCGCCATGTGCAGCGCGACGAACCGCCGCGCGTCTACGGCGTCTATGCGCTGGACATCGACAACCAGCGCGTCGAGACGCTGGCTGCGCGCGCCGTCGTGTTGGCCACCGGCGGCGCCGGCAAGGTTTACCGCTACACGACCAATCCGGACACCTCCACCGGCGACGGCATCGCGATGGCCTGGCGGGCCGGTTGCCGTGTGGCGAACATGGAGTTCATCCAGTTCCACCCGACCTGCTTGTATCACCCGCAGGAGCGCAGCTTCCTCATCACCGAGGCGCTGCGCGGCGAGGGCGCGCACCTGAAGCTGCCCGAGCATGTCGGCGGCGGCCGCTTCATGGCCGCGCATGACGAGCGCATGGAGCTGGCGCCGCGCGACATCGTGGCCCGCGCCATTGACTTCGAGATGAAGAAGCACGGCCTTGATCATGTGTGGCTGGACGCCACCCACCTGGGCGAGGCCTTCCTCATCGAACATTTCCCGACCATCCATGCACGCTGCCTGAAGCTGGGCATCGACATCGCGCGGCAGCCCATCCCCGTCGTGCCGGCGGTGCACTTCACCTGTGGCGGTGCGGTGACCGACCTGTCCGGCCGCTGCGACCTGCCGGGGCTGTACGCCGTGGGTGAGACCGGCTACACCGGCCTGCATGGCGCCAACCGGCTGGCCAGCAACTCGCTGCTGGAATGCGTGGTGCTGGGCCAGACCTGCGCCGCCGACATCCTGGCCCAGCCGCCGCAGGACGCCGCGCTGCTGCCGGCCTGGGACGAGAGCCAGGTCGAGAACGCCGACGAACAGGTCGTCATTGCCCACAACTGGGACGAGCTGCGCCTCTTGATGTGGAACTACGTGGGCATCGTGCGCACCACCAAGCGGCTGGAGCGGGCGCTGCACCGCATCGAGCTGCTGCGCGGCGAGATCGACGACTACTACGGATCTTTTCGCGTCACCCGCGACCTGCTGGAGCTGCGCAACCTGGTGGATTGCGCCGAGCTCATCGTGCGCTCTGCGCTGATGCGCCACGAAAGCCGCGGCCTGCACTACAGCCGCGACTATCCGCAGACGCTGCCGGTGAGCTTTCCCACCGTGCTCATCAGCGAGCGCCGCCGGCGCTGATCACTCGCTCCTTCGGCGCTGAAGCGCAGGCCCCGGCCCTCAGCTCAGCGCGATCGCGCCGACTGCACCGAGACGATGTCGTCCGCATCCACCGGCCAGCGCAGCCATGGCAGCCAGCCCCTCGGGCTCGACCCAAAGCCCGGCAGGCTCCCAGGCTCAGCTCAGATGCGCGACCGCAGCGCCGTGCGGGCCTGCACGAAGTTGAACGCGTAGCCCACCGCTTCCTTGATGGCGTTGTCGATCTCCAGGCGCTCATGCTCGGTCAGGTAGAAGCTGAAGTCCACCTCGTGGCGGATGTAGCGCGGCGGCAGGCGGTTCAGCGCCACGCAGGCCACGTCGCACAGCAGGTCAGGGCTGGTGGCGATGTCGGGGAAGTCCTTGGACGCATTCAGCACCGCGGCGAACACTTCGCGCTCGTGGTGGTTGTAGATGGAGCTGAAATCGGCGGTCATGGCGGGCCTCGTGTCGTGGGTTGTCCTGCCGAAGTTATAGCGCCCAATGGCGGGGCGCGCGGGAGTTGTTGTCGCGCGACTTGCGCCTAACCGGTTTGCCGGGCCGCTGCCCGTGCCGCCTTGGGACGGCTCGGGCAGCGCGCAGGCGGTGCGATCAGGCCGCGCCGATGCCTGGGGTCATGCCCGAGGCCTGCGCCTTGCGCGCGGCCGTGAAATCCAGCATGCGGGTGATGCAGCGCTCGGCCTTCACGCGGATGGCTTCCTCCACCTGGATCTCGGGCTGGCCGCTTTGCAGGCAGTCGACGAGATTGGCCAGGCCGTTCATCGCCATCCACGGGCAGTGCGCGCAGCTCTTGCAGGTGGCGCTGTTGCCGGCGGTGGGCGCTTCGATCAGCGTCTTGTGCGGCGCGAGTTGGCGCATGCGGTGCAGGATGCCGTTGTCGGTCGCGACGATGTATTCCTGTGCCGTGCCTTCGACGACGGCCTTGATCAGTGCCGACGTGGAGCCCACCACATGGGCCATGTCCACGACGGACTTGGGCGACTCGGGGTGGACGAGGATCTGTGCGTTCGGGTGCTGCTCGCGCAGCAGCTCCAGCTCCAGGCCCTTGAACTCGTCGTGCACGATGCAGGCGCCGTTCCACATCAGCATGTCGGCGCCGGTCTGCTCCTGGATGTAGCGGCCGAGATGCCGGTCGGGTGCCCACAGGATCTTCTGGCCCTTGGCATGCAGGTCGGACACGATCTCCAGCGCGCAGGAGCTGGTCACCATCCAGTCGGCGCGCGCCTTCACGGCGGCGCTGGTGTTGGCGTAGACGACGACCTGACGGTCGGGGTGGGCGTCGCAAAAGCGTGCGAAGTCTTCGGCCGGGCAGCCCAGGTCCAGCGAACAGGTCGCCTCCAGGTCGGGCATCAGCACGCGCTTCTCGGGGCTCAGGATCTTGGCCGTCTCGCCCATGAAGCGCACGCCGGCGACGACCAGGGTCTGTGCCGCATGGTCGCGGCCGAAGCGGGCCATTTCCAGCGAGTCGGCCACGCAGCCGCCGGTGGCCAGCGCCAGGTCCTGCAGCGCGCCATCCACGTAGTAGTGCGCCACCAGCACCGCATTGTGGGCCTTGAGCAGCGCGGCCGCACGCTCGGCCAGCGTGTGGCGCTCGGCGGGCGTCAGCGGCGCGGGCACCTTGGCCCAGGCATGCGCGGTGGAGCAGGCGCCGGCGGCGTCCTGCTTGGTGTAGTCGAACAGCTGGGTCTCCATGGGGCGTCGGTCTGTCTGGCGATGTGGCGGATTGTCCGTCAGGCCTTGGCAAAGAACCGGCTTGGGGGCATGCCCACCGTGCGGGTCACCATGGCCGTGAATGCGCTGGCATTGGCATAGCCCAGCTCGGTGGCGATATGGCTCATCGGCCGGCCGCGGGCGGCCAGCGTCAGCGCGTGGGCCAGCAGCAGCTGCGAGCGCCATTGCGCGAAGCTGGTGCCCAGCTGCTCGCGGAACAGCCGGTTCAACGTGCGCGGGCTGGCGCCAGCCTCGGCGGCCCAGCCGTCCAGGCCGGTGTGGCGGCCGGGCTGCTGCAGCATGGCCTCGCAGAGGCGGCGCAGCCTGGCCTCCTTCGGCAGCGCCACGCCCAGCGCCAGCGGCCGGGCGCGCCGCAGCTCGCACAGCACCAGCGCCTCGATGCCACGGCGGCGCTGCTGGTCGTCGGCGTTTTCGGCGGGCGCGGGATCCGGGTCTTCCGGCAGCGCGGCCACCAGCTCGCGCAGCAGCGGCGACACCTCCAGCACCCGTCCCGTCGTCCAGGCCGCGCCGGGCAGCAGGTCGGCCGCCAGGTAGACGGTGCGCAGGTCGCAGCGCTCGATGGCCGTGACGGCGTGGACCATGCCCGGCGGAATCCACACCGCGCGTGACGGCGGCACGATGTAGGTCGACATCTCGGTGTTCACCCGCACCGCACCGCTCATCGAGAACACCAGCTGCGCCCAGTCGTGATGGTGGGGCTGGATGTCGGTCAGGTGTTCCAGCAAGCGGGCCTTGGCGCGCAGCGGGCGCTGAGCGGTGGGCGCATAGCGCTCAGGCGACAGGGCAGGGAGGCTGGTGCGACGCATGACCAGATTTCAACAGAACTTGACGAACCGCCGAAACCAGGCCGGACATGGCCTGCCTACATTGGGGGCATGAACACCGCATTCGCCTCCGCCCTCGACGTCGGTCAGCAGCGCCGGCGCGACATCACGACGATCTCGACCATAGGTGTGGCCCACGGCACCTCGCACTTCTTTCACATGCTGCTGCCGCCGTTGTTCCCGGCCTTCATCGAGGCCTTCGGGCTGAGCTATTCGGAGCTGGGGCTGCTGGTGACGACCTTCTTCGTCATCTCGGGCGCTGGCCAGGCGCTGGCGGGCTTCGTCGTCGACCGCGTCGGCGCGCGGCCGGTGCTGTTCGCGGCCATGGCGGCCTTTTTCCTGGCCTCGGTGGCTGCTGGCCTGGCCCAGGGCTTTGGCGGGCTGATGCTGGCCGCGGCGCTCGCGGGCGTGGGCAATGCGCCCTTCCATCCGGCGGACTTCACCATCCTGAACAAGCGCGTGTCCCAGCCGCGCCTGGGCCATGCATTCTCGGTGCACGGCATCAGCGGCAACCTGGGCTGGGCGCTGGCACCGGTGTTCACCATCGGCATCGCGCAGGCGACCGGCAATTGGCGCCTGGCCTACTTGGGCGCGGCGCTGGTCGCACTGGCTGTCATGGCGCTGCTGTACTGGCAGCGCGGCGCCATTGACGACCGCCAGGGCTCCTGGGGCCATGCCAAGCCGGCTGCCGGGGCGAGCGCCGAGCACCCCTTGGCCTTTCTGAAGCTGCCATCGGTGTGGCTGTGCTTCTCGTTCTTCTTCTGGACCACGGCGGCGCTGGCGGCCATCCAGAGCTTTGCCAGCCCGGCGCTGCAACAGCTCTACGGCCTGCCGCTGGCGCAGACGGCCTATGTCGTCACCGGCTACATGCTGGCCGGAGCCGCGGGCATGGTCTGCGGTGGCTTCCTGGCCGCGCGGGCCGAGCGGCTGGAGCGCACCATCGCGTGGGCCATGGCACTGGCCGCCGCGCTGCTGCTGCTGACGGCCAGCGGCTGGCTGCCGGGCCAACTGGCCGCTGCCGTCGCGGCGCTGGCCGGCTTTGGCACCGGACTGGCCGGCCCGTCGCGGGACATGCTGATCAAGCGCGCGGCGCCGCCCGGTGCGACCGGCCGCGTCTACGGCACGGTGTACTCGGGCCTGGACATCGGCTTCGCCGTCGCGGCGCCGGTGTTCGGCGCGCTGCTGGATCACGGCCTGCCGCGCGGCGTGTTTGCCGGGTCGGCGGCGGCGCTGCTGCTGGGCATTGCGTCGGCCAGCCTGGTGGGGCTCGCCCTTGCGCGCCGTTGATCAGTCGCGGAACGTGGGCGTGGTCTTGCCGGCCATCATGGCCCGCTGCAGGTCTTCGCTCATCAGCATGGCGGCGTTCCAGGTCGCGATGTGATTCAGCCCGTCGGCCACCGAGTGGTCGCGGGCGTAGTTGAGCTGCTCCTTGACGCCGCGAATCGACAGCGGCGACTTGGCCGCGATGGCTGCCGCGATCTCGCGCACGCCGGCCTGCAGCGCCTCGCGGTCGCCGAACACGCGGTTGACGAGGCCGATTTCGCGCGCCTCGGCGGCCTCCACGCGCCGACCGGTGTAGGCCAGCTCGCGCACCAGGCCCTGCGAGCCGACGAGCTTGGGCAGGCGCTGCAGCGTGCCCACATCGGCCACCATGCCGATGTCGATCTCCTTGATCGAAAAGTAGGCGTCGGCGCTGCAGTAGCGCATGTCGGCACAGCAGATCAGGTCGATGCCGCCGCCGACGCAGGCGCCGTGGATGGCCGCCAGCACCGGCTTGCGGCAGCGCTCCAGGCTGGTGAGGGTGTCCTGCAGGTCCAGGATGACGCGGCGCAGCGCCTCGCGTGTGCGGCCTTCACAGGGGTCCTGGATCTGCGGCGCCAGGCCCATCATCATCGACAGGTCGATGCCGGCCGTGAAATGCCGGCCCTCGCCCTCCAGCACCGCCACGCGCGCCGCGGGCTGGGTGTCCAGCCAGTCGAACGCGCGGCGGATGTCCTGCCACATCGCCGCGTTCATCGCGTTGGCCTTGTCGGGGCGGTTCAGGCGGACGGTGGCGATGTGGTCCTGCAGGGTGATGGTGACGGTTTCAAGTTGCATGGCGCAGTCCGCTGCGGTGGGAGAGCCGCCATGATGCCCGGCCAATGCCCCCGGGCGCTGTCACCAGCGAGCCAGCGTCGATGCTTCGCACCCATGAACGCACGCGCGCCGCCTGCCACCGGGGCAACCGCCATGTGCCGCTGGAACGATCGTGAGCGAGTGACCGGACCGCGGCTGGAGCACCCGCCCCGTCAAGGCGGGCCGGGGGTGCGGCATCAAGACTCTTCGTCGCCGGGGATCTGGCGGCGCAGCTTGACCTTGGTGTCGGCGTTCTTGCGCATCTTGATATTGATCATCTCCACGGCCAGCGAGAACGCCATCGCGAAGTAGATATAGCCCTTGGGCACATGGTGACCGAAGCCTTCGGCGACCAGCACCACGCCCACCACGACCAGGAAGCTCAACGCCAGCATCTTGATGGTCGGATGGTTGGACACGAAGCGGCCGATGGGGCCGGCAAACCACATCATCAGCGCGACCGAGGCGATCACGGCGGCGATCATGATGCGCACGTCGCTGACCATGCCCACGGCGGTGATGATGGAGTCCAGCGAGAACACCAGGTCGATCATCATGATCTGCACGATGGCCGCGCCAAATGCGGCTTTGGCAGCCTTGCTGCTGCTCATAGCCTCGACCTCGTCTTCACCTTCCAGCGAGCCGTGGATCTCCACCGTGCTCTTCCAGATCAGGAACAGGCCGCCGCCGATGAGGATGAGGTCGCGTCCGGAGAAGCCGAACCCCAGGATGTGAAACAGCGGCTCCGTCATGCCGACGATCCAGGCCAGCGTCATCAGCAGGCCGATGCGCATGAACATGGCCATGAACAGACCCAGACGGCGCGCCGTTTCCTGTTGCGCCTTGGGCAGCTTGTCCACCAGGATGCTGATGAAAATGATGTTGTCGATGCCCAGCACCAGCTCCAGCGCTGTCAGCGTGGCAAGGGCGATCCAAGTCTGGGGGTTGGACAACAGTTCAAGCATGGTGGGGCGGCGAGGACAAAAGCAGCGGATTCTCGCAACGCAATCCGCAGGCTGCGGCTGAATGATGCTTCGGTTTTGCTTGTGGTGACGTCAGTGCAGCGCAAGTGCCTGCAGCAGCTCGGCCGGCGCATAGGGCCGGCGGCGGCGCGGCCACGCTTGCACCAGGGCCTGCATGCGCGCGCTCAGCGGCGCCTGGCGCTGCAAGCGCTGAGCCAGCCGCACGACTTCGCCGCACAGCGCGTCGATCTCGGTGGGCCGCCCGGCGGCCAGGTCGTCGGCCATGCTGGAGCGGGCGTGGGCGTCGATGCGCAGCATGCGCGCTGCCACCAGGCGGAACAGCGGCGTAGGCAGGCGCAGCACCTGCAGCAGCCGGCGCGGCGGCAGTGGCGTGAGCGCGGCCACGGGCTGCTGCGCCGCATCCAGCAGGTCCAGCGCCTCCTGCTGCAGCGCGGCCAGCGCACGCCGGTAGCCGCGCTGCAGCAGCTGCTCGCGCAACGGCCGGCCTGACAGCGCATTGACCGGGTTGTTCAGGTTCAGCAGCAGCTTGCCCCACTGCACCGGCGCGAGGTCGTCGTAAAGGTCCAGCCGCATGCCTGCGCGGGCCAGCACCGTCTGCCAGGCCGTCAGTGCGACATCACCCATGCCGGCCTGCGCCGCCAGCGCGCCGCCGGTGCCGCGGTGGTAATGGCCGGGCGCCAACTCGGCGATGTTGAACGGCACCATGCCCGCATGCCAGTGCAGATGTGGAACGGTGGCGCGCGCCAGGTCGGCATTGCCGATGCCGTTCTGCAGGCTGAGCACCGGCGTGCCCGGCGGCAGCGTCAGCCCCAGCGCCGTGGCCGCCTCGGCGGTCGCGCCGGACTTCACGCACAGCAGCACCAGGTCGGGCTTCAGGCCGCGCGGCGGTTCGTCGTGCAGGCGCAGGTCCAGCGCTGCGATGCTGCGGTCCAGGCCGTCGCGGTCGGTCAGCCGCAGGCCGTGGCGGCGCAGGGCGGTCAGCACGCGCGGCCGGCCGACGAAATGCACCGGCACACCGGCCAGCTGCGTCAGGCCGCCGATGAAGCAGCCCACCGAGCCAGCGCCCATGACCAGCATGGCGGTCATGACAAAAAATCCCTGCCGAATCGAGCGTACACGGGCCGGGCACCCGGGCGCCCCCGAGCCGGGCTGCGTTCAGCGTGGCCGGACTGGGCGAGGGGCTTCAAGGATGGGCCAGGTCGCGCAGGTGGGTGGGCCCGACGCGCCGCTCGATCTCGTGCAGCAGCGCGCGGCCCCAGCCCAGCATGAACAAGGCCTCGCCGACGACGAACATGGGCCCCACCAGCAGGCCCACCAGGTCGTCCATGAAGGCGGGCTTGCGGCCCTCGTAGTAGTGCCCCACGAACTGGAAGATCCAGCCCACGACGAACGTGCCGACGCCGATCAGCAGCCAGCCGGCCGTGGCCGTGCCCTGGATGGCTGTCATGGCCAGCGCGGTCAGCACGCCATTGACCACCACGGTGGCGATGCCCAGCGCCAGGCTGCCACGGGTCAGGTACCAGAGCGTGGTCAGCGCCCACAGGACGATGGCGGCGTTCATGGGCGTGGCGCCTATGCTGAACTCGGCGCGGGCCAGTAGGGCGCTGATGGCAAAGACGATCAGCGGGATGCCCACGAAATGCGTGGCGATGTTGCGGCGGTCGCGGTGGTAGGCGGCGTACTGCGCCATCAGGTCGAGGGCAGGGCGGAACAGGCTGGTCATGGTCACACTCCGTCGAGGAGATGGGGCTATGCTAGTCCAGGCCGGGGCATCAGCGTCGTGCTTGCCGGGCGCAAAACCTCCGCGGAATCCCCAGTTGAGTCCTTGTCTGCTCCGTCGCTGCCTGGGCGGCCTCGGCCTGGCCCTGTTGCTGGCCGGCTGTGCTGGCCCGCCGCCACAGCCCGCCAGTGGCACAGCGCCAGGCAATGACTTGCGCATCCTGGTCTACCGCGGCGGCACGGCGGCGCGGCTGGGCCACAACCATGTGCTGCGGGCAGGTGACCTGCGGGTCAGCTGGCCAGCCACCGGCCCGGAGCTGCGCTTTCGGCTCGATGCGCTGCTCATCGATCCGCCCGAGTTGCGCGCCGTGTTGGGTGAGGGCTTCGCCAGCGTGCTCGATGCCGACGCGCGCGCCGGCACGCGGGTCAATCTGCTGAAGGCGCTGGACGCAGCGACCTACCCCGAGGTGGTGGTGCGCACGCTCACCCAGGTGGGCGAGGGCGCTCGCCGGGCCGTCGAGGTCGAGATCACACTGCACGGCGTCAGCCGGCGGCAATGGCTGGCGGTGGCGGTGGACGGGCGCCACGCGCACGGCCGGGCAGTGCTGCGCCAGAGCGACTTCGGCATCCAGCCTTTCACGGTGCTGGGCGGGCTGTTGGCGGTGCAGGACGTGCTGGTCGTGGAGTTCGAGCTGCGCCAGCCCTAGGAGCCTGTCGGGCTTTGGGTCGGGTGCGCGTTGGGCCTGCAAGGGGGCTTGAGCCCAGGCGCAAAGCGGAGCTGGGCTTGATGCCCAGCGAGCATTTGCAACGCCGGATCAGCCCC
>JBKBOJ010000012.1:0-49613 GCA_046294815.1 Roseateles sp. | reverse complement strand
CGCCCTGCGCCACGCCGGCCCGGGCGGGTGCGGCCAGCACGGTGGGGGGGGCGGACGCGGGCAGCAGGCTCAGCGCAGCGGCCGGCAGGCCGGCGCGCAGCAGGGCCTGGGCCGCGCGCTCGTCGCCGCCCAGCCAGACCACGCTGTTGCCGGCCAGCAGCGCGCTGACGGCCGCGGCCAGGCCGGCCTCGGCGCGGCCCAGCACGGCAAAGACGCCGCGCGCACGGTGGCGCAGCGTGTTGCTCTCACCGGTGGGGCCGGGCAACTGCTGGTCGGCGAACAAGGTCTGCGCCGCGGTGAACAGCCCGCGCAGCGCCAGCGTGGCGGGCGCGTCCAGCGTGTCCGCCGCGCGGCGCAGTGTCGCGATGCGCTCGGCCAGCGGCGTGTCGCGCCAGGCGGCGTCCACGCCCAGCGCCAGCGGCGTGGCGGGGCTGTCGAGTTGCAGCAGCGGCGCGGGCGCGTCGAGCTGCGGCTCGGCGACGAAGCGGCGCAGGTAGTCCGGCCCGCCGGCCTTGGGGCCGGTGCCGGAGAGGCCTTCGCCGCCGAACGGCTGCACGCCCACCACCGCGCCGATGATGTTGCGGTTGACGTAGACGTTGCCGATGCGCGCCGCGTCGGCCAGGCGCTGGGCGCGGCTGTCGATGCGGGTCTGGATGCCCAGCGTCAGGCCGTAGCCCAGCGCATTGATGGCGCGGATGACCTCGTCCACCGAGTCCTTGAAACGCACGACGTGCAGCACCGGGCCGAAGATCTCCTCGCCCAGCTGCTCGATGCGCTCCAGCTCGAACGCGACCGGTCGGATCTGACGCGGCAGCGCGTCGTGCACCGGCGCCTCGGCGATGAGCCGGGCCTCGCGCTTCAGGCGCTGGACATGGCGGGCGATGTTGGCATGGGCCTCGTCGTCGATGACCGGGCCGACGTCGGTGGCCAGCTGCTCGGGCTTGCCCACCCACAGCTGTTGCAGCGCGCCCTTGAGCATCTCGATGACGCCGTCGGCGATCGAGTCCTGCACGCACAGCAGGCGCAGCGCCGAGCAGCGCTGGCCGGCGGAGCGGAAGGCGCTCTGCACGACGGCATCGATGACCTGCTCGGGCAGTGCGGTGGAGTCCACCACCATCGCGTTCAGCCCGCCGGTCTCGGCGATCAGCGGGATGGGTGAGTTCGGCTTGGCCGCCAGCGCCTTGTGGATGATCTGCGCGACGGCCGTGGAGCCGGTGAAGCACACGCCCGCCGTGTGCGCATGGGCCACCAGGCTGGCGCCCACGGTCTCGCCCGCGCCGTGCAGCAGCGCCAGCGCGTCGGCCGGCACGCCGGCGGCATGCAGCAGCTCCACCATCTTCAGCGCGACATACGGCGTCTGCTCGGCCGGCTTGGCAGCGACCGTGTTGCCGGCCACCAGCGCGGCGACCACCTGGCCCGCGAAGATGGCCAGCGGGAAGTTCCACGGGCTGATGCAGACGAACACGCCGCGGCCCTGCATCAGCGCTGGTTCGGCTTCGGCCTGGTCCGCGTAGTAACGCAGGAAGTCCACGGCCTCGCGCACCTCGGCCACGCAGTCGGCCTGGGTCTTGTAGGCCTCCTTGACGAGCAGCGCGCAGAACTCGGCCAGACGCGCATCCAGCGCGTCGGCGGCGCGGCGCAGGATCGCGGCGCGCTGGGCCACGGGCGTGGCGTTCCAGCCGCCAAAGCCGGCCTGCAGCCGGGCCATCGCGGCGTCCACCTCGGCGGCCGTGGCCTCGGCCACTGGCTCGATGCGCACGGTCTCCAGCGCGGCCTGCAGCGGCGCGCGGTGGGACGGGGCGGTGAGGTCAACGCCGGTGGAGTTGACGCGGCCGCGGCCCTGCTCGTCCTGGTAGAGCGCCGGCGGCAGCGGCAGTGCGCTGCGCTCGCGCAGGTCCAGCAGCGGCGAGCCCAGCAGCTCGGGCACCTGCACGCTGGGGTCGGCCAGCTGGTGCACGAAGGAGGAGTTGGCGCCGTTTTCCAGCAGCCGGCGCACCAGGTAGGCCAGCAGGTCGCGATGCTCACCCACGGGGGCGTAGACGCGGCAGGCAATGCTGCCGTCCTTCAGCACCTCGCGGTACACCCCCTCGCCCATGCCGTGCAGGCGCTGCATCTCGAAGGCAGCGCCGGCCGAGCGGGCCATCTGCACGATGGCGGCGATGGTGCCGGCGTTGTGGCTGGCGAACTGTGGGTAGATGACGTCGGCATGCTGGATCAGCGCGCGGGCGCAGGCCAGGTAGCTCACGTCGGTGTGCTGCTTGTGCGTGAACACCGGGTAGTGCGGCAGGCCCAGCTCCTGAGCGCGCTTGATCTCGCCGTCCCAGTAGGCGCCCTTGACCAGCCGCACCATGAAGCGCAGGCCGTGCTTGCGGGCTATTGATCCGACCTCGTCGATGACCGCCAGCGCACGCGTCTGGTAGGCCTGCACGGCCAGGCCAAAGCCGCGCCATTGCGGGTAGCGCTGCGCGATGCGGGCGGCCAGCGTGTCGAGCACGTCCAGCGACAGCTCCAGGCGATCGACCTCCTCGGCGTCGATGGTCAGGTTGATGTTGGCCTCGGCGGCCCGCTCGATGAGCTGCCACACGCGCGGCAGCAGCTCGGCAAACACGCGTTCGCGCTGCAGCACCTCGTAGCGGCTGAACAGCGCGCTGAGCTTGATGGAGATGCCGTCGGCGCCCTCGGGGCTGTCGGCACGGCGGCCGGCGCTGATGGCCTGGATGGCGTTCAGATAGGCCGCGTGGTAGCGGCGCGCGTCGTCCTCGGTGCGAGCGCCTTCGCCCAGCATGTCGTAGCTGAAGCGCAGGTTCTTCTGCTGCTTGCGCGCATCGTCCGCCTCGCCCATGGCCTCGCCGATGTTGCGGCCCAGCACGAACTGCCGACCCAGCAGCTGGATGGCGCGCACGGTGGCCGCCACCACGGTCTGCGCGCCCAGACGCTTGAACAGGCCGCCCTCGTCCTCGGCGCCCGGCAGGAAGCGCTTGGACAGCGCGATCGCCGAGGCCGACAGCGCGGCCAACATCTTGTGCGGGCTGCCTTCCGAGGCACCGTCGAAATCAGCCCGGCTCAGCTGGTCGGCGGTCAGCGCGATGGCGGTGGGCGCGTCCGGCACGCGCAGCAGGGCCTCGGCCAGCCGCATCAGCGCCAGGCCCTCGGCGCTGGTGATGGGGTACTCGCGCAGCAGCGACTCCATGGCCCAAAACGGCGCCGGGTTCTTGCGCACCTGCTCCACCCAGGGCGCGGCCATCGCGATGACGCCGGCCCAGTCCAGTGCGGCGCCGACGCGCTCGGCCAGCGCCTGGACGACGGGGCCCTCGGCCCGGTAGGGGTCGGGCAGGCGGGGCAGCTCGGGCGGGGCGATGAACGGCGTGGACATGGGAGTCTCCTGGTGATCTCTTCCACTTTATCGGCCGTTCATTTGAATTAAATTCCAACGATCGAATCATTGGCCGAGGAATATCCAGATGAGCGACGAATCCCGCTTGGACAAGATCGACCAGCGCATCCTGCGCGTGCTGCAGGTGGACGGACGCATCTCCAACCTCAAACTGGCCGAGACCGTGCACCTGTCGCCCACCGCCGTGCTGGAGCGCGTGAAGCGGCTGACGCGGGACGGGTACATCCTGGGCTATGAGGCGCGGCTGAACCCGGCCAAGCTGGGCGCGGCCATGCTGGTCTTCATCGAGGTGCACCTAGACCGCACCGTGATGGACGTGATGGACACCTTCAAGGCCGCCGTGCAGGCCCGCCCCGAGATCCTCGAATGCCACCTGGTGGCCGGCGGCTTCGACTATCTGCTCAAGACCCGCGTGCGCGACATGGCCGCCTACCGCGAGTTCATCGGCAACGTCATCTGGACGCTGCCGGGCGTGCGCGAGACACGCACCTATGCCGTCATGGAGGAGGTGAAGGCGACGAACGCGCTGCCGATCTGAGCGCGCGTCAGCCCAGCTGCTGCCCGAAGAAGCGCATCGCCCGGTCCCACGCCAGCTGTGCCCAGGCTGCGTCGTACTGCGTCTGCGGCAACCGGCCCGGGCCCTGGGCGGTCTCGTTGGCGAAGGCATGGTGGGCCAGGTAGCGGTGGCCCTCGTAGGCCACGCCGGCCTCGGCCAGCCTGGCTTCCAGCGCGTCCACGTCGGCAATCTTGAAGAACTCGTCCTGCGTGGCCCAGTGGGCCTGCAGCGGGATCTTGATCTTGGCCGCGTCCACGTAGGCCAGCGGCGGCATGCCGTACCAGACCACGGCCGCGTCGGCCTCGGGCACCAGCGTGGCGGCCAGCACGGTCAGCGCGCCGCCCATGCAGTAGCCGGTCACGCCGACCCTGCCGCTGCCGAGCTTCAGGCCCTTGAGGTACTGCACGGCGCCGCGCACGTCCTGCGACGCGGCCTGGCCGAAGTCCAGGCCCGTCATCAGGTGGTGGGCCTCCTCGGCCTCCACGGTGTGCTTGCCGCGGTAGAGGTCGGGCACGAGCGCCGTGAAGCCGGCAGCGGCCCAGCGCCGCGCCACGCCGCGGATCTGGTCGTTCAGGCCCCACCACTCCTGGATCACCACCACCGCGCCCACCGGTCGTTCGGCGGCGGCGAGATAGCCACTGACGGTGGCGCCATCGGGACGTTGGAACTGGACGGTTTGAGGCATCGTGGGCTCCTGAGTGAGAGACGCTAGTCTGCACGGTTCGGCACGGGTTTTCCCGTGCGGGGCGACAATCTTCCCCGCTATGAACATCGAACGCATCGTTTCCACCCGCCTGCCGACGCCGTATGGCGAGTTCGCCATCCACGGCTTCCGGGAGACCGACACGGGCCAGGAGCATGTGGTGTTGAGCATGGGCGACCTGGTCGGCCAGCCTGGCGACGAGCCGCCGCTGGTGAGGGTGCATTCGGAATGCATGACCGGCGAGGTATTCGGCTCGCTGCGCTGCGATTGCCGGCCGCAGCTGGAGAGCGCGATGAAGCGCATCGCCGCCGTCGGCCGCGGGGCCATCGTCTACATGCGCGGCCATGAGGGCCGCGGCATCGGCCTGGTGCAGAAGCTGCGCGCCTACGCCGAGCAAGACGCCGGCAAGGACACCATCGAGGCCAACGCGGTGCTGGGCCTGCCCATCGACGCGCGCCGCTACGACGCCGCCGCCTGCATGCTGCGGTCTTTGGGCGTGCAGCGCATCCGGCTGCTGACCAACAACCCGCTGAAGATGGCCGCGCTGGCCGAGTTCGGCATCGAGGTGGTGGAGCGCGAGGCCTCGCTGACGCGGCCCGGCCCGGAGAACGAGAAGTACCTGCGCACCAAGGCCGAGTCCATGGGCCACCACGACCTGGGCCACCTGTTCGAGTAGCACGGGCAGCGCCGGCTCAAGCCAGCTCGACGCCGCTCACGCCTGGCCGCGCTCGCGCTCCTGCAGCGCGCGCCACATCACCTTGCCGGCGCCGCTCTTGGGCAGGCTGTCGACGAACTCGACCTGCGCCGGCACCTTGTAGGCCGCCATCTGGCCACGGCACCAGTCGCGCAGCGCCTCGGCGCTCAGCGCCTCATGCCCGGCACGCCGCACGACCAGGGCCTTGACCGTCTCGCCGCGGTAGGCGTCGGGCGCGGCGATGACGCAGGCCTCGGCGATGCCCGGGTGGGCATGCAGCAGGTTCTCGACCTCGGCCGGCCAGACCTTGAAGCCGCTGGCGTTGATCATGCGCTTGAGACGGTCGGTCATGAAGAAGTAGCCGTCGGCATCCACGTAGCCGATGTCGCCAGTGCGGAAGAAGCGCTTGCCCTCGAATTCGATGAAGGCCGCCGCCGTCGCGTCGGGGCGGCGCCAGTAGCCGTCGAACACCATGGGGCCGTGCACGATGATCTCGCCAGCCGCGCCCACCGGCAGCTCCTGCAGCGTCTCCGGGTCGATGACGCGTGCGTCGCAGCTCATGTAGGGCACGCCCAGGCATTGCCGCTTGGGCGCGTCGTAGGGGTTGCCGTGACTGGGCGCGGCGGTCTCGGTGAGGCCATAGCCTTCCATGTAGCGCAGGCCCCAGCGCGCATACAGGCGCTCGGCCACGGCCTGGGGCATGGCCGCGCCGCCGCCGCCTATGGTGACCAGGCTGGAGAGGTCGAAGCTGTCCACCTGCGGGCTGGCCAGCAGGTCGATGACCATGGTGGGGATGTTGGTCCAGCGCGTGACGCGGTGGGTGGCGATCAGCCGCGCCGCGTACTCGCGCTGCCAGCGTGGCATCAGCACCAGCGCAGCGCCGCAGGCCAGCGTGCCGTGCATGACGACCACCATGCCGGTGATGTGGAACATGGGCACGACGCCCAGCACCACGTCCTCGTGGCAGACGTTGGCCCACAGCGCGCCGGCGAATACGTTGTGCTGCAGGCTGCGGTGGCGGTGCATGCAGCCCTTGGGGTGGCCGGTGGTGCCGCTGGTGTAGGCCAGCAGCGCCAGGTCGTCGGCGCCCACGGTCATGGCGGGCGGCGTATCCGTGCAGGCCAGCGCGTCGGCCCAAGCGGTGGCGCCGGCCGGCAGCGCGAGGTCGGCGTTGAGCCAGTCGGCCCAGCCGGCGGGCAGGTCCTGCAGCGCCGGCCCCTGCACGCAGCCACCGGGCAGCATCTCGGCCAGGCTGGTCAGCAGCAGCCGGGTCGCCGGCAGGCCGGCGGCCAGCCATTCGGCGCTGAGGTCGGTGCTGGTGATGGCCAGCACCGCGCCGCTGTCGTCGATGAGGTGGCGCAGCTCGGCTGCGCGGTTCATCGGGTTGACGGGCACGACCACCGCGTTGGCGCTGTGGATGGCGTAGTGGGCGATGACCAACTGCGGGCAGTTCTGCAGGCCCACCAGCACGCGGTCGCCCCGCCGCACGCCCTGCAGCGCCAGCCAGGCGGCCAGGCGCTGCACCTGCGCGGCCAGCTCGGCATAGGTCCAGCTGTGGCCCAGGTAGACCAGCGCCGGGCGGTCCGGAAAGCGCCGCGCGCTGACGGTCAGGTTGTCGGGCAGCGCCGTGGCGGGCGGCGTCAGGGCATGCGGCAGGCGGGCGGGCCAGAACCTGTGGTGGGCGCGGGTCATGGGCTTGTCTCCGGGGTTCTCGCAACGACGAGGTCGACGCCCAGCAGCGTCATGCCTGCGCCGGCGATGGCTTGTCGCGCCCAGTGTCTCGCCGAATAGTGCTCACGCCATCACCGAAGTGACAGTGGGCACCAGATGCATGGTGCTGGACACGGCCATCAGCAGCACCACGCCGCTGCGAGCCGGTCGCGCCAGGGCATGCGGGCATCATGGCTGCGACGCGACACCGCCCGCCTTGGCATCGGCCAGCTCGCGCAGGCAACGCAGGCACAGGCACTGGCCCGGGTAGCGCGCGGCCAGCTGCTCGCGCAGGGCCTGGCTGAGCTGCAGATCGAAGCAGTCGCAATGGCCTGCTTTGACGCCGCAAGCGAAGCCGCCGCCGCAGCGCGGGCAGGTGTCGGGCCAGGTGGCGGGCGGGGTCAACGTGGTGGGCCTTGCGGGGGTCACAGCGGTGATTGTGGGTCGTCGTCCAGCGGCAGCAGCGGCGTCGCACGCGCCAGCGCCATCCAGGTCGGAAAGTCGGGCCTGCAGGCCCGCCGCGGCGCCGGCCGGGCCAGTTCCAGGTGGGTCGCATGGCCGATCAGCACGCCGTAATCGGGCGGGATCTCGTCGGGCTCGGCGATGCCGGCGCGGATGACGAACCAGCACTGGCTGCTCAAGGCCCGGTAGGCGGCGGACTTGGCCGGCCGACGCAGCTCGCCCAACAGGTCAGCGCGGCTGACCTTGATCTCGTGGATGGCGGGTTCGAGGTAGTCCTCCACCGTGCTGTGGCGGATGGAATAGACATCGGGCATGGCATTGACCCACTGCGTGCGGCCGTCCTCGCCCGGCAGCCCGGCGCGCAGCACCAAGCCGCGCCAGGCGATGCGGCCAGCACGCTGCATCTCGATGGCCACGCGCTCGACCAAGCCTTCGTGCGCGTCGCGCGCGGCGCGGTTGCGAGTCAGCGACGCGGCGATCAACGCCACGCCGGCATCGGTGACGCGCAGCCGCTCCCGGCCGTCGGCCTCCTGCAGCCGCTCGACCCAGCCGGCCGCGAGCAGTTCCACCTCCACCAGGTCCTGGCAGGGCCAGCCGGCGCTGCGCCACAGCTGGCGCAGGCGTTTGAGGTGCTGGCGGGTGGGTGCCGAAGCCATGGGGCGATCTTCGCGCGACAAAGAAAAAGCCCCCGGCCGGTGGGCGCGGGGGCCTAGACGAAGCGTTGTGGCTTACGGCCGCTCGCGCTTGGGCAGGGCGGTCATGCCCGGCACCGGCGAGTTGGTCGTGGCCGTCGTGGCGGTGTTGGGCACCGCAAAGAAGGTCCAAACGCTGTTGGCCGGGAAGGCCAGCGAGCTGTTGGTGTAGATGGGCGTGGCCGAGGTCGGCACCGTGACGTCCACCTGCGAGCCCGCGGTCGAGCTGATGTTGTTCGGCGTGGAGCCCACACCCGGCAGCACGTTGGACGCGAGGGCGCTGAAGTCCACGTTCAGCGACACGCCGGCGGTCTGCGCCGCAATGGCGTTGACCAGGCGGATCTTGACGTTGCCGCTGACGGTGGGCAGGCGGTTGTCGTCATTCAGCACCGACAGCTTGGGGTCGGCCGGGTCGCCCCAGACCAGCAGCGTGGTGTCCTTGCCGGCTTCCAGCGTGGGGGCCGGGAAGCTGCGTGCCGTGCCGTTGACGCTGATGTTCAGCGTGCTGGCGCCGGCGGCGGTGGTGACGTAGTCGCTGATCAGCGGGCTGATGGCCGTGCTGAACATCGGCTGGCCGTTGATGCTGGCACCCACGGTGCCGCCGTTGGCCAGCGCGGCCACGGTACGCACGCGGCTTTGCGTGTTGGCGAAGTTCTTGACCGCGCCCTTCTGCACCAGCGTGATGCCGTTGACCAGCACGCCGCCTTCGGAGGCCGTCAGGATCAGCGTGTTGACGCTGGCCGAATCCAGCGTGACAGCCGGGATGTCCAGGCGCATGTCGCTGCGCTTGTTGTAGCCGGTCACGCGCACGCGGAAGGTGCCCGAGTTGATCTGGATGTAGCCGCTGCCAGCGCCACCGGACAGGTTGGTGGTCAGCGCCGTGGCCGAATTAATGTCCTCGTTGGCGGTCGTCACATAGACATCCAGCGCGCCGGCATCGGGGGCCAGGTTCAGCACCAGCAGCTTGGCCTTGTTGGCCTCAGGGGCGGTCTCGGCTTCCTGCAGCAGCGTGGTGCGCACGGCGCCAGCGAAGCCGTAGGTGATGTAGGTGTAGTTGGTGCCGGCGGTCAGCGAGGGCGTGGTGGCGGCGATGCTGGTGCCGACATCGCTGGTCAGCACCTTGGTCGCGGTCGCGCTGGTGGACACCGTGGCGTACTCGCCCACGGACGCATAGCCCACCTTGCTGTTGACGGTCTTGTCGTTGACCGACAGGTCCAGCTGGGCGTAGGAGCGGGTGGCGTTGAGCAGGCGCACCTGCGTATCGCTGCTGCCGTTACCGCCGCCGCCGCAGGCGGTCAGGAGGGCCGTGGCCGACAGGCTCAGCGTCAGGGCCAGACGGGTGACCCAGGGGGTGAATCGCATCGAGAACTCTCCAAAAAACCTTTGCCGCCGGGCCTATTCCCCAGGAAGGCGGACTCGCGATTAGAACTCAAGCCGGCGGCGTCGCAATTTCCAGCGTCTCGCACCACGGTGAAGAACTGTTTCTGGAAAACCCGTAGCCTCGTTGGAGCGGCCACTCCAATCCATTCGTCACCCCGCTGGCTAGCATCGCCGCCATGAGCTATCCACACCTCCTTGCGCCCCTGGACCTCGGCTTCACGACGCTGAAGAACCGCGTGCTGATGGGCAGCATGCACACCGGCCTGGAGGACGGCCGCAAGCACTTCGATCGCATGGCGGCCTACTTCGCCGAGCGCGCACGCGGCGAGGTGGGGCTGATCGTGACCGGCGGCTTCGCGCCCAACATCGAGGGCTGGGCCAAGCCCTTTGCCGGCACGCTGGCCACCTCGGGCGCAGCACGGCGCCACCGCGTCATCACGGACGCGGTGCATGCCGAGGGCGGCAAGATCGCGCTGCAGATCCTGCACACGGGCCGCTACGGCTACTCGCCGCTGTGCGTGGCGCCGTCGCGCATCCAAAGCCCCATCACGCCGTTCACGCCGCGCGAGCTGAGCGCGCGCGGCATCGAGCGGCAGATCCGCGCCTTCGTCCGCTGCGCCAAGCTGGCCCGCGAGGCCGGCTACGACGGCGTGGAGGTGATGGGCAGCGAGGGCTACTTCATCAACCAGTTCCTGGTGACCCACACCAACCAGCGCACCGATGGCTGGGGCGGCAGCTACGAGAACCGCATGCGCCTGCCGCTGGAGATTCTGGCGCGCATGCGCGAGGCGGTCGGGCCGGACTTCATCATCATCTACCGCCTCTCCATGCTGGACCTCATCCCCAACGGCAGCAGCTGGGACGAGGTGCTGGAGCTGGCCCGGCGCGTCGCGCGCGGCGGCGCCACGATCATCAACACCGGCATCGGCTGGCACGAGGCGCGCGTGCCGACCATCGCAACCAGCGTGCCGCGCGCGGGCTTCGCCTGGGTCACGGCCAAGCTGCGCGCGCAGCTGCGGGCCGAGGGCATCACGACGCCGCTGATCACCAGCAACCGCATCAACACGCCCGAGGTGGCCGAAGGCTTGCTGGCGGACGGCTCGGCCGACATGGTGTCCATGGCCCGGCCCTTCCTGGCCGACCCCGAGTTCGTCAAGAAGGCGCGCGAGGGCCGCGCCGACGAGATCAACACCTGCATCGCCTGCAACCAGGCCTGCCTGGACCACACCTTCCAGCAGCAGATCTCCACCTGCCTGGTGAATCCGCGCGCGGCCTACGAGCAGATCCTGCTGGTGCGGCCCGTGCAGGGCGCGAAGAAGCGCATCGCCGTGGTGGGCGCCGGCCCGGCGGGACTGGCCGCCGCAACCACACTGGCCGAACGCGGCCACACGGTGACGCTGTTCGACGCCGCGGCCGAGATTGGCGGCCAGTTCAACATGGCCAAACGCATCCCGGGCAAGGAGGAGTTCAGCGAAACGCTGCGCTACTTCCGCCGCCGCATCGAGATCACCGGCGTGGACCTGCGGCTGAACACGCGCGTGACGGCCGACGACCTGAAGAGCTACGACGAGGTGCTGCTGGCCACCGGCGTCAGCGCGCGCGACCCGCGCATCCCGGGCCAGGTCGAGGGCCAGGCACGCGGCCAGGTGCTGAGCTACATCGACGTGCTGCGCCACGACAAGCCGGTCGGCGCGCGCGTGGCCATCGTCGGCGCGGGCGGCATCGGCTTCGACATGGCGGAGTACCTGCTGGAGGCCGGCCACTCGCTGACGCTGGACCCGGCCGCCTGGCGCCGCCACTGGGGCGTGGGCGACCCGGAGCAGGTGCGCGCCGGCCTGTTGCGGCCGGCACCGGAGCCGGCGACGCGGCAGATCACGCTGCTGCAGCGCAAGACCGGCAAGCTGGGCGCGGGACTGGGCAAGACCACCGGCTGGATCCACCGCGCGGCGCTGAAGATGAAGCACGTGGACATGCTGGCGGGCGTGAACTACGAGCGCATCACGCCCGAGGGGCTGTGGGTCAGCTACGGCGAGAAGCGGCTGGACGCCCAGCTCATCGAGGCCGACACCATCGTGCTGTGCGCCGGCCAGGAGCCGCTGCGCGAGCTGGAGGCGCCGCTGAGGGCCGCCGGCATCAGCGTCCACCTGGTGGGCGGCGCGCTGGAAGCCGGCGAGCTGGACGCCAAGCGGGCCATCCGCCAGGGGACGGAGCTGGCCTGCCGGCTCTGACGCGCCAGGGGCTCTCACCGCCTCAGTGCCTTGACAGCTCCCACAGCTGGTACAGCGTGTAGCAATCCTCCTCGGTGACCTCCAGGCCCCGGGCGAGATCGAAGCTGGAGTCGTACCAGCCACAGTCCACCTTGACGGCGCCTGCGGCGGGGGCCGCTGAAGCGCGCGGGAGTGCGCTGGCGGGCTGCTTGGTGCTGGCCCGGGGGTACTGCGAGGAGCTGAAGAATTGCATGGCGGTCTCCGGTGCTGCGGTGTCCGACGTCGTGGAAAACGTCACACCGTCAGCATCGGCGCCAGGCCGCAACCCGCCCATCACCCAGAGGGCGGAACGACGGGGGAGGACCTGCCGGCCTCTCCCCCTGGCCTCCCCCGAAGGAGGGTCTTAAAACGGGGTCAGAGTCAATTAATCCGCCGTGCGTTCCAGCTCACGGCGCGCGTCGCTGCCTATCCAGCGCGCTGACCTCTCCGGCCGCCCGGCCAGCGATTGCGCCAATGTGAGCGCAGGCTCACGCAATGCCGCGCTGCGCTTGCCGATCTGCCGCAACGCCCAGTTCACGGCCTTCTCGACGAGGTTGCGCTCGTCCCCCGCCGCGGCCTGGATCAGCGGCAGGCGGGCCGCAAAGTCGGCATCCGGCCGCGCCTTCTGGTGCACCGCCGCCACCGCCAGCAGCGCGAAGCCGGCGCGCGGCGGACGCAGAATGCCGGCTTCGACACCTTCGCCCCCAAGCACCGATGAGGCTCACCCCCCGCTTCGCCGCGCTGGCTGCCGCGACCCTGCTGGCCATCGCCCCCCTCGCCCATGCCGCACCTGGCCCGGGCGTGTCCTGGCAGGCCGCCGCGGCCGACGCCGACATCGACCGCTTCTTCACGCAGGCCAAGGCGGAGAAGAAGCCGCTGCTGCTGTACTGGGGCGCCAAGTGGTGCCCGCCCTGCAACCAGCTGAAGGCCACGCTGTTCAATCGCGCGGACTTCATCGAGCAGAGCAAGTCCTTCGTGGCCGTCAGCATCGACGGCGATGCGCCCGGCGCGCAGAAGCTGGGCACGCGCTTCAAGGTGCGGGGCTACCCGACGCTGATCCTGTTCAACCCGAGCGGCACCGAGATCACCCGCCTGCCCGGCGAGGCCGATGCGGCGCAGGTGATTTCGGTGCTGCAGCTGGGCCTGGCCGGCGGCCGGCCGGTGAAGGCCGTGTTGGCCGATGCCAAGGCGGGCAAGAAGCTGTCGGCCAATGAATGGCGGCTGCTGGGCTTCTACGGCTGGGAGACCGACGAGCAACAACTGCTGCCCGCCGCCGAGCGCCCGGCCACGCTGGCCCAGCTGGCCCGCGCCAGCGAGGGCGCCGATGCCGACACGGCCACGCGGCTGTGGCTGAAGTCCCTGGGCACGCTGGCCGAGGGCAAGACGGCCGACCCGACCCAGCTGCCGCGGCTGCGCGCGCTGCTGGCCGACGCCGCGCAGGTCCGGTCGCAGATGGATGTGCTGGCCAACGAGGCGCCCGACCTGGTCAAGGCGCTGGCCCCGCAGCCGGGCGCCGCGCGCACGGCACTGCTGGCCGACTACGACGCTGCACTGAAGCGCTTGAATGCCGACACCACGCTGTCGCGCGCCGACCGGCTGAACGCGCTGCTGGCCCGCATCGAGCTGGCCCGGCTGGACAGCGCCAAGGACGAGGTGCATCCGGCTCGCATGCCGGCCGCGCTGCTGGCCGAGGCGCGCGAGCAGACGGCGCGCGCCCACCGTGAGATCACCGACGGTTACGAGCGCCAGGCCGTCATCACCCAGGCTGCCCACTTGCTGGGCCGCGCCGGGCTCTGGGAGGAAAGCGACGCGCTGCTGAAGGCGGCGCTGGCGCGCAGCCATTCGCCCTACTACCTGATGAGCCAGCTGGGCGGCAACGCGAAGAAGCAGGGCCGCAAGGCGGATGCGCTGCGCTGGTACGAGGAGGCCTTCAACAAGAGCGAGGGCCCGGCGACGCGGCTGCAGTGGGGCGCCAACTACCTGGGCGCGCTGGTGGAGCTGAGCCCAGAGGACGTGCCGCGCATCGAGAAGGCCGCGGCCCAGCTGTTCGCCGCGGCCGAGAAGGATCCCGGCGCCTTCTACGAGCGCAGCGAACGCTCGCTGAAGAAGGTGGCCGAGCTGCTGGCCGGCTGGAACAAGGGCGGCGCCCAGGCCGCCGCAGTGGGCCGGCTCAAGGCCCAGCTGGACGGCGTCTGCGGCAAGCTGGACGCGGCCGATGCCAAGGCCAAATCAGCCTGCCAGGCTTTGCTGAAGAAGGTCTGACACCCGCTGCTCGCCCGCGCCGGCTGCCGCTGGTGCGGCCCGTCGCGCCATCCATCTGCGCCAAGCCGGGTTGGCCATGGATACTGCGCGCCATCTCAACAATGAGCAGAGCTTGGCATGCGTGATTGGCGAGGGAGCGCGCTGGCGCTTCTGATGATGGCGGGCCTGGGAGGCGCGGCGGCCGCGGCGACCCCGCCGCTGCAACCCTGCCGCATCGCCGGCATTCCCAACGAGCTGAAGTGCGGCAGCCTGCAGCGCCCGCTGGACCCCGCGCGGCCCGACGGCGCCAAGGTTGACATCCACTACCTCGTCGTGCCCGCGATGGCGCGCAACAAGCAGCCGGACGCCGTGCTGCTGCTGGCCGGCGGCCCCGGCCAGAGCGCCATCAGCGTGGCGGCCCGCGTGCTGCCGCGGCTGTCGCGGCTGGGCAACCGGCGCGACCTGGTCTTTATCGACCAGCGCGGCACCGGCCGGTCCGCGCCGCTGGACTGCCCCGACGACAGCAAGCTGCCCATCACCGAGCAGTTGGACGAGGCCGCGCAGATGCGGCGCCTGGATGCCTGCCGCGCCGCACTGGAGAAGCTGCCCTACGGAGACCTGCGCTTCTTCACGACGACGCTGGCGATGCAAGACATGGACGCCGTGCGCGAGGCGCTGGGCGTGCCGCAGTGGAACCTCGTCGGCGCCAGCTACGGCACGCGCGCCGCGCTGGAGTACCTGCGCCAGTTTCCGACCAAAGTCAGGCGCACGGTTCTGGACGGCGTGGCGCCGCCCGACATGGCACTGCCGGCCAGCTTCTCCACCGACGGCCAGGCCGCGCTGGAGCTGCTGTTCGCCGCGTATGACAAGACCCATCCCGAGCTGCGCGCCGACTGGCGGGCGCTGCTGGCCTCGCTGCCGCGCCCGGTCAGCGTGGCCCAGCCGCTGACCGGCCAGCCCGAGCGCTTCACGCTGACCCGCGAGCTGCTGCTCAGCGCCGTGCGCCCGCCGCTGTACCAGCCCGCACTGGCCGCCGCGCTGCCCGCCGCCATCCGCACGGCAGCGCGCGAGGGGCGCTTCGACGGGCTGTTCGGCCTGACCTCGGCCTTCGGTGCGGACAAGTCGCAGCGGCTGGCGATGGGCATGCATTTCTCGGTGATCTGCGCCGAGGACGCGCCACGCCTGGCCAATGCGACCGACAAGCCCGGCGCCGACTTCGGCCGCGCGACCGAGACCATGTATGCCCGCGCATGCAAGACCTGGCCCCGCGGCGACGTGCCGGCCGGCTTCTACCAGCTGCCGCCCGCGCCCAGCCCCGTGCTGGTGCTGAGCGGCGGCGCCGACCCGGCCACGCCGCCACGCCACGGCGAACGCGTCGCCAAGGCGCTGGCCATGGGCCATCCCGAGCGCGTGCAGCACCTGGTGGTGCCCGAGGCCGGCCACGGCGTGGCGGCGTTGGGCTGCGTGAGCGACCTGCTGTTCCGCTTCATCGACGCCAAGACCGACACCAGCGCCCTGCCCCAGGACGGCCGCTGCGCGACGCGCATCCCGCGCCCCAGCGCCTTCCAGCCCATCGAGGCCTCGACGACGGGGGGCGCGCAATGATCGAGATTCACGACGTCCACAAGCAGTTCGTCTCGCGCACCGGCGCGGGCCTGTTCAAGCGCGGCGAGAAGCGCGTGGTGCATGCGGTGCAAGGTGTCAGCGTGTCGGCCGCCAACGGCCGCATCACCGGGCTGCTGGGCGCCAATGGCGCCGGCAAGACGACGACGCTGCGCATGCTGGCCGGGCTGATAGCGCAGGACCGCGGCCACATCGCAGTCGATGACATCGTCGTCAAGGACGCACCACTGAAAGCGCTGGCACGCATGGGCATCCTCGGCGACGCGCACGGACTGTATCCGCGCCTGTCGGCGCGCGAGAACATCGTCTACTTCGGCCGACTGCAGGGCATGGACCCCGAGGCCGCCAGCGCGCGCGCCGAGGAGCTGGCACGTTTGCTGGAAATGAAGGCCATCCTGGACCGCCGTGCCGACGGCTTCAGCCAGGGCGAGCGCATGAAGACGGCGCTGGCCCGCGCCCTGGTGCACGACCCCGCCAACATCGTGCTGGACGAACCCACCAACGGCCTTGACGTACTCGCCACTCGCGCGCTGCGCGAGGCGCTGCGCTGGCTGCGCAGCCCCGCGGGCGGCAGCAAATGCATCGTCTTCTCGACGCACATCATGCAGGAGGTGGAGCAGCTCTGTGACGAGGTGGTGGTGGTGTCCAAGGGCCGCAGCGTGGCGCGCGGCAGCGTGCCGCAGCTGCTGGAGATGGCGGGCGAGACCCGCTTCGAGGACGCATTCGTGAAACTGGCATTCCCCGCCGAGGTGGCCGCATGAGACAAGCATTGATCGTCTTCACGAAGGAGCTGGCCGACGCGCTGCGCGACCGGCGCACGCTGCTGCGCATGCTGCTGCCCGCGTTGCTGATGGGGCCGGTGATGCTGATGGCGCTGTCGGCGCTGATCGCCTCGTTCGAGGAGCGCGCCGAGAAGCGCGAGGTGATGGCCGTCAACATCGACGCCGCGCCCACGCTGAAGAACTTCATCGAGCGCCAGACCTACACCATCAAGCCCGCGCCGGCCGACTACGAGGCGAGGCTGCGCGCCACCACGCTGCTGGAGCCGGTGCTGGTGGTGCCGGACGACTTCGAGGCCCGGCTGCGGGCCGGCGAGGCGCCGGTCGTGGAGATCGTCAGCGACAGCGCCAACCAGCGCGCCGGCGCCGGCGTGGGCAGCATCCACCGGCTGCTGGGCGGCTTCAACCAGGAGCGTGCCGCGCTGAACCTGGCGCTGCGCGGCGTGTCGCTGGCGCTGCTCAAGCCCGTCGACGTGCAGGAACGCGACCTCGCCAGCGTGCAGGCCCGCGCCTCGCGCATGACGGCCATGGTGCCCATGTTCATCATCATGGCCGTGCTGTACGGCGCGCTGACCGCCGCGCTGGACAGCACCGCCGGCGAACGCGAGCGCGGCTCGCTGGAGCCGCTGCTGATGAACCCGGTGCCGCACAGCGCGCTGGTATGGGGCAAGTGGGGCGCGGTCGCGCTGATGGGCATGGTGGTGGCGCTGCTGTCGAGTTTGAGCTTCGTGCCGGCGCAATGGCTGCTCAAGAGCGACAGCCTGCAGGCCATGTTCCAGTTCGGCATGGGCGAGGTGCTGGCCTTCTGGCTGTTGCAGATCCCGCTGGCGGCCGGCCTGTCGGGCCTGCTGATGGCGCTGGCCATACGCTCCAAGAGCTTCAAGGAGGCGCAGGCCAGCAGCGCGTTGATCGTCACGGCCGTCAGCCTGGCGCCCATGGTCAGCCTGCTGAACCCCGGCGGCGATGCGCCCTGGTACCTGTGGGTGCCAGGTCTGGCACAGAACACGCTGATGATGGCGGTGCTCAAGGGCGAGGCACTGCGCTGGCAGCAAGTGCTGCCCGGCGTGCTCATCGGCTTCGCGCTGGCGGCCGTGGCGCTGGCCTACGTGGCTCGGTCCATGCGCGCGGCGGTGGCGCGGTAAGCTGCGCGCCGCATGAATCGCCTCCTCGCCACCGCCGTTACGGCGCTGCTGCTGACCGGCTGCGCCGGGCCGCAAAGCTTCACCGCTTTTGAGCCCGCCACACCGGCCGATTACACCGGCCCGACGGTCAACGTCGCCGACCAGGCCATTGCGGTCGACCCACAGCGCTTGCACATCTTCGAGATCACGCAGGTCGACGGCCGCCGTCTGGCCAGCAGCAGCACGGCCACCCAGCGGGCCGGCCAGGGCCGCGGCATGACGGTCACACCCGTGGCACTGACCAACGAGCTGGCCGTGCGCCCGGCCCGCGTGCAGCTGCAGGCGACCACGCAGTACGCGTCACCCGTGGTCGCGCTGTCCAGACCCACTTGCCGCACGGTGGGCGAGGTCGGCTTCACGCCCCAGGCGGGCGCCCGCTAC
This sequence comes from Roseateles sp., assembly GCA_046294815.1. GTDB lineage: Bacteria > Pseudomonadota > Gammaproteobacteria > Burkholderiales > Burkholderiaceae_C > Pelomonas. The sequence continues at coordinate 31,571 of JBKBOJ010000012.1, read as the reverse complement.
GTCGTCAAAGGCCGCATCGCCGCCGCGGCCGGCGCGGTTTGGATCGCGGACGGGGCGCGGGGCCCGGCCGTCACCGCCATGGGCCGCGGCCGGGCCAGGCCACGGCAGTAGCCCCCCCCCCCCGAAGGCGTCGATCGCCGGCATAGCCGCAAGCAATTGGCTCGAGCCGATGCGAACGATTAGCATTCGTCTATCGAAATTTGCAGCGCGATAGACACCATGGCCAAGACGGTCAGTTTCGGCATCCTGCACCTGGGCACCTCGTTCACGGTGACCTATGCACTGACCGGCAGCGTCACTGTCGCCGGCGCGGTGACCTTCATCGAGCCGCTGGCCAACACGGTGCTGCACTACTTCTTCGACAAGTACTGGGACCATCCGCGCGCTGTGGCCTTCCGGGCACGGTGGCGCCGCCCCCAAGCCGTCCAGCCTTAGCCCGCACGCGCAGCAGGCGCCGTCTGCTGCTCCATCCAGGCCAGCCAGCGCATGGCCTGCTCGCGGCTGCTGCCGCACATGTCCTCGTGCGGCTGCAGCGAGCCGCACACGGCCGGCCGCTCGGGGCGGCCGAAGATCTTGCAGCGCAAGTTGTCATCCAGCTGCACGCAGCGCACGCCGGCGGGCTTGCCCTGCGGGTGGCCGGGGATGGGCGAGCTGATCGACGGTGCGATGCAGCAGGCGGCGCAATGGGGGCGGCACTCCATCCAACGATTGTCCGCCCGCCGCTGGCGGACGTCAGCGCTTCATCGGGCAAGTGTTGAAGCCCAGCACCGAGTACAGCGGGCAGCTGCCCAGCGCGCCGGTAGCCAGCGGCACCAGCCCGAGATAACCCCAAACACCGATGGTGCCGGTGATGGCCAGGCCCAGCAGCACCAGCCCGACCAGGATACGAAGCACGCGGTCAACGCCGCCGACATTGGTCTTGAACATGGGGTCTCCTTGAACACCGGCACCGGTGGAGCCGTTGGAACGATTGTGGCCCGCCCGGCCCGTGCGGGGTTGCGCCAGCGCAAGGCCTGATCGCGGCCCGCACCGCGTGACATCCAGCGGGTGACTTATCCACAGCCGCTTCGTAAAATTCGGGGTTTGCCCTGGCGCCCTGCCCTGGGCTCGGATGTTCTTTCCAGGACCGAGATGCTCTACCCCAAGGAATTCGATGTCATCGTCGTCGGTGGCGGCCATGCCGGCACCGAGGCGGCGCTGGCCGCGGCGCGCATGGGCGCGGCCACCCTGCTGCTGACCCACAACATCGAAACCCTGGGCGCGATGAGCTGCAACCCCAGCATAGGCGGCATCGGCAAGGGCCACCTCGTCAAGGAGGTCGATGCGCTGGGCGGCGCGATGGCGCTGGCCACCGACGAGGGCGGCATCCAGTTCCGCATCCTGAACGGCTCCAAGGGCCCGGCCGTGCGCGCCACCCGCGCCCAGGCCGACCGCATCCTCTACAAGGCCGCCATCCGCCGCCGGCTGGAGAACCAGCCCAAGCTGCAGCTGTTCCAGCAGGCGGTGGACGACCTGATGGTGGAAGGCGACCGGGTGGTGGGCGCCGTCACGCAGGCCGGAATCCGCTTTCGCGCCCGCGCCGTCGTGCTGACGGCGGGCACCTTCCTGGACGGCCGCGTGCATGTGGGACTGCAGAACTACCCCGCCGGCCGCGCCGGCGACCCGCCGGCCGTGAGCCTGTCGGCCCGCCTGAAGGAGCTGAAGCTGCCGCAAGGCCGCCTGAAGACCGGCACGCCGCCGCGCATCGACGGCCGCACGATCGACTTCAGCAAGTGCGAAGCGCAACCGGGTGACCTGGACCCGGTGCCGGTGTTCAGCTTCATGGGCAACGCGGCCATGCACCCGCGGCAGGTGCCGTGCTGGATCACCCACACCAACGCCCGCACCCACGAGATCATCCGCAGCGGCTTCGACCGCAGCCCGATGTTCACCGGCGTCATCGAGGGCGTGGGCCCGCGCTACTGCCCCAGCATCGAGGACAAGGTCAACCGCTTCGCCGACAAGGACTCGCACCAGATCTTTCTGGAGCCCGAAGGCCTGACGACGCATGAGTTCTACCCGAACGGCATCTCCACCTCGCTGCCCTTCGACATCCAACTGGCCGCCGTGCGCAGCATCCCCGGGCTGGAGAACGCCGACATCCTGCGCCCCGGCTATGCCATCGAGTACGACTACTTCGACCCGCGCGGGCTGAAGGCCTCGTTCGAGACCAAGATCATCCAGGGCCTGTTCTTCGCCGGCCAGATCAACGGCACGACCGGCTACGAGGAGGCGGCGGCCCAGGGCCTGTTCGCCGGCCTGAACGCCGCGCTGCAGGTGCGCGGCGACGCCCCCTGGACGCCAACGCGCGACCAGGCCTACCTCGGTGTGCTCGTGGACGACCTCATCACCAAGGGCGTCACCGAGCCCTACCGCATGTTCACCAGCCGGGCCGAGTTCCGGCTGCAACTGCGCGAGGACAACGCCGACGCGCGCCTGACCGACATCGGCCGACGGCTGGGCCTAGTGGACGACGAGCGCTGGGCCGCGTTCAACCGCAAGCGCGACGCTGTTTCACGTGAAACCGAGAAGCTCAAGAGCACCTGGGTACACCCCGGCATCCTGCCGGCCGCCGATGCCGAGCGGCTGGTCGGCAAGGCCTTGGAACGCGAGTACAACCTGGCCGACCTGCTGCGCCGGCCGGGCGTGAGCTTCGACACGGTGGCCGAGGTGGCTGCCATTGCCAAGCCGGAGGCCGGCGTTTCACGTGAAACGCTGGCGGCCGAACTGGGCCCCGAGCTGGCTGACCTCGTCGCCGAACAGGTGGAGATCAGCGTCAAGTACGCCGGCTACATCAGCAAGCAGGTCGACGACGTGGCCCGCGCCGCTCACTTCGAACACCTGAAGCTGCCGGAAGACCTCGACTACAGCCTGGTGCACGCCCTCTCCTTCGAAGCGCGGCAGAAGCTCAATGCCCACCGCCCCGAAACACTGGGCCAGGCCTCGCGCATCTCCGGCATCACGCCGGCCGCGATCTCGCTGCTGCTGGTGCACCTGAAGAAGGGCAAGTTCAAGGGCTTCACCGAGACGGCTGACGGGACGGTGTCTGCATGAGGCACACCCTGGCCAGTGCTGCTCTCGAACTCGGCCTTCGGCTCAGCGACACCCAGCTCGACCAGCTGTTGGCCTATCTGGCCCTGCTGCAGAAGTGGAACAAGGTCTACAACCTGACCGCCGTGCGTGACCCAGCGCAAATGCTGAGCCATCACCTCGTCGACAGCCTGTCGGTCATCGCGCCGCTGCAGAAGTACGGCGCGCCAGCCAGATTGATGGACGTCGGTGCCGGTGGCGGCCTACCCGGCGTCGTCATCGCGATCTGCTGCCCCGCTACCGACGTGAGCTGCGTGGACGCCGTGGCCAAAAAAGCCACCTTCGTCCAGCAGGTCGCGGCCGAGTTGAAACTGCCCAACCTGCACGGCGTGCACAGCCGCGTCGAGGCGCTGAAGACCGCCCCCTTCGGCGTCATCACCTCGCGGGCGTTTGCCTCGCTGGTCGACTTCACGGGCCTGACCCGCCAGCACCTGGCTGAGGACGGCGTGTGGATGGCCATGAAGGGCCAGCATCCCGCCGACGAGATCGCCGCCCTGCCCGCCAACGTGGGCGTGTTTCACGTGGAACCACTGGCCGTGCCCGGCCTGGATGCGCAGCGCTGCGTCGTCTGGATGCGGCCTCGCTGAGACTGCTTCACGGGTCGCGCCCGAGGGCCGGCTCACCTGTTGCCCGGTACGATGCCGGCTGTTCCCGGAATCCCTGCCATGGCCAAGATTTTCTGCATCGCCAACCAAAAGGGCGGCGTTGGCAAGACCACCACCACCGTCAACCTCGCCGCCGGCCTCGCGCAGATCGGGCAGCGCGTGCTGGTCGTCGACCTCGACCCGCAGGGCAACGCGACCATGGGCTCAGGCATAGACAAGCGCAAGCTGGCGACGACGGTCTACGACGTGCTGCTGGAATCCGCCACCATCGCCGAAGCCAAGGCCCGCGCCGACAAAGCCGGCTACGACGTGCTCGGCGCCAACCGCGAACTGGCCGGCGCCGAGGTCGAACTGGTGGAGTTGGAGCGCCGCGAAGCGCGGCTGAAGGCCGCGCTGGCCCTGGCCGCCCAGGATTACGACTTCATCCTCATCGACTGCCCGCCGTCGCTGTCCATGCTGACGCTCAACGGTCTGTGCAGCGCGCATGGCGTCATCGTGCCCATGCAGTGTGAATACTTTGCACTGGAGGGGCTGACCGACCTGGTCAACACCATCAAGCAAATCCACGCCAACCTGAACCCCGACCTGCAAATCATTGGCCTGCTGCGCGTCATGTTCGATCCACGCATCACGCTGCAGCAACAGGTCAGTGACCAGCTCAAGGCCCACTTCGGCAACAAGGTCTTCGACACCGTCATCCCGCGCAACGTGCGCCTGGCTGAGGCGCCCAGCTACGGCCTGCCCGGCGTGGTGTTCGACCCCAACGCGAAGGGCGCGGTGGCCTTCTTGGACTTCGCCAAGGAGATGGTGAGGCGCATCGCGACGATGAAGTGAACCTGCCCTGCTGAGTGCCCCTAGTACGCATCGATGGTCTCGGTGAATCAACCCCTTGTGCACGTGGCGGTGCTCACCACTTCGGTGCGCAGCGCTACAGGCCCGCTGGACGGGCGCTTCTAGGGTGACCATGCCTGACGCCGCCCTCCAGGCCCTCGCGCTGCGCGCCGAACTCGCCGGCCTGGACGCCTCCGCCCCGCCGCAGCAGACCGACATCGACGGCTGGCTGATCCGTCTATCACCCGGCAAAGCCAAGCGCTCGCGCTGCATCAATGCGCTGCGCGCAGGCACGCTGCCGCTGGACGAGTTGCTGACCCGCTGCCAACGCGCCTACGACGCGGCCGGCCTGCCGCTGGCCGTGCGCGTGACGCCCTGGAGCCAGCCGGCCGACCTGGACCAGCGCCTAGCGGCCAAAGGCTGGGGCAGCTTCGACGCCGCGGACGTGATGGTGCTGGACGCGCTCGTTCCCGATCCGGCCCCGGTGGCCATTCAGGCCCTGGACGCACCCAGTTATGCCGCCACCGTTGGCGCACTGCGCGGCTCGTCCGCCACGGCCATCGCCGCCCATGCCGAGCGCATTGCGCTGGCCCCGGTCACCTACCAGGGCTTTGCGCTGAACGATGCCGCGGGCAGGCTGCTGGCCTGCGGCCAGATCGTGGTGGCCGGTGACCTGGTCGGCCTGTACGACATCGCCTCGGCCGTGCCCCGCCAGGGCCACGGCGAACGCCTATGCCGCGCACTGCTGACCCTGGCCCATGCCCAGGGCGCCCGCCAGGCCTATCTCCAGGTGGGCAGCGACAACGCCGTCGCCCAGCGCCTCTATGCGCGCCTGGGCTTCGTCTTCGCCTACCGCTACCACTACCGCAGCCCAGAGGCCGTGCTCGTCTAGGATCCCACCAAGGCCAGCAGCCGCGCGATGCCCACGGGCTCTTCGGCCAGCAGCGGCACCACGGCGTAGCGCGCGGCATGCCGGTGTGCGACCGCGTCGATGAAGGGTGCCTCCTGGACCGCCCGGGCGCGCAGCAGCGGCGAGCTCACCGCCGTGGCCGCCACGCTGTTGTTGACCACCCAGGCCCAGGGCTCGATGCCCGCGCGGCGTAGATCGGCCTGCAGCCCGGCCGCTTCCTGCACCGGCGTGTTCTCGGCCAGCGTCACGATGATCACCTTGGTACGGGCTGGGTCCTGCAACTGCATCAGCGGCGTCGTGAAGTGCACGCCGCTGCCGCTCATCTGTCGGGCAATCTCGCGGTGGTAGGCCCCGGTCGCATCCAGCAGCAGCAGCGTGTGGCCGGTGGGCGCGGTGTCCATCACGACGAACTTGCGGCCCGCCTCGCGGATGGCCCGAGAGAACGCCTGGAACACGGCAATCTCCTCGGTGCAGGGCGAGCGCAAATCCTCTTCGAGTAACGCACGGCCCTGCGCATCCAGACCCCTGCCCTTGCTGGCCAGCACCTGCTCGCGGTAGCGCTGAGTCTCCACCTGCGGGTCGATGCGGCTGAGCGTCAGCTGCGCCATGGACCCGTCGAGCGTGTCGGCCAGGTGGGCCGCGGGGTCCGACGTCGTCAGGTGCACGGCAAGGCCGCGGCGCGCCAACTCGACGGCGATGGCCGCAGCCAGCGTCGTCTTGCCGACGCCGCCCTTGCCCATCACCATGACGAGACCGTGCCCCGGCGCCGCCAGTTCGTCCACCAGATGGGCCAGCGCGGGCGCCTGCAGCGGTACGGTGGGCGCGGCGGCTGCCTGCGGCGTGGTCGGCGGCTCGTCGAAAAAGCGCCGCAGCGCCGCCAGGCCCACCAGGTCGAAGGCCTTGAGTGCCACGCGCTCCACCGGCAGCCCGCCCAGCACGGCCGGCAGGGCCGCCAGCGCAGCCTGCTCGCGCCGCACCACGGCCGCGGCCAGTGGATCCAGCGCGGCCTCGGCCTCCGGCATCACGCCGTTGATGACCAGATGCTGGCGCGTCAGCCCGATGCGCGCGAGCTCTTCGTGCGTGCGTGCCACTTCCTTCAGCGTAGCGGCCTGCGCCCGGGCTACGAGCACCAGGCGGGTCTGCGCGGGGTCTGCCAGCGCGTCGACCGCCGCCTTGTACTGGGCGCGCTGCTTGTCCAGCCCGGCGAGCGGGCCCAAGCAGGACGCATCACCCTGGCCGGCCTCCAGAAAGCCGTGCCAGGCGCCGGGCAGTTGCAGCAGCCGGATGGTGTGCCCGGTGGGCGCGGTGTCAAAGATCACATGCTCGAAGCGATCGACCAGCGCCGGGTCCGTCAGCAAGCCAGTGAACTCGTCGAAGGCCGCGATCTCGGTCGTGCAGGCGCCGGACAACTGCTCCTCCATGCCCTTGACGACTTCGGCCGACAGCACGCCGCGCGCTGGGCCCACGATGCGGTCGCGGTAGCCCTGGGCCGCCGCTTGCGGGTCGATCTCCAGCGCCCACAGCCCGGCGACCGCGGGCACCGCCGTGATCTGGTTGCCGATGTGCAGGCCGAACACCTGCCCCACGTTGGAGGCCGGGTCGGTGCTGACCAGCAGCACGCGCCGGCCCGCATCCGCCAGCCTGACCGCCGTGGCACAGGCCAGCGAGGTCTTGCCCACGCCGCCCTTGCCGGTGAAGAAGGCGAAGCGCGGCAACTGTTCGATGAACTTCATGGACTCTCCTGCGCTGCACGCCGTCATCGCGGCGTCACAAGTCTGACGCACAGTACTCGCCGCGGACTTGCTTTGCGTCAATATTTCCAGCTTACTAGAATAGTGCAACAATGGAAGAGCAAGACGTCGTCCGCGCCCTCACCGCACTGGCCCAGGCCCACCGGCTCAGGGTATTCAGGCTGCTGGTGGTGGCCGGCACGCAGGGCCTGACGCCCGGCGCACTGGCCCAGGCGCTGGCGCTGCCGGCCGCGACGCTGTCCTTCCACCTGAAGGAGCTCAGCCTTGCGGGCCTGGTATCGCAGCAGCGCGTCGGCCGCCACGTGATCTACCGTGCCGCCTTCGACCGCATCAACGCGCTGCTGGCGCACCTGACCGAAAACTGCTGTCACGACACACCATGCCCGACCACAGCTTCAACGTCCTGTTCATCTGCACCGGCAACTCCGCCCGCTCCATCATGGCCGAGGGGCTGATGAACGGCCTGGCCGCGGGCCGCTTCAAGGCCTACTCCGCCGGCAGCCATCCCAGCGGCGCCGTCCACCCACTGGCGCTGCAGACGCTGGCCGGCCTGCACCTGCCCACCGAGGGCATGCGCAGCAAGAGCTGGGACGAGTTCGCCGCGCCGGGCACGCCCATCATGGACTTCGTCTTCACGGTGTGCGACTCCGCGGCCGGCGAGGTCTGCCCGGTGTGGCCGGGCCAGCCCATGACCGCCCACTGGGGTGTGCCGGATCCCGTGGCCGTGCAAGGTGACGAAGCGACGCGGCGGCAGGCCTTTATCGACGTGGCCGTTACGCTTAAGCGCCGCATCGAGCTGCTGCTGGCCCTGCCCCTGGCCAAGCTGGAGCCGCTGGCCATCCAGCATGAAATCCGCAACATCGGCACCCGTTGAGACCCGCCATGACCACCCACGTTCTCATCCTCTGCACCCACAACTCTGCCCGCAGCGTGCTGTCCGAAGGCATGCTCAACCACCTGGCCGCCCGGCTCGGCAAGGACGTCAAGGCCTACAGCGCCGGCAGCGCCCCCAGCGGGCGGCTGAACCCGTTCGCGCTGGAGGTGCTGACGAACGCCGGCGTCGACGTGAGCGGCTACCGCAGCAAGAGCTGGGACGAGTTCACAACGCCCGACGCGCCCCCGCTGTCCATCGTCATCACGGTCTGCGACAGCGCCGCGGCCGAGCAATGCCCGGTCTTCTTCGGCGGCAACGGTCAGCCCGTCAAGGTGCACTGGGGCTACCCTGACCCGTCCAACGCCGAGGGCGGCGACGAGGGCAAGCGCCGCGCCTTCGAGCTGACACGCCAGGCCATCGGCTACCGCATGCTGCAGTTGCTTGCGCTGCCGCTGGAGACGATGAGCAAAACGGAGCTGCAGCAGGCGCTCGTCGACATCGCCAAGCGTTGAGTCGACGGACCTGTCTCGCAAACTGGCCACCGTGGGTGGGCTCTACATCCCGATCAAGGTCTTCGGCCCCGTCGGAGGCTCCTAGGCTCAGACCAGGCCCAGCGTCTCCTCGACGCCCAGGTGCACGTTCATCGCCTGCACGGCTGCGCCGCTGGCGCCCTTGCCAAGGTTGTCCAGCCGCGCCATGACCAGCGCCTGTGTGTCGCTCGCGAACACGAAGATGTCGACGCGGTTGGTGTCGTTGCAGGCCTGCACGTCGAAAAAGCCGGTCTCCAGCGTGGCTGCGTCGCGCAGCGGCATGACGCGGATGAAGCGCTCGCCCGCATAGTGCGCGGCCAGCGCCGCATGCAGCTGCTCGGGCGTCGTGCCGGGCTTGAGCTGGGCGAGGTGCAGCGGCACGCTGACGGCCAGGCCCTTGTAGAAGCTGCTGACGACGGGCATGAACACCGGCGGCTGGCTCAGGCCCGTGTGAGCCATCATCTCCGGCAGGTGTTTGTGCTTCAGGCCCAGCGCATAGGGACGCGGCGCCTGCAGGTGGGTCGGCAGCGGCTGCTGCTCGTACTCGGCGATCATGCTCTTGCCGCCACCCGAGTAGCCGGTGATGGAGGTGGCACTGACCGCGGCATCGCGCGGCAGCAGGCCGGCGTCCACCAGCGGCCGCACGGCCAGGATGAAGGCGCTGGCATGGCAGCCCGGATTGGCGATGCGCTTGGACGCCTGGATCGCGCCGCGCTGGCCCTGCGCCAGCTCCGGCAGGCCGAACACCCAGCCTGGCGCCGTGCGGTGGGCGGTGCTGGCGTCGATCAGACAGGTGTTGGGGTTGTGGACCATGAGGGCCGCCTCGCGCGAGGCGGCGTCGGGCAGGCATAGAAAGGCCACGTCCGCGGCGTTCAGCAGGCGCGCGCGCTCGGCCGGATCCTTGCGCTTGTCGGGGTCGATCTTCAGCACCTCGATGTCCCTGCGCGCCGCCAGATACTCGTGAATGCGCAGGCCCGTCGTGCCTTCCTGTCCGTCAACAAACACCCGATAAGTCATGGCCGGCTCCGATCAAAATGCAGCCCGTCAGGATAAGGGCAAACCATGAATCCCTCGCGCGTCCTCCTTCTCCCCGGCTGGCAGAACTCCGGCCCAGAGCATTGGCAGACGCGCTGGGAACGCCTGCACGGCGACCAGCGTGTGGAGCAGCACGACTGGGACTGGCCGCGCCGCGGCGACTGGATGGCGCGGCTGGACGAGGTGCTGCTGCAGGACGACGTGCCGGCCGTGCTGGTCGCCCATTCGCTGGGCTGCCAGCTGGTAGCGGCCTGGGCCGAGCATTCGCAGCACACCGGCCGCGTCAAGGGCGCGCTGCTGGTGGCCCCGCCCGACACCGAGCGCGCGGACATGCCGCCGCAACTGCACAGCTGGCGCCCGATACGCCGCGGCCGCCTGCCCTTCCCGAGCATCACCGTCATCAGCAGCGACGACCCCTTTGGCGCAGCGGAGCGCTGCGCACAGATGGCGGCCGACTGGGGCAGCAGCGTCGTCATGGCCGGAGCGCGCGGCCACCTGAATGCCGAGTCCGGCCTGGGCGACTGGCCGGAGGGCCGGGCACTGGTGGACAGCCTGACCAAACGCTGAAGGACAATCCGCCCCATGGCGACCAAGAAACCCAAAGGCCTGGGCCTCGGCCTCGAAGCCCTGCTCGGCCCGAAAGTCAGCGACACCCCTGCCCCGGAGCGTGACGGCCTGCCGTCCATGCTGAAGCTGGAACAGCTGCAGGCCGGCAAGTACCAGCCGCGCACGCGCATGGACGAGGGCTCGCTGTACGAGCTGGCCGAGAGCATCAAGAGCCAGGGCATCATGCAGCCCATCCTGGTCCGCCCCATCACGCCCAACGGCGACGTGGGCTACGAAATCATCGCCGGCGAACGGCGCTTTCGCGCCGCCAAGCTGGCCGGTCTGCGCGAGGTGCCGGTGCTGGTCAAGCCCGTGCCCGACGAGGCCGCCGCCGCGATGGCGCTGATCGAGAACATCCAGCGCGAAGACCTCAACCCCTTGGAAGAGGCGCAGGGCCTGCAGCGCTTGGTGAACGAGTTCGGCCTGACGCACGAGCAGGCCGCGCAGGCAGTGGGCCGCTCGCGCAGCGCCGCCAGCAACCTGCTGCGATTGCTGAACCTCGCTGCGCCGGTGCAGGAAATGCTGATGGCCGGCGATCTGGACATGGGCCACGCCCGCGCGCTGCTGCCGCTGGACGGCGCCACGCAAATCACGACAGCCACCGAGATTGCCGCCAAGAAGCTGAGCGTGCGCGAGGCCGAGAAGCTGGTCGCCAAGACCCAGGGCGCCGCGCGCCAGGCGCCGCTGCTGCGCGTGAAGAACGACAAGACCCGCGACGTGCTGCGGCTCGAAGAAGAGCTGGCCGATGCCCTCGGCGCGACCGTCGAAGTGCGCGTGAAGAAGCGCAGCAAACGCGGCGGCCAGAGCGGCGAGCTGGCCATCCACTTCGACTCGCTGGACGCGCTGGACGGCATCCTGCTACGCCTGCGGGGCGGCTGAGGCCCCGCGGAGGTCGCCTCAGGCGCGTCGGCGGCGCGACAGACCGGCCAGGCCCATCCGAGCGGTAACGGGCTCAGGCACCAATGCCGTAGTCGATGCAGCTGGCCGTGGGATCGAAGGCCGGATTTGCCACCTCGTCAGACAGCGTCATTGGGCGGAACGACCAGACCTGCTGGACATGGGATAGCTGTCCGTCGCACGCGATGGTGCTCAAGCCCAGGCCACCGATCTCGGTGCCGTCGCTGAGCGTAACCGCCGATACCCCTGGCTAGGAGCCTGTCGCCGGCATGACATTTCTTCACGATAACGGCCCGGCCATCAGCTGGCGACAAGGCCCACCTGTTCGTGTGGTTTGCCCGACAAGTGCCAGGTCTTGCCTATGGAGTGGGCGTATGCTGGACTGGCCCAGTCAACGACATGGGCACCTCGTTTGTTGGAGGGCGGACGGCGGCTTATTCTTGAGAGCAAGAGCCGATCGGCAGGCCCAAGCTGCCGATGACGAGTGGAGAGTTCTGATGACGCCTTGCAGTTGAGGCGCGATCAGAACCCCCCAGCTGACCATGGGCACGGATCGTGCTCGCGGCCCTGTGGAGTTCACACCGCAGGAGACTCGCATGGACGTCATCAGCCATTTCGCCGCGCGCTACGAGCGCAGCAAGGTCGAGGAGCTCACGCTGGAGGAGTACCTCGCCGAGTGCAAGAGAAACCCCCTCGCCTACGCCACCGCTGCCGAGCGCATGCTCAAGGCCATTGGCGAGCCGCAGCTGCTCGACACACGCAACGACCCGCGGCTGTCGCGCATCTTCGCGAACAAGACCATCAAGATCTATCCGGCCTTCGAGGAGTTCTATGGTCTCGAAGAAGCCATCGAACAGGTGGTCTCCTACTTCCGACACGCCGCGCAGGGGCTGGAGGAGAAGAAGCAGATCCTCTACCTGCTGGGCCCCGTGGGCGGCGGCAAGAGCTCCATCGCCGAGCGGCTCAAGCAGCTGATGGAGCGCGTGCCCTTCTACTCGCTGGCCGGCTCGCCAGTGAACGAGTCGCCTCTGGGGCTGTTCGACCCCGTCGAGGACGGACCGCTTCTGGAGCGCGACTTCGGCATCCCGCGCCGCTACCTGAACCGCATCCTGTCGCCCTGGGCCGTCAAGCGGCTGGACGAGTTTGGCGGCGACATCCGCAAGTTCAAGGTGGTCAAGCGCTATCCCAGCGTGCTCAAGCAGATCGGTGTGGCCAAGACCGAGCCCGGTGACGAGAACAACCAGGACATCTCCAGCCTGGTCGGCAAGGTCGACATCCGCAAGCTCGAAACCTATGCGCAAGACGACCCCGACGCCTACAGCTACTCAGGCGGCCTGTGCCTGGCCAACCAGGGCCTGCTGGAATTCGTCGAAATGTTTAAGGCACCCATCAAGGTGCTGCACCCGCTGCTGACCGCCACGCAGGAAGGCAACTACAAGGGCACCGAGGGCTTCGGCGCCATCCCCTTCGACGGCATCGTGCTCGCGCACAGCAACGAGAGCGAATGGAAGACCTTCCGCAACAACAAGAACAACGAGGCCTTCCTCGACCGCGTCTACATCGTCAAGGTGCCCTACTGCCTGCGCGTCAGCGAAGAGATCAAGATCTACGAGAAGCTGATCCGCGGCTCGTCGCTGGCCGATGCCAAGTGCGCGCCGGGCACGCTGAAGATGATGAGCCAGTTCGCGGTGCTCACGCGCCTGAAGGAGCCCGAGAACTCGTCGCTGTTCAGCAAGATGCAGATCTATGACGGCGAGAACCTCAAGGACACCGACCCGCGCGCCAAGAGCTACCAGGAGTACCGCGACTACGCCGGCGTCGATGAAGGCATGAGCGGCATCAGCACGCGCTTTGCGTACAAGATCCTGTCCAAGGTCTTCAACTTCGACCCGGCCGAGGTGGCGGCGAATCCGGTGCATCTGATGTACGTGCTGGAGCAGCAGATCGAGCGCGAACAGTTCCCCAAGGAACTCGAAGAGAAATACATCGGCTTCATCAAGGAGCAGCTGTCGCCACGCTATGCCGAGTTCATTGGCAAGGAGATACAGACCGCCTACCTGGAGAGCTATTCCGAGTACGGCCAGAACATCTTTGACCGCTACGTGACCTATGCCGACTACTGGATCCAGGACCAGGAGTACCGCGACACCGACACCGGCGAGGTCTTCGACCGCGCGGCGCTGAACGCCGAGCTGGAGAAGATCGAGAAGCCCGCCGGCATCTCCAACCCCAAGGACTTCCGCAACGAGATCGTCAACTTCGTGCTGCGCGCGCGCGCCAACAACGCCGGCAAGAACCCGCTGTGGACCAGCTACGAGAAGCTGCGCACCGTCATCGAGAAGAAGATGTTCTCCAACACCGAGGAGTTGCTGCCCGTCATCAGCTTCAACGCCAAGGCCAGCGCCGAGGACGCCAAAAAGCACGAGAACTTCGTGCAGCGCATGGTAGACAAGGGTTACACGGCCAAGCAGGTGCGGCTGTTGTGCGAGTGGTACCTGCGCGTGAGGAAGTCGAGCTAACTAGAAAGCAGGTCGCTCGATGTCGCTTCAGCAAATCATCGACAGACGGCTGTCGGGCAAGAACAAGTCCATCGGCAACCGGGAACGCTTTCTGCGCCGCCACAAGGAGCAGATCCGCGAGGCCGTCAAGCGCGCGGTGGACGGCCGCGGCATCCGCGACATGGAGCGCGGCGAGGACGTCCACATCCCGAAGAAGGACCTGAGCGAGCCCGTCTTCGGACATGGCGACGGCGGCGTGCGCGAGGTCGTGCGGCCCGGCAACCAGGAGTATGTGAAGGGCGACCGCATTGCCAAGCCCAAGGGTGGACAAGGCGGGCAGGGCGGAGGCGGCCAGGCCAGCGACCAGGGCGAGGGCGTGGACGACTTCGTCTTCCACCTCACCAAGGAAGAGTTCATGCAGGTCTTCTTCGACGACCTGGCCCTGCCCAACCTGGCCCGCACCACGCTGGCCGACACGCCTGAGTGGAAGAGCCAGCGTGCCGGCTTCACGTCCGACGGCACGCCCACCAACCTGCACATCGTGCGCTCGATGCGCGGCGCCCTGGGCCGGCGCATCGCGCTGGGCATGGACAAGCGCCGCGAGCTGCAAGAACTCCAAGCCCGCGAGCAGGAGCTGTTGAAGGAGGACCGGCCCGAGACCCCGCGGCTGCTGTCCGAGACCCGCGAGCGCATCGCCCACCTGCGCGCGCGGCTCGACGCCATCCCCTTCCTGGACCCCATCGATCTGCGCTTCCGCTCGCGCGTGAAGGTGCCCGTGCCGACCACGCGCGCCGTCATGTTCTGCCTGATGGACGTATCGGGCTCCATGGATGAAGGCCGCAAGGATCTGGCCAAGCGCTTCTTCATCCTGCTCTACCTGTTCCTGACGCGGCATTACGAGAAGATCGACGTGGTCTTCATCCGCCACCACACGCAGGCCCAGGAAGTGGATGAGCAGAACTTCTTTCACGCAACAGAAACCGGCGGCACCGTCGTGTCCTCGGCCCTGGTGCTGATGGAGCAGATCATCAAGGCCCGCTACTCGCCCACCGAGTGGAACATCTACGGCGCCCAGGCCAGCGATGGCGACAACTGGCACCACGACAGCGGCCGCTGCCGTGAGATCCTGGCCGACAAGATCCTGCCGCTGTGCCGCTACTTCGCCTATGTGCAGGTGGCCGAGCCCGAGCAGAACCTCTGGGAGGAGTACCAAAAGCTGGCCGAAGACGTGCCGCACTTCGCGATGCGCAAGGCCGTCGAGGCCTCAGAGATCTACCCCGTCTTCCGTGACCTGTTCAAGAAGGAAGGGAGCCCGGCATGAGCACCCTGGAAGACCGGCGCCACCCCGAGCGCCGTGCCACGCCGCCGACCGGCATGCCCGAGCGTCGGCAGCGCCTACCGCTGCAACGCATGAAGCCGCTGGCGCAAAGGCCCGCCCAGCCCCTGCCCTCGCCCAACGACTGGACCTTCGACCTGATCGAGGACTACCACGCCGTCATCCGCCAGACCGCCGAGCGCTTCGGCCTTGACACCTACCCCAACCAGCTGGAAGTCATCACTGCCGAGCAGATGATGGACGCCTATGCCAGCGTGGGCATGCCGGTGAACTACCGCCACTGGAGCTACGGCAAGGAGTTCATCGCCACCGAGCGCAGCTACAAGCGCGGCCAGATGGGCCTGGCCTACGAGATCGTCATCAACTCTGACCCCTGCATCGCCTACCTGATGGAGGAGAACACGCTGGCCATGCAGGCGCTGGTGATCGCGCACGCCAGCTACGGGCACAACAGCTTCTTTAAAGGCAACTACCTGTTCCGCATGTGGACGGATGCATCCAGCATCATCGACTACCTCGTCTACGCCAAGAACTACGTCGCCGACTGCGAGGAGCGCTACGGACTAGACGCCGTCGAGACGCTGCTGGACAGCTGCCATGCACTGATGAACCACGGCGTGGACCGCTACCGCCGGCCCGCCAAGCTCAGTCTCGCCGCGGAACGCGCGCGCCAGAAGGACCGCGAACATCATGCGCAGATGCAGGTCAACGACCTGTGGCGCACGCTGCCCAAGAAGCCCGACCGCCCCGACGAGGCCGCCGAGAGCCGCCGCTTCCCCGAGGAACCGCAGGAGAACCTGCTGTACTTCATCGAGAAGAACGCGCCACTGCTGGAGCCCTGGCAGCGCGAGATCGTGCGCATCGTGCGCAAGATCGCGCAGTACTTCTACCCGCAGCGCCAGACCCAGGTCATGAACGAGGGCTGGGCCACCTTCTGGCATCACCGATTGCTCAACCAGATGTACGACGACGGCTATCTGTCGGACGGCATGATGATCGAGTGGCTGAAGTCGCACACCAACGTCATCTACCAGCACCCCGGCGCCAACCTGAACCCGTACGCGCTGGGCTTTGCGATGTTCACCGACATCAAGCGCATCTGCGAGAACCCGACCGACGAAGACCGCACCTGGTTCCCCGACATCGCCGGTGCCGACTGGCTGCCCACACTGGACCACGCGATGCGCAACTTCAAGGACGAGAGCTTCATCGGCCAGTACCTTTCGCCCAAGGTCATGCGCGACTTCCGCCTCTTCGCCATCCTCGATGACGAGGCCAAGCCCGAGTACGAGATCTCGGCCATCCACGACGAGGGCGGCTACCGCCATCTGCGCCAGGCGCTCTCAAGGCAGTACGACCTGTCCACCCGCGAGCCCAACATCCAGGTCTGGAACGTCAACCTGCGCGGCGACCGCTCGCTGACGCTGCGCCATCAGCAGTACATGGACCGCCCGCTGCACGATAGCGCGCAGGAAGTGCTGAAGCACGTGGGCCGGCTATGGGGCTTTGGCGTGCAGCTGGAGAGCGTCAACAGCCGCGGCGACGTGACGCGGCGCTGGAGCGTGCCGGCCCAGCCTTGACACGCGGCGACGGCGCCAGCGGATGCACGCAGCGGGCCGCCAGCATCCGGGCCCAGCAGCTGGTGGAAGCGGTGGCGCCTGCCGTTGCGCGTCAGAGCCGGAAGGTGGCCACCACCGACGTGAGCTGGTAGGCCTGCTGCTTCAGGCTCTCGGCCGCGGCGGCCGATTGCTCGACGAGGGCGGCGTTCTGCTGCGTCATCTCGTCCAGCACCGCTATCGCCCCGCCGATGTCACCAAAGCCCTGGCTCTGCGCGCTGGAGGTGGTGCAGATCTCACCGACGATGTCCGAGACCCGCTGCACCGAGGCCACCAGGTCCTCCATGGTGTCCCCGGCTTGCTTCACCTGACGGCTGCCGCCTTCCACGCGGTCCACCGAGGCGCCGATCAACGCCTTGATCTCCTTGGCCGCAGCGGCACTGCGTTGCGCGAGGCTGCGCACTTCCGCGGCCACCACCGCAAAGCCGCGGCCCTGCTCCCCGGCCCGCGCGGCCTCAACAGCGGCATTGAGCGCCAGGATGTTAGTCTGGAACGCGATGCTGTCGATCACGCCGGTGATGTCGGCGATCTGGCGCGAGGCCTGGTTGATCTGCGCCATGGTCTGAACCACCTGCCCCACCATCTCGCCGCCGCGATGGGCCACCGCCGCGGCCGACGAGGCCAGGTCGCGTGCCTGCAGCGCTGCGTCCGCACTGTGGCGCACGGTGGTGTTCAGCTGCGCCATCGAGGCGGCCGTTGCCTGCAGGTTGGATGCCGTCTGCTCGGTGCGCTGGCTGAGGTCCAAATTGCCCGTCGCCACCTCATCGCTGGCGGTGTGGATGCTGTCGGCACTCTGCCGCACGCGGTCGACGATGGTGCGCAGCGACTGCTGCATGTCGGCCAGCGAGCGCATGAACGCGGCCACCTCGTCCTGGCCGCGCACCTCGATAGCGCTGGACAGATCGCCCTGCGCGATGCCGCGTGCGAACTGCATGGCCTTCTGCAGCGGCTGGGCGATGGAGCGCGTCAAGGTAAACATCAGCAAGCCCACGCCCGCCACCAGCGCCGCCAGCACGGCCAGCCGGACCACCGACTGCACAGCCTCCGACCGCTGGGCCGCCTCGCGGCTGGCGGCCACCTGCGCATAGGTGTCGTCCACCCATTTGTTGAACACGGTGCGCGCGGTGTCCAGGTCGGCCTGTGCCTGGCCGGCATAGGCAAAGGCGGCCGACGCATCCATCTTGGCATCCACCACCTGCTGCAGGATGTCCTGCAAGGGCTTCACGTGCGCCTCGAACCCGGCGGCCGCCGGTGCCAGGTCCTGCTGCCGCTGCGGCGTCGACATGACGCTCTTGAGCAGCGCCCGGGTCTGCTCGACCGTCTGCTTCCACTGCGCATGGTGCTCGCCGGCCTCGTTGGTGTTCGAGCCGTTGAGCATCACCGACTGCTCCAGCCGCTGCACCCGCTCCAGCGCTGCGAGGATGGCGGTGGTTTCCTGGGCGGTGCTGGCCTGCATGTCGAGCAGCCGGCCCGCGTGGGCCTGTGCCGCGCGCTGGCTGAACTCCGACCACGCGCCCATCGCGACGATGCTGGCGCACAGCAGCACGGCGCTGCCGAGCAGGCGCTGCCGGATGCTGAGATTCCGGAAAATGTCCATGGCAATCCCCTTCGCTCGCTGCCGTGCCCCACGGTCACGCACCAGTTTGCAACAACAGGTCACAGCCCTAGAACCGCGGCAGCCCGCCCGAGCGTGACGCCTTGCCCGTTCCGCCCGACGGTAGCGCTACACCGGCGCGCTGTCGTTCAGGACGTATTGGTGATGGGCGTGGATGTCCACCACCGCAAGCAGTCCGATACCACATCGTCCTGCAAGCCCCACTCGCGCCTCAGCGTGTCCATCAGCAGGCCGCAGCTGGCACGTGATCGTCCCTCCGGCTGTGCGGCCCGGATCAGTCCTTGGGCACGCGCCACACGGCGCAGAGCTTGTTGCCGTCAGGGTCGCGCACATAGCTCAGGTGCATGGCCCCCAGCGCGCCCTCACGCAGACCGGGCGGGTTTTCGATGGACGTGCCACCGTGGGCCACGGCCACATCGTGGAAGGCCTTGACCTGTTCGGCCGACTCGCACTTGAAGCCTATGGTGCCGCCGTTGGCATGGCAGGCCGGCTCGCCGTTGATGGGCTGGGTGACGCCAAATGTGTTGCCGGCATGGCGGTAGAACACGCGCTGGTGGCCCGACGGCGCGGTGTTGAGCACGCCGGCCGGTGCGCCGAGCACGCCCAGCACCGCGTCGTAGAAGCGCTTGCTGCGCTCGATGTCGTTGCTGCCGACCATGATGTGGTTGAACATGGGAGTCTCCTGAGGTGACACTGGAAAAGGCCACATTGTGGAGACTTGACGGCGGCACCCTGGTTCAACCTAGGTTCAATCCGCGAAGATCTTGCCCGGGTTGAGGATGCCCAGCGGGTCCAGCGCCTGCTTGACTGCCCGCATGACCGCCACCGCCTCCGGCCCGGTCTCGTTCAGCAGGAAGCCCTGCTTGTGCAATCCGATGCCGTGTTCGCCGGTGCAGGTGCCCTCCAGCGCGATGGCGCGCGCCACCATCTGCGCGCTCAGCCGCTCGGCCGTGGCCAGTTCCTCAGGGCGGGCCGGGTCCAGCAGATAGGCCAGGTGGAAGTTGCCGTCACCCACATGGCCGACGATGAAGTAGGGCAGGCCCGTGGCCTCCACCTCGGCGATGGAGGCCTCGATCTGCTCGGCCAGCCGCGAGATGGGCACGCAGGTGTCGGTGGTGATCGCCCGGCAACCCGGACGCATCTGCAGGCCCGACAGGTAGGCGTGGTGGCGCGCGGCCCACAGCCGCGTGCGTGCTTCCGGCGTGGTGGCCCATTCGAAGGCCTCCCCGCCATGGTCGGCGGCCACGTCCTGCACCACGGCCGCCTGCTCGGCCACGCCGGCCTCGCTGCCATGGAACTCCATCAGCAGCATGGGCGCTTCCTTCAGGCCCAGCCGGTCGTGCGCGTTGACCGCGCGAATGGCGTTGGTATCCAGCAGCTCGCAGCGGGCGATGGGCACGCCGATCTGGATGATCTGCATGGCCGTGCGCACTGCCGCGTCTATGCTGGGGAAGAAGCAGATCGCCGCCGACACCGCCTCGGGCAGCGGGTGGACCTTGACGGTCAGCTCGGTGATGATGCCCAGCGTGCCCTCGCTGCCAATCAACAGCCGCGTGAGGTCGTAGCCGGCGCTGCTTTTCTTTGCGCGCGAACCGGTGCGCACCACCGCGCCGTGGGCGTTGACGAAGCGCAGCCCCAGCACGTTCTCGCGCATCGTGCCGTAGCGCACCGCGTTCGTGCCGCTGGCACGCGTCGCGGCCATGCCGCCCAGGGACGCATCGGCGCCCGGGTCGATCGGGAAGAACAGGCCCTCGTGCTTCAGCGCCTCGTTGAGCTGCTTACGCGTCACGCCCGGCTGCACGGTCACCGTCAGGTCGTCCGCGTCGATGCGCAGGATGCTGTTCATCCGCGACACGTCCAGGCTGATGCCACCACGCACCGCCAACAGATGGCCCTCCAGCGACGAGCCGGCCCCGAACGGGATCACCGGGACGCGGTGCATGGCGCACAGCGCAACGGCGCACTGCACCTCGGATTCATCTTCGGCAAACACCACGGCCTGCGGCGGCGGCACGTCGAAGACCGACTCGTCCCGGCCATGCTGCTCGCGTACCGCGGTGGCCAGCGACAGGCGCGTGCCGAAGCGCTCGCGCAGCGCATCCACCAGCGCGGCCGGCAGCGGCGGGGCAGTCGCGGCAAGGATTTCGGGCGCATTCATGGCCGGCTCCTGAGGCAGATCAACGGATTGTGTTGCAGTACCCGCGACATGGTGCCAGCATGGTTCCCACCACCTCGGAGCACCCCATGAGCCTGACCTGGATGCTGCTGATCCTCGCCGCCGCGCTGATCGTCATCGGCGCGCTTCGCTTTGACGTGCTGGTGGCGCGCTGGCGCGAACTGATCAGCGCCGCGCCCACCGTGCGCGAACCGCCGCCGGCCAAGCCCGGGGCGCCCAACCCCGGCCTGCGCCCGCATGCCGCGCCGCCACAGAAGCCGGCATTTCACCGCTCCGGCAAAAGGCATTGAGGCGACGCGGAGAATCCTGCCCTCCACAGCTGACAAGAAGAATCCGCCATGGGCAACCGCCTTTCCCAGATCGCCACCCGCACCGGCGATGACGGCACCACCGGCCTCTCGGATGGCAGCCGCGTGCCCAAGGACCACCTGCGCGTGCAGGCCATGGGCGATGTGGACGAGCTGAACTCGAATCTGGGCGTGCTGCTAGCCGAACCGCTGCCCGACGACATCCGCGAGCTGCTGGTCACCATCCAGCACGAGCTGTTCAACCTGGGCGGCGAACTGTCCTGGCCCGGCGGCGAACTGCTCAAGGACGCCGCCGTGCTGCGCCTGGACGAAGCCCTGGCCCATTACAACGAACACCTGCCGCGGCTCAAGGAATTCATCCTGCCGGCCGGCACACGCAGCGCGGCCATCGCCCATGTCTGCCGCACCGTGGCCCGCCGGGCCGAGCGCGCCGTCATCACGCTGACTGCCACCGAACCCATACGGCCGGCGCCGCGCCAGTACCTGAACCGGCTGTCCGACCTGCTGTTCGTCCTGGCCCGCGTGCTCAACCGCGCCAACCTGGACGGCCTGGGCGGTGACGACGTCTACTGGCAGAGCGAACGCATGAAGCGCCTGGACGCTGCCGACAACTGATCGGCACTCAGCGGCGCTGCCGGTACACCCGCCAGGCCAGCCAGGCCCAGCGCAACCCGCGCCAGAACCTGCCGCGCTGCTGCGGCCCGCTGGTCGCGAAGAAGGCCGCTGCGCCCCCCGTCAGCGCCACCACCAGCGGGCTGGACAGCACGTTGCGCCAGGCCCGCACGCGCTGCACCCAGCCATCGGCGCGTTGGCCCAGCTCGTCCACGGCCAGCGCGGCCTGGCCACGCAGCAACGCCGACGCCATCAGCAGATCGGCCTTGCGCTGGCTGCGCACGGCCGGATCGGCGGGAATGCGCTTGATCATGGCCCGCGCCGCAGCGCGTCGGCGTCGGCGCGCAGCTCACCGATGCTGGCCTGAAACAGGCTGGCGGGCTGGTCGATCAAGGCTTTGACCTTGACGACCGCCACCGCCGCCGCGGCGACCAGCACCACCGTCCCACCGCCCAGCGCAAGCAGGCGGTGGCTGTCCCACAGCGCGACCGTCACCAGCAGCAACAGCATCAGCAGGCCAAAGCCCGCCAGCAGCGCGGCCAACACCGCCCACAGCAGCAGGCTGGCGATGCGCTCCTTCTCCTCTTGCGCCTCGATGGCGAACAGCTCGAGGCGGATGCGACCCAGCGTCAGCAGCGACGCGCCAAGCCGCCGCAGCGGCGCCGAGACGGGTTCCTTGTCGTCGCTCAAGTGCGGCTCGCAGCGACGATCAACGCCGGCCGATCAGCACGCCGAGCGCCAGGCCCAGGGCTGCGGCCACGCCGATGGCCTGCCAGGGCTTGGCGTGCACGTAGTCGTCGGTCGCGGTGGCCGCGGCCTTGGCGCGCTCCACGGCCTCGTGCTGCGCGTCCAGCAGCTTCTCCTTGGCGCTGGCCAGCCGGTCCTGGATGCGCTCTCGCAAAGCCTTGACCTCGCTATCGGCCTTGTTGGTCGTGGCGGTCATCAGCGCGTCGATGTCGTCCATCACCGCACGGAAATCGGACGCCAGCTTTTCCTTGGCCTGGGCGGTATCACTCATCGCAGACTCCTTGATCGGGGACCAAACACGGCGCTAGCCTAACTCGACTGTGTGAGGTCCGCATGACCTCTATCAAATCAAGGGGACTTCTCCTACAAAGCCGCCACCGCCTGCTGCAGGCGCTGCGCATAGGCCTCGCGCAGCGCCTGCGGCGCCAGCACCTGGACCTGACCGGCGTGGCGTAGCAAGTCCATCAGCAGCTCGGTGTCGTCCACATAGGGCAGCCACAGCTGCCAGCGGCCGTCGGGCAGGAACTCGCTGCGCTGCGCCGGGTGCCATTCCTCGCGCGACACCCAGGCTGCCGCCTCGGCGCTGAACAGCAGCTGGGCCTCGCGCGGCGTGCCGCCGGCAAAGATGCCATAGCCCTGGTCCAGCTCGGCCTCCAGCTCGGCCAACGGCACGGACCTGGCCTCGGCGTCCAGCAACGTGGCGCTCTCGATGCCGTCCAGCGCGAAGCGCCGGTAGGCGTCACTGGCATGGCACCAGGCGTCCAGGTACCAGGCATGGCGGTGGTGCACCAGCCGCTGCGGCGACAGCTCGCGCTCGCTGGTCTCACCGCTCTTCTTCTTGCGATAGCGGATGCGCAGCCGACGCCGCTTCACGACCGCGCTGCCAACGGTCTCGAAGGCCTCGCTGGCCACGCGCCGCCGCGCCGTACCGATCAGCTTGACGCGGCGCCGCAACTCCTCGGCCTCGGCCGCGTCCACGCCCAGCATGCTGGTGATCTTGTCGAACATGGGCTGCAGGTGGCGGCCCACCACGCCCTGCTCATCCAGCCCGGCCAGCATCTGCTGCATGGTCAGCAGCGCATGCAGCTCGGCCTCGCTGAACCACACGCCCGGCAGCTCGTGCCGGCCGCCGCGCCACTGCTGGCCGAAGCGGTAGCCGTTGTCGGCAGCGTCGTACTCGATGGGCGCGTCCAGTCGCTCGCGCAGATAGGCCAGATCGCGCTTCAGCGTTGCGGGCGACACCTCCAACGCCTGCAACAGCTCGGCAAACGACACGCAGCCTCGCGAGCGAATCAGATGCTCGATCTTGTAGAAGCGCTCCGTCCTGTCCATCGGCCTGATTCCTGAAAATATTTACAGTGCTTTTCAGGGTGGATCATCTCATGAGCCACCTGGCTCACAGACTGCTTGCAAGGCCCGCGACTCATAGGCGTGCCTCTCAACCAGGAGCACCACATGCAAGCCGTCCTCAACGCCCCCCAGCCCGCCCTCGTCCAGTTCGACCTGGGCCTGACCGAAGCGCCCACCACCGTCAGCAGCCACGAGCGCGTGGGCTTGGCACTGGGCCGCGACTACGCGCTGCACGGCGTCACGCCGCCCATCGCCCACCTCTATCCGCAGTCGCCGCTGCAGCGCGGCTGGATGGCGGCGCGCGTCCGAGCGGTGCGCCAACCGGCCACCCCGCAGGTGCAGCAATGGCTTGCGCTGCGCACCTATGCCTGGACGCGTGGTCGGCATTTCGAGGACCTGCTGGTCACGCCCCACCACCTGGCCCAGCTGGATGTGAGCCACTGCCCCATCACCCGCGAGCTGCTGGACGACGACAACCGCAGCATCGACCGCGTGCGCGACGACGCCGGCTATGCGGCCGGCAACCTCGCCATCATCAGCCGCCGTGCCAACCGGGCCAAGGGCAGCCGCGGCCATCCGCAACTGCTGGAGCTGGCCGAGAGCTGCGAGGCCGGCCCCATCAAGCGCATCGGCGGTCTCAGCGCCATCGAATGGCGGCGCCTGGCCGTGCTGGCCAGCTTCGTCACGCCACTGGACCATGAGGCCGCCGCGCAGATCCCGCTGCTGGTGCTGCCGCCCAACCGGCTGCGCCTGTTCAACCCCATCCAGGCTTTGCAGGCCCTGGTCACCCGCCAACTTGCCACGCCGGGCTGGAGTGCCCGGCTGGCGCGGCTCGAGGCCTTGCTGCCCACCGACGCGCTGCGGGCGGACTTCAACCGCTTCGTCCTGGCACTGGCGCCGCGCGTGCTGGCGGCCCACGAGCTGCAGCAGCCGCACGAGATCCGCTGGGCGCTGGAAGACGCCTGGGCCCAGCCGCTGGTGCAAAAGCGCTGGACGCGGCTGGCGCTGCAGCTGCGCCCCGAGCAGGCCGAAGCGCTGGTCGAGCGCGCCGCTGCCAAGAAGCTCAGCCCGGTGCATGTGCAGCGCCACGACGACGCCACCGACGGCTGGGCACTGGCCACCAGCGGCTACGCGGCTTGAAAAAACAACAAAGCGCCCACACCGGGCGCTTTGCGACAGCCCGACAGGCTCCTAGCCTCAGACCAGCGAGCGGTGCAGGCGGATCTCCTCGACACGCACGCCGCCGACTTCTGTCGTGCGGGCGCTGCCCAGCTCACGCTTGAAACCGGCCAGCTCGAAGAAACGCAGTGCGCGTTCGTTGCGCAGATAGCACCACAGCGTGGCCTTGGTGCAGCCCTCTTCCTGCAGGCCGTCGCGGGTGGCGTCCCACAGCGCCAGGC
The DNA here is from genome assembly GCA_046294815.1 of Roseateles sp. Lineage (GTDB taxonomy): Bacteria > Pseudomonadota > Gammaproteobacteria > Burkholderiales > Burkholderiaceae_C > Pelomonas. The sequence continues at coordinate 6,745 of JBKBOJ010000012.1, read as the reverse complement.
CCACACCCTTGTCCCAATGCTCGGGGCTGGCGAACAGCGCCCAGACCTCGCCGGTGGTGGCCGGTGTGCCCTTGTCGCGCGAGCGGTCGAAGCCGGCGAAGCCCATGATCTTGTTGTCCAGATGGGCCACGATGACCTGTGGCTCGCACAAGTCGATGGCCTCGCGCCAGTAGGCCTGGCGCTTCTGCACCGACATCGCATCCAACGCAGCGGGCGGCAGCAGATCCTTGTAGGCATTGTGGCTGGCGGCGACGTGGATCTCGGCGATGGCTTTGGCATCGCGCAGGGTGGCGGGGCGAACCTGGATCACGGACATGGAACTCTTCTTGAGCGCTACAGCGGGGACGAAAGGGACTGATTGTCTTTGCCGTTGTTCGCTCAAGCCGCTCTTGACAGAGTTTTTTTATCCGCTCCACAAGTCCGCTGGACGTGGGTTTCAGCGCGCCAGTGGCGGGTGCTTGATGGCGTTCAGCGCCAGCTTGCGCTCGACCGCCGCGTCCAGATCCACGCCGCCGTGGTCGGCGATCTGCACCAGGTACAGCAGCACGTCGGCCAGTTCCTCGCCCAGGTGGCGGCGCTGATCGTCGCTGAGCGCGAGCGACTGCTCCGGCGTCAGCCACTGAAAGATCTCCAGCAGCTCGGCCGCCTCCACCGTCATGGCCATCGCCAGGTTCTTGGGCGTCTGGTAGGGCTGCCAGTCGCGCTCGTCGGCAAAGCGGCGCAGGCGCTGCTGCAGGGCGGGAATGTCCATGGTCAGAGGCGCGGCGGACCCGCAGAAAAGGTGTGGGAGGTTGTCCAAGGTATTCAACACTGTATTGAAGGATTCAAAGTGGTCGTGGTGGTAGAGGGCGCCCTGCCCTGTGGACAAGACCGGAAAGTCCAGGTGTGGCAAGCCTTTGCGGTCAGCACAAGGCTGTGTGCCAGACCCCGGACGGCGGCGTTCGCTATTGGGCACAACTTCGTCGCGGCGCACTTGTCTGTGGACAACCGGGCAGTTGTGCCAGCCTCATCCACAGAGTTGTTCTGCGGCTGCAACACCAGGGAAAACGCAGTGACCGAACGCTGGCCAGCAGTGGCTAGAGTTGCGCTCCCTCGCATTCGCGAAGACACCGTTTCCGGTGACGCCAAGGAGACCACATGAAACTCTTTCTCAGTCGGATCGCCACCGCCTCGGTGGTGCTGTTGGGCAGCCTGCTGGTCGCGGGCTGCGGTGGTGGCGCCACCGCCGACACCACGCCCCGGGCCGCCATCACCTCGGTCAAGGTCTTCGGTGACAGCCTGCAGGACAGCGGTACCTTCGGCTTCAAGTTCACGGTGCAGAGCAGCGACAACCTGATCTACGCGGAGCGCATCGCCGCCGCCTATGGCCAGACGCTGTGCAACTTCTTCAGCTTCACCGGCAGCACCTTCGTGGCCAACACCGCCAAGAGCGGCTGCACCAACTTCTCCATCGGCGGTGGGCGCATCACCTACACCGGTGCCGGCGGCGCGGCCAACCCGCTGAACATCGGCACGCAGATGGCCACCTATGCCGCCGCCGCGAGCTACACGGCCAGCGACTTGGTCCTCATCGACGGCGGCGGCAATGACTCGGCCGACCTGGTCGGTGCCTACCTCAGCATCCCGCGCGACGCTGCCGCGTCCTATAGCGGCCTGCTGGGCACGCTGCTGACGCCCACGCAGATCCAGACTGCACTGGCTGGTGGTGCAGCCACCACGGCCCAGATCGGCGCCACCTACATGACGGCCCTGGCCGACAAGTTCTACGCGTCCATCAAGGCCAACGTGCTCGACAAGGGCGCCACCCGCGTGGTGGTGCTGAACATCCCCGACATCACCTTGACGCCGCGTTTCCAGATGGTGCTGGACGGCATCGCCGCGGCCAGTGGCGGCGGCACGGCCGGCGCCACCGCGCGCGCTCAGTCGCAGGCGCTGTTTCAGGGCTGGATGACCGCCTTCAACACCCAGCTCGCTGCCAAGTTCGCGGGCGATGAGCGCGTGGTGCTGGTCGACTTCTTCAAGGCCTTCCAGGATCAGGTCGCCACACCGGCCCAGTTCGGCTTGAGCAACGTCAAGACGCCGGCCTGCCCGGTGACCGGCATGGGCAGCGACGGCCTGCCCAGCTACAACTTCCCGACCTGCACGGCCACGGCGCTGTCCGCCGCGCCGCCGGCCGGTGCCAGCGGCGGCGCCGACTGGTGGAAGAGCTATGCCTTCTCGGACAGCTTCCACCCCACCCCCTACGGCCACCAGCTCACGCAGCAGCTGATCGCCAAGTCACTGGCCACCAAGGGCTGGCTCTGAGCCCTGCCACCCCATGCGGAGACAAGCCATGAAACCCAACATCCTCCTCGCTGCCCTGGCCACGCTGCTGGCCGGCGGCAGTGCGCTGGCCCAGTCGGCCGGCAGCGTCGTCGTCTACGGTGGCGGCGTGCAGATCAACCCGCAGGTCGACAGCGGCGACCTGAGCGCGCCCAGCCTCGTCGGGACCAAGGTCGACGTGAAGAAGGCCAGCCAGGCCGTGGTCGGCGTCACCTACTACTGGACCGACAACATCAGCATCGACCTGCCCATTGCGCTGAGCCCCTTCAAGCACGACGTCGTCGGCGCGGGAGCCATCGAGGGCGTGGGCAAGCTGGGCACCGTCAAAGCCCTGCCCGTCACCCTGCTGGCCCAGTACCGCTTTGGCGACGCGGGCAGCAGCCTGCGCCCCTTCGTCGGCGCCGGCCTGACCTATGGCTACCTCTTCAAGCCCAAGGCCACGGCCACGCTGTCCGGCATCACCGGCGGCACGCCGGCCAACCCCACCACGCTGTCCATGAAGAGCAGACTGGGTACCACCGTCGAGTTGGGTGCGGCCTACAACCTGACGCGCGACTGGTCGGCCAGCCTGGCGGTCGCCAAGACCTTCCTCAAGACCACCGGCAGCCTGTCCACCGGCCAGACCATCGAAACCACGCTGGACCCGGTGTCCATCAAATTCGTCGTCGGTTACCGGTTCTGAGCCACTGAGCTCGCAGACCGGACGGACAACGTCGGGGGCTGGGCGACCAGCCCCCTTTTAGTTGCGCTTTCGTTGCGAGCGTGAGCCTGGGCGGCGGGCGATGCCAGCCGATGCTCAGGCAATCCCCACCACCTTGTGCATCTGCACCGACAGCCGCCATTGCGGGTGCTGCATGCAGTAAGCCACAGCCGCCTTGGTGTGCTCGCGCTGCAGCACCGAGTCCATGGGCTGCAGGAAGAAGTGCTGGAAGTCCAGCCCGGCAAAGCGCTCCGGCAGGGCCAGCGGCTGGGGGTAGACCAGCTTCAACTCATGGCCCGCGGTCAGCACCAGCGGCGCATCGGCCTTGGGGCTGACGCAGATCCAGTCCAGCCCCGGCGGTGCGGGCTGGGTGCCGTTGGTCTCCACGGCCACTTCGAAGCCGCGCGCATGCAGCGCGTCGATCAGCGCTGTGTCCAGTTGCAGCAGCGGCTCGCCGCCCGTGCACACCACGTAAGGCTTGCCGCCGCCCGGCCAGGCCTTGGCAATCGTGTCGGCCAATGCATCGGCCGTGGCGAACTTGCCTCCGCCTTCGCCGTCGGTGCCGACGAAATCCGTGTCGCAGAACGTGCAGACCGCCGTCGCGCGGTCCTGCTCACGGCCGCTCCAGAGGTTGCAGCCGGCGAAGCGGCAGAACACGGCCGCGCGGCCCGCTTGCGCGCCCTCGCCCTGCAGCGTGTAGAAGAGCTCCTTGACGCTGTAGGTCATACGGGAATCAGCTCCTCGGAGCCGGCGCGGCTGACGATGGCGCCCGAGCCGCGCGTCTCGTAGAGGTCCACGCGGTCGATCTGCGGCAGCACCGTGCCGCCTTCGCGCAGCACCCAGGCGCCGATGGACGCGGCGTCACCGTCCGGCAGGCCCGCGATCTCGTACAGCGGATGGTGATCCAGCCTTTTGAAGATCGGGTTGAACAGCGCCTTCACGTCGCCGAAGTCCACCGTCCAGCCCATCACTTGGTCCAGCGGCGCGGCCAGGTGCAGCCGCAAGGTGAAGGTGTGGCCATGCGTGCCGGCCAGCGGATGCCCGGCTGGCGCTTGCTTCAGGCGAACGGCGCTGTCCAGCGTCATCTCCTTCCAGATGCGGTAGCGCTGGCCGTTGAAGTTGGCGCCGCTGGAGCCGGTCTCGTAGACGGTCACCCAGGAGAGCTCGGGCAGCACGGGCTTGAGCCGGTGCCACAGCCAGGCCGAGATGTTTTCGCTGGTCGGGTTGTGCAGGCCGGCGATGTCGTTCAGGCAGCGGTAGTTGAGCTGGAAGTGCAGCGGCGCCCAGACCTCATCCAGGTGGTCATAGTCAATGGCCAGGTCGCGCTCGCCCAGGTCGGTGTTGGCATGCAGGATGACCTCGAAGCCATGGCCGTGCATGCGGCCGCATTGGTGGCCGGCCGGCACGTTGGGCAGCTGGTGGGCAGCCTGGAAGCGGTAGCGTCGCCACACATGAGCGTGGCCCGCGCCGTCCAGGTCCACGCCGCTGTGCGCGGTGCTCTGCACGCCCACCTGCACGATGCCCGGCACGGTCAGGCGCTCGCGCACCCAGCGGGCCAGGTTCTCGTCGGTGGGTTCGGCGAGATGGTCGTTCAACAGGGCATGGTCCAGCGGCGCCACGGTCTCGGCCATGCGGGCGCGCAGCGCCTCGACCTCGCCGCCCGGGAAGGCCGCCCAGCCGGCGGGCAGCGCCGTGCGCACGGTGGCGAAATAGCTGTGGCCATGCAGGCCATGGCTGCGGTGCGACGCAGGCAGTGCAGGAATGCGACAGGCCGACTCGAAGCCGGCCGAAGCGCAATGGAGGACCGAAACTGACATGCCTCGATTGTCCCTTGGGCTTGCAAAACCCGCTTGACCTGAAGCCGGCGTGAACTTCCAGCCTCCGGCCCACGCATCTGTCCCAACCCATGCTGACCGTGCTGCGGTTGTGCTGGACGGCCGCCGCGGGCGTGTCGATGCGCGGCGCCGGCCGGCTCGTCAGCGGCTGATGGGCGGGGGGCGCAGGTCCGTCACGCGGCGGCCGCGCCTGGCCGCTGCGGCGCGCAGGTGCACCAGCGACTCCACGCGCTTGAGCAGCTCGCGGTCGTTCCAGGGCTTTTTGAAGATGCCGTAGACGCCTTCGATCTGGCCGACGCGGCCGTGCAGCTCGTCGTGGCCGGTGATGGCGATGACGGGCAGGTCCTCGGTGGCCAGGCTGCCGTGCACGTCGGCGATCAGCTCGAAGCCGTCTTTGTTGGGCATTTCCAGGTCCGTGATCAGCACGGCGATCTCGGGCTTGGCCTCCAGCTCGGCCAGCGCCTCGTTGCCGTCGTTGACCTGCACGACCTTGAAGCCCGCACCCTCCAGCAGCCGCTTGAGCTTGGTGCGCACGACGGCCGAGTCATCGGCCACCAGGATGCTGTGCGGCCCTTCGGGCTCGGCCACCGGGGCGGGCGGCATGCGCATCGGCGAGGGCGCCGTGACGAAAGGGCTGGCCATGGAGCCTTCGCCCGGCAGCGGCGGCAGCACCACTGGCGGCTGAGCATCGCGCGGCGCCACGGGCGGGAGGGCCGGCGGCAGCGTGTAGTCGCGCGGCGGCCGGTAGTCGTCACGCTTGAAGGCGGCGATGAGCACGATGATGGCCAGCGGTACTGCAATCAGCACCGGCATCAGGTAGGCGCCCAGCAACTCCTGCAACTCGTGAAACATCTCTCCAACCCCGGGATATCAGGCCAGTCAGCCTAACACCCTGTCAAGGTGCCCACCATGCAGGAAATGCCGGCATCCGTCACGGAATGGGGCGCGTGCAGATGAAGGCTCGTTCAAAAGATCAGCGTGAAACAGGCCCCGCCCCCGGCCCGCTTGGCATGGCGTACCGTGCCGCCCAGGCCGTGCACCAACTGGCGCACGACGGCCAGGCCCACGCCGCTGCCGCCTTCGCGGGTGCTGAAGAAGGGCGTGAAGATGCGCTGCTCCAGCCCCGGCGCGACGCCCGGGCCGTTGTCGGCCACCGTCAGCCGCAGCCGCGCGCCGCGGCCTAGCCGGGCCTCGATGGCCAGCTGCGGCTGCGGCCGGCCGGCGCAAGCCTGCAGCGCGTTCTGCGCCAAGTTGATCAGCACCTGCTCCAGCTGCGCGGCGTCGGTGCGCAAGGCCAGGTTGGCGGGTTCCACGCTGACCGTCACCGTGCCGCCCACCGCCGCCCAGGCCGGCTCCACCAGGCGCTGCACGGCCAGCAGCAGCGTGCCCAGGGGCACGTCGGCCAGCGTGGGCGGCGGCGGCTGGCTGACGCTGCGGTAGCGCTCGACGAAGGCCTGCAGATGCGCCGCCCGCCGCGCGAGTGTGGCCAGCGCCGCCTCCAATTCGGCATGCTCGCCGGCTTGCAGCAGCGCCGGTGCGCTGCTGGCCAGCGACGCGATCGGCGTCAGCGAGTTCATGATCTCGTGCGTCAGCACCTGCACGAGCTGTCGCCAGGCGGCCAGCGCCTCGGTCTCCAGCTCGGACTCGATGGGCGCCAGCGCCGCCAGTCGCCAAGCCTGGCCGTGCACGGTCAGCGCCGCCACCGCCAGTACCGCGCGCTCCTCACCGTGCTCGGTGGGCAGCGCGACGATGCGGCGGCCGGGCGCGGCATCCAGCAGTGCCAGCAGCCGCTGCGGCTCGACCGCCCGGCCCGGCGCCAGCAGCCGCCGCGCGGCGGCGTTCAGCGCCACTGGCGGGCTGCCGGCCACCAGCCGCCACAGCGCCAGCG
>JBKBOJ010000011.1:0-49682 GCA_046294815.1 Roseateles sp. | reverse complement strand
CGGTCGCGCGGGTTGGCGATGGAGCGCGTGGCCATGATGCCGGGGATGGCGCAGGCAAAGCTGGACAGCAGCGGGATGAAGCTGCGCCCCGACAGGCCCACGCTGCCCATCAGCCGGTCCAGCAGCAGCGCCGCGCGCGGCAGGTAGCCCGACTCCTCCAGCACCAGGATGAAGAAGAACAGGATCAGGATCTGCGGCAGGAACGCCAACACGCCGCCGGCGCCGGCGATGACGCCGTCGACGAGCAGGCTGCGCAGCCAGCCCTCGGGCAGCGCACCGCCCACCTGCTCGCCCAGCCAGCCCATGCCGGCCTCGATCAGCCCCTTGGGCGTCTCGGCCCAGGCGAACACCGCCTGGAACAGCAGGAATAGCAGCACGGCCAGGATGACGCTGCCCGCCAGTGGATGCAGCAGCACGCGGTCGATGCGGTCGCTGGGCAACTCGGGCAGCTCGTCGGCCAGGCCCATGCCAGCCAGCAGGGTCTTGACGGCCTCGTGATCCTCGCCCTGGGCCGGCGCGGGCGCGGACCGTGCCTGCCAGACCTCCGGCCGGTCCAGCAGCGCGCGCAGCTCGTCCAGTCCCTCCTTGTGGATGGCCACCGTGCGCACCACCGGCAGGCCCAGCTGCGCGCTCAGCGCAGCCGGATCGATCCGCAGGCCGCGGCGGGCGGCCAGATCGGCCATGTTCAGCGCGACGACCATGGGAAGCCCGAGCCGGCGCACCGCCAGCAACAGCCGCAGGTTGCGGCGCAGGTTGGTGGCGTCCAGCACCATGACGACCAGGTCTGGGCGCTTCTCGCCTTTGGCGCGACCTGCCAGCACATCGCAGGTGACGCGCTCGTCGGGCGAGCGCGGATGCAGGCTGTAGGTGCCGGGCAGGTCCAGCAGCCGCAACACTTTGCCGGCCGCTGACAGCAGGCGGCCTTCCTTGCGCTCCACCGTCACGCCGGCATAGTTCGCCACCTTCTGGTGGCTGCCGGTCAGACCGTTGAACAGCGCGGTCTTGCCGCAGTTCGGGTTGCCCACCAGGGCCACCAATTTGCCGCCCTTGTGGACGTGGACGATGGCCTCGCTCATCGCGGCTTTACCGCGATGCATTCGGCCTCGGCATGGCGCAGCGCAAACGTCGACTCGCCCACACGCACCACCAGGTTGCCCTCCCCCAGCGCGCTGCGGCGCATCACCCGCACCGCCTCGCCCGGCAAAAAGCCCAGGTCGGCGAGCCAGGACGCCCACTCCGGGGCATGAGCGGGCGCGCCGACCCGCTGAACGGTCAGCGCCAGACCCGCGGGCGCGGCGGCGAGGCTGGTGGACAGCGACTCGGACATGGTGAAGGGCTTGGCATCAAGCAACGATGAGAATGATTCTCATTGTAAGCGCAACTGCACCTACCGGATTGCTGCTGCGGTACCGTGCGCGACGCCAGTCGCGCGACCTCGGCGCGGCCGGGCTGTGGACCTGCACCAGCTGCTCGGACACGATCGCTTCAGGGCCCACGCGGGCTGGCGCGGCGCCGGTCGGGCGCGCTGGCGCGATGCAGCCGGCCCACATAATCGGCCGGCCGTCATGCTGCCCCCATCCATGCCCTCGCGCCAGCTCACGCTCGCCCTCCTCTGGCTCGCCCTGGCCGCTCTCCTGGTCATGCTGGGCCTGCTGTGGCAGCTGCGCGGCCAGACCGACGGCTGGCTGGTCGATGCGGCGCTGCTGGTCAACCTGCTGCTGCTGACCTTGCCGCCGTTGTGCGCACGCCGGCTGTGCCAGCGCCGCCAGCCGGCGCGCGCGACCCAGGCCGCCGCCGCGGCGCGCACGCGCTTTCTGGCCCAGTTCAGCCACGAGATCCGCACGCCCATGAACGCCATCATGGGCATGACCCAACTGGCACTGCAGACCCCGCTCAGCGCCGAGCAGCGCGAGCTGCTCGGCAAGACCGACGCCGCCTCGCGCGCGCTGCTGCGCCTGGTCAACGACGTGCTGGACATCGCCAAGATCGAGTCCGGCCATGTGCAGATCGACACCGCGCCACTGCGCCTGGAGGACGTGGTGGCCGAGGCGATTGAGCGGGTGCGGCCGCTGCACACGCGGCCCGAGGTGGGCCTGGTCTGCGAATGGGCCGACCCCAGCCTGCTGGCCGAGCGCGGCCAGCTGCGCGGCGACGCGCCGCGGCTGCAGCAGGTGCTGGTCAACTTGCTTGGCAACGCGCTGCGCAGCACCGCAGCGGGCCAGGTCTTGCTGCGCCTGGACGCCGAGGCCACCGAGGCCGACCAGGTGCCGCTGATCATCACCGTGCGCGACAGCGGCATCGGCATGAGCGCGGACCAGCTGGCCGGGCTGAACCGCACGGCGGGCCACGGCGACGCGGCCGCCGCGCCGCGCGCCGACGGCGGCAGCCTGGGGCTGAGCATCGCGCGCAGCCTGTTGCTGCTGATGGGCGGTCGGCTCGCCGTGCAGAGCCAGCCCGGCCAAGGCAGCAGCTTCGAGATCCGGCTGCGGCTGCCGCTGCACGTCGGCGCGCCGCTGGCGCCACTGCCGGCGCGCCGCCTGTTGCTGGCCGATGCCAACGCCGACAGCCGCGAGGCCACGCTGACGCTGCTGCGCCATCTGGGCCAGGGCGAGGGCCTGGTGGCGGCCAAGGACGCTGATGCGCTGCTGACCGCGCTGACCCGCCAGACCGAGCAGCCCTTCGACTGGCTGCTGCTGGACTGGCAGCTGCCCGGCCCCACCGGTGCCGACCTGCTGGCGCGGCTGCGGCGCGACCACCCGGCGCTGCGCGTCGCGGTGCTGGGCCAGGCCGGTCAGCATGCCAGCCTGGCCCAGGCCCGCGTGTTCGGCGCCCGCGCGCTGTGCACCAAGCCGCTGCTGCCCGGCGAGCTGCGCCAGCTGCTGGGCGACACCCCGTCGCCCGCCGCCGCGACGGCCGACGGCGAGGCACTGGCCGGCCTGCGCGTGCTGCTGGTCGAGGATCACCCGACCAACCAAGAGGTCGCGCTGCGCCTGCTGGCCAGCCGCGGCGCGCTGGTGGACGTGGCAGCCAATGGCCAGCTTGGGCTGGAGCGGCTGGCCGCGCGCGGCGCACACGCCTACGACCTGGTGCTGATGGACCTGCAGATGCCGGTCATGGGCGGCCTGGAGGCCACGCGCTGCCTGCGTGAGATGCCCGGCTTTGAGGACTTGCCCGTGCTGGCCATGACGGCGCACACCCAGCCCGAGGAGCGCGCCGAATGCCTGGCCGCGGGCATGCAAGGCCACATCGCCAAGCCTCTGGATGTGGCCGTGCTGGTGCGCGAGCTGCAACGCTACCGCCAGCCGGCGCGACGCGGCAGCGCGCCGCCCGTGCTGGACCTGCACGCCGGGCTGCGCCAGTTCGCCGGCCAGTCGGCGCTGTACCAGCGCACGCTGCGCGGCTTTGCCGAGCAATACAGCGCCGGCCTGAGCGGCTGGGGGGCCTGGCTGGCCAGCGGCGACTGGCCCGCGCTGCGGCGCGCGGCGCACACGCTGCAAGGGCTGGCGGCCACGGTGGGTGCACAGCCGCTGCAGCGCCAGGCGCTGGCGCTGGAGCGCTGTGCCGCAGCCGCCGATGCCCCCGGTGCCGAGCAGCAGCTGGCGCGGTCGCAGGCGCTGCTGGAGCGGCTGCTGGAAGAAATCCGCCAGAGCCTGCCCGAGCGCACGCCGCCCCAGCCCGGCGGCGCAGGCGACCTGGCCGAGCTGCGCCGGCTCCTGGCCGACAGCGACAGCCGCGCGCTGGACTGGTGGCAGGCCCACGGCCGCGACAGCGGGCTGGACGCGGCCACCCGGCAGCGCCTGCAGCAGGCGCTGGACGCGCTGGACTTTGACGCCGCGGCCCTGGCGCTGCAGGAATCGGCCTGATGGGCGCGCCCGCGCTGGTGCTGCTGGGGCCGCGCGGCACGCGCTGGCTGTTCGGCCTGATCGTCCTGTCGGCGCTGGCCTTGTGGATAGGCGAGACCAAGCTGGCCATCATCGCGCCCAGTGACCGCATCGCGTACCCGCTGCTGGCGCTGGCCTTCGCGGTGCTGGGCCTGCTGAGCTGGCGCCAGCCGCAACGCCTGCGTCTGTGGCAACGCTGCGGCGCCACGGCGGTGGCGCTGTACTTCTGCGCCACCATGCTGGCCTTCGTACTGGGTGGCGACGCCGGACCCGGCCTGTACGCGGTGGCCAGCTTTGCACCCTGGAGCCTGGGGGCGCTGCTGCTGCTGTTCACCGCCTGGCGCGCCAACCAGGCGCTGCAGCTGTCGCTGACCCTGCTGGCACTGGTGCTGCTGCCGCCCACGCTGCTGCGCTTCTCGGACCAGCCGCCGGCCTGGCTGGTGGCCGGCTGGCCGCTGATCGCCAACCTGGCCCTGTGCGGGCTGATGTTCTGCCTGGCGCTGTGGGCGCTGTCGCGCCAGCTGGCGCCGCTGCAGCAACTGGCGCCGCAGGGCGACGGCCTGGCCACCGCCAGCGATCTGGTGCGCGCCCGCATGGCCGAGCTGGAGCGTTCGCGCGCGGCGGCCCAGGCAGCATCGCGCGCCAAGTCCGACTTCCTCACCAGCATAGGCCACGAGATCCGCACGCCCATGAGCACCGTGCTGGGCCAGACCCGGCTGCTGCTGGCCGGCCCGCTGGCCGACGAGCAGCGCCGCCAGCTGCAGGAGGTGGCCCAGGCCGGTGAAATGCTCGTGCAGCTGATCGATGGGCTGCTGGACTACGCCGACCTGGACGCCGGCCGCCTGCAGCTGGCCAGCGAACCGCTGCACCTGGAGCAGCTGCTGGCCGGCGCCTTCGACGCCGTGTGCGCGGCTGCGCAGGCCAAGCAGCTGGAGTTGCTGTGCGACATCGCCAGCCCTGCACTGCTGGGCGCCGACGGCGCGCGCTATGGCGACGTGGCCCGGCTGACCCAGCTGCTTGCGGAGCTGCTGGGCAACGCGGTCAAGTTCACGCCAGCCGGCCAGGTGCGGCTGAGCGCCCACCTGGAGTCCGATGGCACCTGGCGGCTGCGCGTGCGCGACAGCGGCGTTGGGATGACGTCCGAGCAGATGGCGCGGCTGTTCCTGCCCTTCGTGCAGGCCGAGTCTGGCGCGGCGCGGCGCTATGGCGGCATCGGGCTGGGCCTGGCCATCTGCCGCGCGCTGGCCGAGCGCATGGGCGGCGCGCTGCACGCGCGCAGCATCCCCGGCCGCGGCAGCGAGTTCGAGCTGCGGCTGCCGCTGGCGCCGGCGCCCTGGAGCGCGCCGTCCACGGCGGCGCAGCCGCGCCGCATCGCGCTGGTCCAGGCAGCGCACAGCGCCGGCCATGACAGCCTGCTGGCTCTGCTGCGCGCGCTGGCGCCGCTGGCGCACATCGAGGTGCTGGCCTGCGGCAGCGACGCGCTGCAGGGCCTGGCCGCGGCGCCAGACGGCAGCGTCGCCGAGCTGCTGCTGGTGGACTGGGTGCTGCCCGACATGGACTGCGGCTGCCTGCTGGAGGGCTGCGCCGCCCTGGGCCTGCCGCGGGCGCGCCGCGTCGTGCTGTTGAGCGCCCTCGACACGCCTGCAATGCGCGAGCGCGCCCAGCGGCTGGGCGCCGACGCGCTATGCGCCAAGCCGCTGCTGCCGCACACGCTGCGCCACCTGCTGGACCTGCAGCGCCCACTGCCGATGGCGACCGCGCAGCCCGTCCAAGCCGGCGCCGGTGCGCCCGACGCGGCGGAGCTGATGAGCCAGCTCGACCGCCTGCTGGATGATGCCGACAGCCAGGCGCTGACGCTGTGGGAACGCCACGGCTGCACCTTCATCAACCTGCTGCCCGCGCCCCAGGCCAAGGCATTGGCCAGTGCCATGCAGCGCTTGGACTTCGACGCAGCCCAGGCTGCACTGCGGGGACACTACAACCGATGAATGCCACCCTGCTCGACAGCGAGATGCTTGCCCTGCCCCAGGCCACGGTCCTGGTGGTGGACGACACGCCCGCCAACCTGACGCTGCTGGCCCAGGTGCTCAAACCCGAGTACCGGGTCCAGCTGGCCGTCAGCGGCGCCAAGGCGCTGGAGATCTGCCGCCGAACGCCGCCCGACCTCATCATCCTGGACGTCATGATGCCGGAGCTGGACGGCTACGAAGTCTGCCGCCGCCTCAAGGCTGACCCCGCCACGTGCCGCGTGCCGATCATCTTCCTGACCGCGCTGACCGGCACCGAGGACGAAAACGCCGGCTTCACGGCCGGCGGTGCAGACTTCATCCACAAGCCCTTCAACCCGGTGACGGTGCTGGCGCGCGTGCGCACGCACCTGCAGCTCAAACTCGCGGAAGACCAGCTGCGGCGCCACAACGCCCTGCTCAGCGGCGAACTCGAAGCACGCCGCCGCGAGGTGGAGCGGCTGCGCGACACGACGCTGTTCGTCATGGTCGGCCTGGCCGAGTTCCGTGACGCCGACACCGGCAACCACATTCAGCGCACCCAAGAGTACGTGCGCACGCTGGCCCGCTGGCTGGCCGGCCAGCCCGGCAGCCCGCCGGAGCTCAACGACGCCGCCATCGAGGAGCTGGCCAAGGCCGCGCCGCTGCACGACATCGGCAAGGTCGCCATCCCCGACGGCATCCTGCTCAAGCCCGGTCGGCTCTCACCCCAGGAATGGCAGATCATGAAGACCCATGCCGAGCAGGGCGGCGAGCTGCTGCAGCGCGCCATCGACAAGCTGGGCGACGACGCCGGCCTGATGCTGAGCTTCGGCAAGCAGATCGCGCGCCACCACCACGAGAAGTGGGACGGCAGCGGCTACCCCGACGGCTTGGCCGGCGAGGCCATCCCGCTGGCCGCGCGGCTGGTGGCGGTGGCCGACGTCTACGACGCGCTGATCAACCCGCGCCCCTACAAGCAGGCCATGACGCACGACGCGGCCATGGACCACATCCGCCAAGGCAGCGGCAGCCACTTCGACCCCCAGGTGGTGGCGGCGCTGGAGGCCTGCGCGGAGCAGGTGCGGGACATTGCGGCGCGCTTGGCGGATTGATCGAACCCCTCGCCCTGGCGCGCCCGCAGGGGCGGCCCGGCGCCCTGCCCGAGGTGCGCACCGATAATCGCTGTCCCATGCAGTCCGGCGCCATCCTCAACATCTCCTGCTACCTCTTCGTCTCGCTGACCGACACCGCGGCGCTGCGCGAGCGCCTGCACGCGCGCGCAGAAGCGCTGGGGCTCAAGGGCACGGTGCTGATCGCCGAGGAGGGCATCAACCTCTTCCTCGCCGGCGCGGCGGACGCGGTGAACACCTGGGTGACCGAGCTGCGCGCCGACCCGCGCTTCGCGGCGCTGGCGCCCAAGCAGAGCTGGAGCGAGACCCAGCCGTTCAAGCGGCTCAAGGTCAAGGTCAAGCCGGAGATCATCCGCATGAACCAGCCCACGGTGCGCCCCGACCACGCGCCGCGCGCGCCCGCCCTGCCGCCTGCGACGCTGGCGCGCTGGCTCGATCAGGGCCACGACGACGAGGGCCGCGAGCTCGTCATGCTCGACACACGCAACGGCTTCGAGGTGGACTACGGCGCCTTCGACAACGCCATCGACTGGCGGCTGCAGAAGTTCAGCGACTTCCCCGCCGCGCTGGCGGCCCACCGCGACGAGCTGGCCGGCAAAACCGTCGTGAGCTACTGCACCGGCGGCATCCGCTGCGAAAAGGCCGCCATGGTGCTGCAGGCCCAGGGCCTGACCGCCTGGCAGCTCGACGGCGGCATCCTGAAGTACTTCGAGGAAGCCGGCGGCAAGCACTACCACGGCGGCTGCTTCGTGTTCGACGAGCGCGAGTCGCTGGCACCGGATTTGACGCCCCTCGGCCCGGGATCTGGCCCGGCCGCCGGCTGACATGGCGCGATTCAGCGACGTCGCGCTGAAGGCGCTGGGCATCCTGCTGATGCTGGCGGCACTGGGATTCGCCGTCGCCAAGGCGCCCGACCGCACGCTGGAGAGCCTGCTGCCGCGCTGGGCGCCGCCGCCGTCGGACTTCATCGAGCTGGACGGCCAGCTGGTGCATTACCGCGACCAGGGCCCGGCGAGTGACCCACTGCCGCTGGTGCTGATCCACGGCACCAGCGCCAGCCTGCACACCTGGGAGGGCTGGGCCGCAGAGCTGGCCCGCACGCGCCGCGTCATCAGCATGGACCTGCCCGGCTTCGGCCTGAGCGGCCCGAGCGCCGACGGCGACTACCGGGACGAGCGCTACGTGGCCTTCGTGCGCCAGCTGCTGTCGCGCCTGGGCGTGGGCCGTGTCATCGTGGCCGGCAACTCGCTGGGCGGCGCCATCGCCTGGCAGCTCGCGCTGGCCGACCCCAGCCGCGTGGCCGGGCTGGTGCTGGTGGACGCCGCCGGCTACGACTTCCAGCCCGAATCGGTGCCGCTGGGCTTTCGCATCGCCCGCACGCCGGTGCTGCGCGAGGGCATGCGCTGGGTGCTGCCGCGCCGCGCGGTCGAAAACAGCGTGCGCGACGTCTACGGCGACCCCTCGCGCGTCCGTGCCGCGCTGGTCGAGCGCTATTACGAGCTGAGCCTGCGCGCCGGCAACCGCGTCGCGCTGATGCAGCGCATGGACCAGCTTGCGCCGGGCCCGGTCGAGCGGCTGGGCGAGATCCGCGTTCCAACGCTGATCCTGTGGGGTGCCAAGGACCGGCTGATCCCGCCGCGCTGGGGCCAGGCCTTCCACCAAGCCATCCCGGGCAGCCGCCTGGTCACCTTTGCCGACCTCGGCCATGTGCCGCACGAGGAGGACCCGGCTGCTACGCTTGCGGCCTTGCGCGACTGGCTACCCCTGGTCAAGACCCCCCCTCACGAAGGACATCCATGAAGACTCCACTCCTTGCCCTGGCGCTGCTGGCCGCCAGCGGCCTGACGGCCGCCCAGGCTCCCGAATGGAAGAAGCTGCGCATCGGCGTCGAGGGCGCCTACCCGCCCTTCTCCGAGATCGGCCCCGACGGCAAGCTCAAGGGCTTCGAAATCGAGCTGGTGCAGGCCTATTGCGCGCACATGCAGGCCCAGTGCACGCTGGTGCAGCAGGAATTCGACGGCCTGATCCCGGCGCTGCAGTCGCGCAAGGTGGACGCCATCTTCGCCAGCGTCTCCATCACCGAGGAGCGCCAGAAGGTCATTGCCTTCTCCAAACCCTACTACACGACGCCGGCGCGCCTGGTGGCCAAGGCCGGCGCCAAGCTGGAGCCCACCGCGGCCGGGCTGAAGGGCAAGAAGATCGGCGTGCAGCGCGGCACCACGCACGAGAGCTATGCAGCGGCCAATTTCAAGCTCAGCGAGATCGTGCGCTACGGCACCCAAGACCAAGTCTTCCTGGACCTGAAGAGCGGCCGCATCGACGCCACGCTGATGGACGCGCCCGCTGCCGACTTCGGCTTCCTGAAGAAGCCCGAGGGCAAGGGCTTCGCCTTCGTGGGCGGCCCCATCATCGATGAGAAGGTGTTCGGCGTCGGCACCGGCGTGGGCATGCGCCGCGCCGATGAGGCCACACTGGGCAAGAAGTTCAACGCCGCCATCGACGCCCTGCAAGCCAACGGCACGTTCAAGAAGCTGGCCGACAAATACTTCGACTACGACATCTCGCCCACCAAGAAGTGATGCGACGCCGCTGCGCCCTGGTGGTGATGGCGCTGAGCGCAGTCACCGCCCGCTAGACATGTTGTTGCACGGATTTCTGCCCAGCCTGCTCGAAGGAGCCGCGGTCACGCTGGGCGTGGCCTTGTCATCGCTGGCCGTCGCCGCCGCGCTGGGCTTGGTCGGCGCGCTGGCCAAGCTGTCGCGCTCACGCCTGGCGCAGGCGCTGGCGGCCACCTACACGACGCTGATCCGCGGCGTGCCCGACCTGCTGCTGATGCTGCTGATCTTCTACGGCGGCCAGGTGGCGGTGAACACCGTCGCCCCGCTGCTGGGACACGAGGACTACATCGACATCGACCCCTTCGTCGCCGGCGTGCTGACCATAGGCTTCATCTTCGGTGCCTACCTGACCGAGGCCTTCCGTGGCGCCTTCCTGGCCGTGCCGCCGGGCCAGCGCGAGGCTGGCCTGGCCTTCGGCATGAGCCCACGCCAGGTGCTGTGGCGCATCACGCTGCCGCAGATGCTGCGCCACGTGCTGCCGCCGCTGTCCAACAACTGGCTGGTGCTGATCAAGAGCACGGCCATCGTGTCCGTCATCGGCCTGTCCGACCTGATGACGCGCGGCCAGCAGGCCGCCGGCACCACGCGCGAACCCTTCAGCTTCTACCTCGCGGTGGCGCTGATCTACCTGCTGTTCACCAGCGTGTCGGAGCTGGTCTTCAGCTGGGCGCAACGGCGCCTGGCCATCGGTGTGAAACAGGGCAAGCTGTGAACTTCGACGCCATCACCGAGAACCTGCCCATGTACCTGGAAGGCCTGGGCATCACGCTGAAGCTGCTGCTGCTGTCGCTGGGCTGCGGACTGGCGCTGGCCCTGCCGCTGGCGCTCGTGCGCACCGTGTCGCGGGGCCTGGCTTCGCGTGTGGTCTGGGCCTACACCTATGTGTTCCGCGGCACGCCCATGCTGGTGCAGCTCTTCCTCATCTACTACGGCCTGGCGCAGTTCGACGCGGTGCGCGAGAGCTGGGCCTGGCCCTGGCTGTCGTCGGCCACCTTCTGCGCCTGGCTGACCTTCACGCTGAACACGGCGGCCTACACGACTGAAATCATCGCCGGCAGCATCCGCGCGTTGCCAGCCGGCGAAATCGAGGCCGCCAAGGCGCTGGGCATGAGCCGCGGCCTGATGCTGCGCCGCATCGTGCTGCCCGCCGCGCTGCGCCGCGCACTGCCGGCCTATGGCAACGAAGCCATCTTCATGCTGCACGGCACCTCGCTGGCCAGCGTCGTCACGCTGCTGGACCTGACCGGCGCCGCCCGCGCCATCAACGCCAAGTACTACGTGCCCTTCGAGGCCTTCATCACGGCCGGCGTCTTTTACTTTGTGCTCACGCTGGCCCTGGTGGGGCTGTTCCGCTGGGCCGAGAACCGCTGGCTCAAGCCCATCATGGCCCGCTGACCATGCAACTCGTCCGCCACCCCCTTCGCTCCCCCGCCCCCGGTACGCAGCGCGAACTCGTCTCCCTGCACTACGGCCGGCCCGGTGGGCCCAAGGCCTACCTGCAGGCCTCGCTGCACGGCGACGAGCTGCCCGGCATGCTGGTGGCCCACCACCTGCGCCAGCAGCTCGACGCGCTGGACGCCGCGGGTCAGATCAGCGGCGAGATCGTGCTGGTGCCCATGGCCAATCCCATCGGCCTCAGCCAGTTCCTGCTGCACGCCCACCTGGGCCGCTTCGAGCTGATGTCGGGCGAGAACTTCAACCGCCACTACCCCGACCCCACCGAGGCCGTGGCCGCCGCCGTCGAGCCGCAGCTGGGGCCCGACGCCGCCGCCAACGTGGCGCTGCTGCGTCGCGCGCTGAAGGCAGCCGTGGACGCAGCGCCGGCCGACACCGAGCTGCAGTCGCTGCGCCGCACGCTGCTGGGACTGGCCTGCGACGCCGACATCGTGCTGGACCTGCACTGCGACGCCCAGGCCGTCATGCACCTCTATACCGAGACGCCTTGCTGGCCCGACTGCGAGCCGCTGGCGCGCTTCCTGGGCGCACGCGTGACGCTGCTGGCGCAGGACTCCGGCGACAACCCCTTCGACGAGGCCTGCTCACAGGTTTGGCGGAAGTGGCGGGCGCGCTTCGGCGAGCGCTTCCCCATCCCGCAGGCCTGTCTGTCGGTGACCGTGGAGCTGCGCGGTGCGACCGACGTGACGCACGAACTGGCCGCTGCCGATGCCAGGAACATCGTCGACTTCCTGCGCTGGCGCGGCCTGATTGCCGGCGACAAGCCCGCCCTGCCCGCGCTGCGCGGCGACGCCCGACCACTGGCCGGCAGCATGCCCATCACGGCGCCCGTGCCGGGCGTGCTGGTGTTCCTGCAAGAAGTGGGTGCCGAGGTGCGGGCCGGTGACGTGCTGGCCCATGTCATCGACCCCGTCACGGCCCAGGTCACCGAGCTGAAGAGCCCGGTGGACGGCCTGTTCTTCGCGCGCGACTTCCTGCGCTTCGCCAACGCCGGCATGCGCGTCGCCAAGGTGGCCGGGCACACCGCCCTGCGCACCGGAAAACTCCTCGGTGCACGATGAGCATCCAACTTCAAGCCACCAACATCCACAAGCGCTTTGGCGAGCGCGAGGTGCTCAAGGGCATTTCGCTGACCGCCAAGCGCGGGGACGTCGTCACGCTGATCGGCTCGTCCGGCTCGGGCAAGAGCACCTTTCTGCGCTGCCTCAACCTGCTGGAGCAGCCGCACGAGGGCGAGCTGGCGCTGGGCGGCGAGGCGCTGCAGCTCACGCGCGACCGCGACGGCAGCCTCAAGGCGGCCGACGCCCGCCAACTGCAGCGCTGGCGCGCCCGGCTGGCCATGGTGTTCCAGAACTTCAACCTGTGGGCCCACATGACGGTGCTGGACAACGTCATCGAGGCGCCCATGCACGTGCTGGGCAAGCCGCGCGCCGAGGCCGTCGAGCGCGCCCAGGCGCTGCTGGCGCGCGTGGGCGTGTCGCACCGGGCGAACGTCTACCCGGCGCAGCTCTCAGGCGGCGAACAACAGCGCGTGGCCATCGCCCGCGCGCTGGCGGTAGACCCCGAGGTCATGCTGTTCGACGAGCCCACATCGGCGCTGGATCCCGAGTTGGTGGGCGAGGTGCTGAAGGTGATGCGCGACCTGGCGGCCGAGGGCCGCACCATGGTCGTGGTCACGCACGAGATGGGCTTTGCGCGCGAGGTCTCCAACCACTGCCTGTTCCTGCACCAGGGCCGGGTCGAGGAAGAAGGCAACCCCAAGGAAATGCTGCTGCGCCCACAGTGCGAGCGGCTGCAGCAGTTCCTCAGCGGCGGGCTGAAGTGAAGCCCCTCGTCCAAGGACTACCTTGGCCGAGACCGCTGCGCGGCCAGCGGCCGCACAGCTTCGGCAGGCACAGCGCGCCCACAGGGCGCACTGTGTCCAGCCTCAGCCCCCGAGGGGACGGCGATGCTTGTGGGGCGTGCCCCGCAAGCACATTGCCTATCGGGCCGGCTCGGGAGCGGCCCGGCGCTCGGCCCGTTTAAAGCCATGCGTCAACTGCTCTGGCGCGCGCTGGCCTTGCTGAGCCTGGCGCTGGGCCTGGTCGGCGTGGTGCTGCCGGTGCTGCCCACGGTGCCCTTTTTGCTGCTGGCCGCCTGGGCGGCCGGCAAGGGCTGGCCGGCGCTGGAGGCCTGGCTGCTGGCCCATGCCCATTTCGGCCCGCACATCCGCCGCTGGCGCGAGCGCGGCGCGGTGCCGCGCCGGGCCAAGTGGCTGGCCAGCCTGATGATGGCGGTCAGCGCCACCGGGCTGGCGCTGTCCCCGCTGCCGCTGGCCGTCAAGATCGCCGTGCCGGCCGTGATGCTGGCGGTGGCGATCTGGCTGTGGCGACGGCCGGAGAGTTAGCCCCGCCAGCCCAGCTGAAACTGCAGCCGGCGCAGCTCGGTGCGCGGCTGCCGGGCCGACTGCAAGGCCACGCCCTGCAGCCGCACGGCCCGCTCATCGCCGGCCGCGAACGTCAGCTGCTCGGCCGTGATCTCCCAATGCCAGGCCGGCGCCGCCGCGCCGCCCAGCGCCAAGCGCAGGCTGCGCGCCCGGCCCAGCAGCAGGTCGACGGCGTCCCGGCCCGGCAGTTCGACGCGGTTGCTGCCCGCGGGGCCGGTGCCGGCTTCCACGCGCAGCCGCGCGCCCGACGCGTCGATCGCCTGCAGGCCCAACATGACCAGGCCCTGCCGGTAGCGCTCGGGATAGCCCTGGGCACGGTCGGCATCGCGCAGGCGCCGCCGCCACTGCCCGAACTCCGCGGCCAGCAGCGGCTGCCATTGCCAGGTGCCGGCCAGCGGCTGTGGCGTGGGCCCGCCCTCGACACGCCCGAAGACCTGACCCAGATCGCTGCGGGTGCGCACGTCGTTGCCCTGGTTGCTGAGGCCGCGGTAGTCACGCCCACCCCACAGTGCGCCCAGGCGCAGTGCCGCCGTGGGTCCCTGGCGCGGCGCCCAGCCCAGCGTGGCGGCCAGGCCGGTGAGCCGGCCGTCCTCGACCACGAGCCGGCGGCCGTCCTGGGCTGTTTCGCGCCATTGCTGCCACTCCTGCTGGCCCGTCAACTCGTGGTACCAGCCCGAGCCCGCCGCCTGCACCGCAGGTGCCAGCAGGCCGGCCAGCAGCAACAGCCCGGCGCCCCTCACTGCAGCTCGACCCAGGCCTTGGTCACCTGCGTCTCGTAGCTGCCATCGCCGCCGGCGTCCAGCTCCAGGCGAACCTGGGTGGCGTTGAGCGCCGTGATGCGCACGGCCGAGTTGCCCTGCCCGCGCGCCAGCAATTGGCCGCTGCTGGGGTAGCTGTCGCTGCCGACGATGACAAAGGCCTGCGGCGTGGTGATGACGACCTGTCGGTTGCCGAACTGGCTGCTGGCCAGCGTGGACGCGTAGCTGATGCTGCTGCGCGGCGTACCGCCGACGGTCTCGTCGCGCAGCGTCAGCCGCGTGTCGGTGATGGTGGTGGCGTAGTTCTGGCCGGCCACGCGGCCGCTCATCACGAGGCGGGGCGTGGACAGCGTCAACTCGCCCACGCCGGCCGGCGTCTGGCTGATGCTCAGGCTGAGGGCGCCATCCCCCTGGGCGGCGTCGTTGCCGGTGCTGACGCTGAAGCCGGTCATGGTCATCGTCAGCGTCGCGCTGAAGTTGTTGCTGTCGAAGACGCCCGTGAGCGTCTGCATCGCCAGCACCAGGCGCCCCTGCAGCAGGGCGCCCTCTTCGCGGCAGGCCTGCATGTCCAGGGTCAGGCTGTCGCCGGCATCGATGTTGCCGTTGTTGTTGGCATCGTTGAGCGTCATTGCGATGCTGCCGCCCTGGGTGCAGGGCAAGGTGTCGCGCACCTCCACGCCGGTCAGCAGCGCCGGCCGGCCGCTGGCCGCGGACAGGCCCTGGCGGGCCCGCTGCACGGCCTGGCGCAGCAGGCGCGGGCTCGGGGCCGCGTCGGCGCCGCTCACCAGCTCGCCGGCGTCGCCGAGGAACAGCGCGCTGGACACCGCGGACTGGGCCACGGCCTGGTAGTTGTCGGCGCTGACGCTCAGCAGGCCGGATGGCAAGGGCGTGTCCTCCGCGGAGGATGAGCCACCGCCTCCGCCGCAGGCCGCCAGGCCCCATGCACACGCCGCGACAAGGGCCCGCAGGCCCAGCTGTTCCATCTTCATGTCTTTGACTCCCTGTAGATGCCCGATGGTGGCGCACGCCCCACCGGACGGCCCGCGTTGTACCACGCTCAGGCCGGCAGCAGCCCGCGGTCCTTCAGCATGGGCTCCACGACAGGGTCCCGGCCACGGAAGGCGCGGAACGCCTCGCCTGGCTCACGGCTGTTGCCGGCCGACAGGATGCACGCGCGCAGCCGCGCCGCCACGCCGGCATCGAACACGTCGCCGGCCTCCACGAAGGCGTCGAAGGCATCGCAGTCCAACACCTCGGCCCACAGGTAGACGTAATAGCCCGCCGCGTAGCCTGCACTGCTGAACAGGTGCTGGAAATGCGTGAGCCGGTGGTTCATGCCGACCTCGGCCGGCAGGCCCCAGCGGGCCAGCGTGTCGCGCTCGAAGGCGACCACGTCGTGCGGCGCCTCAGGCAGCGCGTGGGCCGCCATGTCGACGATGGCGCTGGCCGTGTAGCGCAGCGTCTCGTAGCCCTGGCCGAACTGGCGTGCGGCCTGCAGCTTGGCCAGCAGCGCGTCGGGCAAAGGCTCGTCGGTCTGCCAGTGGCGCGCGAACTTCTTCAGCACCTGCGGCTCGGCCATCCAGTGCTCGAACAGCTGCGAAGGCAGCTCGACGAAATCGCGCAGCACCTGGGTGCCGGCGAGGCGCTCGTACTCGACATCGCTGAGCAGGCCGTGCAGGCCATGGCCGAACTCGTGGAACAGCGTGCGCACGTCGTCGAAGCTCAACAGCGTGGGCTCGCCGGCCGCGCCGCGCGCGAAGTTGTTGTTGTTCAGGATGATGGGCGTCGCGCCCAGCGCGCGGCTCTGGTTGCGCAGCGCATTCATCCACGCGCCACTGCGCTTGTTGGGCCGCGCGAAGTTGTCCTGCAGGAATAGGCCGCGCAGTGTGCCGTCAGCATCCAGCACGTCCCAGGCGCGCACATCGGCGTGGTAGCCGGCGATGTCGGGTCGCGCCCTGAACTGCAGACCGAACAGCCGGTTCGCGCAGTCGAACATCGCAGCCACCATGCGGTCCAGTGAGAAGTAGGGCTTGACCTCGGCCTCGTCCAGATCGAATCGGGCCCGCCGGGCCTGCTCTGCGTAGAACCGCCAATCCCAGGGTTCCAGCGCATGACTGGCGCCGAGCGCGGCCATGGCACCCAGCACGGCCTCACGCTCGCGGGCCTGGGCCGCCAGCGCCGGCTGCCAGACACGCTGCAGCAGGTCCATGACGGCCTGCTGGCTGCGCGCCATCGTGTCTTCCAGCGCAAAGTCGGCATAGCAAGCGTGGCCGTGCAAGCGGGCCTGCTCGGCACGCAGTTCGAGAATCTCGCGGCAGATGGCGCGGTTGTCGCCGGACGCACCGTCCTGGCCCGTGCCGTCACCCCGCCCCACCCAGGCGCGCCAGGCCTGCTCGCGCAGGTCGCGCCGGGCGCTAAAACTCAGGAAGGGCACGATCAGCGAGCGCGACAGCGTGATGACGTGCTGGCTCTCGCCCAGGCCGCGGTCCAGCGCCGCCTGGCGGGCCGCGGCGCGCACGAAGCCGGGCAGCCCGGCGAGGTCGGCTTCGCCGTTGAGCTGCAGCTGATAAGCGCTTTCCGCGCCGAGCACGTTCTGCGCGAAGCGGGTGTTCAGCTCGGCCAACCGGGCCATGATGGCGGCGTAGCGCTCACGCGCAGCGGGCGCCAGGCGCGCGCCGGCACGCAGGAAGTCCAGGTGCACGCGCTCCAGCAGCCGGCGCTGCTCGGCCGTGAGGCCCAGCCGATCGCGCTGCTCGAACAGCGCGTCGATGCGGGCGAACAGACCCTGGTGCATGTAGACCGCGCTGCCGTGCTCGGCCAGCGGCGCCGCTAGCGCGCGCTGCACCGCCTGCAACTCGGGCGAGGTGGCGGAGGCGGCCAAGGTGTAGAACAGCTGCTCCAGCCGCGTCAGCAGCCGACCGGATGCGTCGAAGGCCGCCACCGTGTTGGCGAAGGTCGGCGGCTCGGCCTGGCGGGCAATGGCGTCGATCTCGGCCCGGTGGGCGGCCAGCGCGGCGTCGAAGGCGGGCGGGAAATGCGCCGGCTGGATATCGGCGAAGGGCGGCAGGCC
Source organism: Roseateles sp. (assembly GCA_046294815.1). GTDB lineage: Bacteria > Pseudomonadota > Gammaproteobacteria > Burkholderiales > Burkholderiaceae_C > Pelomonas. The sequence continues at coordinate 32,357 of JBKBOJ010000011.1, read as the reverse complement.
GTGTGGGCCGGCCCAGTCCTGCAGCAGCGGGTTGCTCATGCGGGAGAGCTCCTCAAAAAAGCGAAAGGCCGCATCCGGCAGGAAGCGGCCCTTGGGGGTCAGGCGATCAGGCCGTCACTTGCCGGCAGCGGCCCGCTCCTTCAGGATGGCCTTCTCGTCGTTTTCGTCGTAGGGCTTGTTGCTGCACTCGGCCTTCCACTTGTCGGTGGCGTCGAAGTACTTCTCCTGACGCTCCTCGATGGCCTTGAACTGGGCGTCCAGTGCATCGACCTTCTCGCCGAAGGCCTTGCGCTTGGCGCTTTGCTCGGCGTCGGCGGCCTTGACGGCGTCGAACATCGCATTGAACTCGGCCGTGCGCTTCAGGTAGGCCTCGTTGCGGGCCTTGAGCTCTTCTTTCTTGAGCTTGGGCGCTTCGGCCGTGAGGGCGGCATGCTCGGCCAGGATGGCGTCCTTCTCGGCCTTGACGGCCGAGACCTTCTTGCCCAGTTCGATCTCGCCGGCCTCGACGGTGGCCTTCTCGGCCTTCAGCGCCTCGGCCGTGGCCTTGTAGGCCGCCTGGTCGGCCTTGATGGCCTCGGCCTCCTTGTTGTTGGCCTCGCGCTGCTCGATGCAGGCGCGCAGTTCCTCACGCGACATCAGCTTGGGCTTGGGCTTCTCGACGACCGGGTTGGCGACCTTGTTGTTCTTCGGGTCGACCTTGGCCTTGGGGTTGTTGGTGATCTGCGCCTGGGCGGAGACAGCGAGGACCAGGGTCAGCGGCAGAAGGATGCGTTTCATGACGAGGGCGCAACTCGGGTTGCGAAGGTTCCAGACGGGAGGCGGAATGATGCCACGGGGCTTGCGCCGATAATCGCGGGCTGCCCCCAGTGGCGATTCAGTGACGACTCTTACATGGCGCTCAAAGCCACCATCTACAAAGCCCAGCTCCAGATCGCCGACATGGACCGCCATGTCTACGGGGAGCATGCGCTCACGCTGGCCTGCCATCCCAGCGAGACCGAGGAGCGGCTGATGGTGCGCGTGCTGGCCTTTGCACTGAACCTGCCCGCCGACGAGATGCGCGGGCGGCTGGAGTTCACCAAGGGGCTGTCCGACGTCGACGACCCCGACCTCTGGCAGCTGGACCTGACCGGCGACATCGTGCACTGGATAGACCTGGGCCAGCCCGACGAGCGCCGCATCATGAAGGCCCATGGCCGCAGCGAGCGTGTCAGCGTCTACAGCTACGCGGCCAGCACCGAGGTCTGGTGGCGCAACCTGGAAGCCAAGCTGACGCGCACGCCCAAGCTGGCGGTCTGGCAGATCCCGGCCGAGCAGTCGCAGGCACTGGCGCGGCTGGCCGAGCGCAGCATGCAACTGCAGATCAGCATCCAGGACGGCAGCGTGTACGTCTCCACCGCGAACGACGCGGTCGAGATCCACCCCGTCGCGCTGAAATCACCCGCCGCATGACGCCGCAGCACGACGCCCAGCGCCAGCGCTTCACGCTGCCCACCACGCCGCCCAGCGTGCTGGACTACGAGCTGTTGCCGGGGCGCGTCGTGTTCACGCACACCGGCGTGCCCGACGCCTACCGCGGCCAGGGCCTGGCCGCACAGCTCGTCACCGCAGGCCTGGCCTGGGCCCGCGAACAGCAGCTCAAGGTCGTGCCGGCCTGCAGCTATGTCGCCGTTTTCCTCCAGCGCCATCCCGAGTGGCGCGATCTTTCGTGAGTCAACCATGAGCACCATCCTGCAATCCGTCCCCGTCGGCCAGAAGGTCGGCATCGCCTTCTCCGGCGGCCTCGACACCTCAGCGGCCCTGCACTGGATGAAGAAGAAGGGCGCCCTGCCCTATGCCTACACGGCCAACCTGGGCCAGCCCGATGAGCCGGACTACGACGAAATCCCGCGCAAGGCCATGCTGTACGGCGCCGAGAAGGCGGTGCTGGTGGACTGCCGTGCGCAGCTGGTTCATGAGGGCATCGCCGCGCTGCAGGCCGGCGCCTTCCACATCAGCACCGCAGGCGTGACCTACTTCAACACCACGCCCATCGGCCGCGCCGTGACCGGCACCATGCTGGTCGCCGCCATGGCCGCCGACGACGTGCACATCTGGGGCGACGGCTCGACCTTCAAGGGCAACGACATCGAGCGCTTCTACCGCTACGGCCTGCTGACCAACCCCAAGCTCAAGATCTACAAGCCCTGGCTGGACCAGAGCTTCATCGACGAGCTGGGCGGCCGCGCCGAAATGTCGGCCTTCATGACCGAGAGCGGCTTCGCCTACAAGATGAGTGCCGAGAAGGCCTACTCGACCGACTCCAACATGCTGGGCGCCACGCATGAAGCCAAGGACCTGGAGCACCTGAACAGTGGCATCCGCATCGTCAACCCCATCATGGGCGTGGCCTTCTGGCGCGAGGACGTCGTCATCAAGGCCGAGGAGGTCTCGGTGCGCTTCGAGGAAGGCGTGCCGGTGGCGCTGAACGGCGTCGAGTACCGCGACCCGGTGGCGCTGCTGGCCGAGGCCAACAAGATCGGCGGCCGCCATGGCCTGGGCATGAGCGACCAGATCGAGAACCGCATCATCGAGGCCAAGAGCCGCGGCATCTACGAGGCCCCGGGCCTGGCGCTGCTGCACATCGCCTACGAGCGCCTGGTCACCGGCATCCACAACGAGGACACCATCGAGCAGTACCGCATCAACGGCATGAAGCTGGGCCGTTTGCTGTACCAAGGCCGCTGGTTCGACCCGCAGGCCATCATGCTGCGCGAGGCCGCCCAGCGCTGGGTGGCGCGTGCCGTCACCGGCGAGGTCGTGATCGAGCTGCGCCGCGGCAACGACTACTCCATCCTCGACACGCGCAGCCCCAACCTGACCTATGCGCCCGAGCGGCTGTCGATGGAAAAGGTCGAAGACGCGCCCTTCAGCCCGGCCGACCGCATCGGCCAGCTGACCATGCGCAACCTCGACATCACCGACACCCGGGCCAAGCTGGGCATCTACACGGGCGCCGGTCTGCTGGCCGGCGGCGGCCTGCCGCGCCTGGAGTAAACCCGCAAGGGGCTGGTCAGGGTCGTCAAACACTGTATAAACTTACAGTATTCGTTCGAGGAGACTGACCATGTACAGCCACTACCGCCAGAACTACATCCCCGGCCGCCCGCTGCCGCGCTGGTTGCAGCACATCCTGCGCTGGCTCTGACGCGTCACCCCAAGCCGGCAGAGCCGGAACCAACAATCGCCGCCAGGCGCCCGGCTGGTGCCGCACCCGGCCGGCCGCTGCGCAATTGCAGCGTCGCGCCATTCCAGCGCGCACGGACGCCATCGAGCTTCGCGCTGACCAGATAGGGCAGATAGGGCACGGAGCGCCGGGAGGCGATGCCGGCGGGCGCGTTGCGCGCCAGCAGCGTGCGCCGGCGCCATGTCTTCGCGCTCATCGCCACCCTCCTACCAGGGCCGATGGCCGACATCATCCGACCGCCCTACGCTGCGCGGCCGGCAGCACTGACCTTCTTCAGACCACCACCGGCTCCGGTTCCAGGCGAATGCCGAAACGCCCGTACACGCTCTCCTGGATGGCCCGCGCCAGCGTGACCACCTCGGCGCCACGCGCCTCGCCCCGGTTGACCAGCACCAGCGCCTGCTTCTCATAGACCGCCGCGCCGCCGACTGCCTTGCCCTTCCAGCCGCAGGCGTCGATCATCCAGCCCGCCGCCAGCTTCACGCTGCCGTCTGGCATCGGGTAGTGCACGATGGCGGGATCGCGGCCGATGATGTCCTTGCACTGCTCAGCCGTGACGACCGGGTTCTTGAAGAAGCTGCCGGCATTGCCGATGACGGCCGGGTCCGGCAGCTTGGCGCGCCGCACCGCGACGATCCAGTCGAAGATCTGCCGTGCATCGGGTGCGGTGATGCCGGTCTCAGCCATCTTGCGCTCGATCTCCAGGTAGCCCAGCACCGGCTGCCAGGGCCGCGGCAGCCGCAAGCGCACTTTGGTGATGACGCTCTTGCCTGCCAGGCCGCCGAAGTCGCTGTGCTTGAACACGCTGTCGCGGTAGCCAAAGCGGCAAGCTGAAACCGGCAGCAGCGCCGGTCGGCCGGTCACCAGGTCCATGACCTCCACCGCCTCCAGCCGGTCCTTCACCTCGATGCCATAAGCGCCGATGTTCTGCACCGGCGCCGCGCCCACGGTGCCCGGGATCAGCGCCATGTTCTCCAGCCCCGGATAGCCGTGGTCCAGCGTCCACTGCACCAGCTCATGCCAAACGACGCCGGCGCCGGCCTCGACGATCCAGGCATCATCGCGCGCCTCCAGCAGCCGGATGCCCGGGATCTCCACCTTCAGCACAACGGCGTCGACGTCTCGGGTCAGCACCAGATTGCTGCCGCCGCCCAGCACGAATTTTGGTGCCCGGCCCAGTTCCGGGTGATCGACGATGCGGCGCACGTCGGCCGCCTCGCGTATGCGCACCAGTCGCTTTGCCATGGCCGGCAGTCCGAAGGTGTTGTAGGGCTTGAGATTGACGTCGGTCTCGATCCGCAGGGGAATCGGCACTCCGTTCGAGGGGGGCTGCGCTTGCATGGACATGGGAAAATTTTCGCCGATCCATTCAACTGCTTTCCTGCAATGCCCAGCTTCGACACCGTTCTCGAACCCGACCACGTCAAGATCCGCAACGGCGTGGACAACACGATCAAGGAAATCGGCACCCGCTTCGACTTCAAGGGCACGGGCGCCAAGGTCGAGTTGAAGGACAAGGAAATCCACGCGATCGGCGACAGTGAGTTCCAGTTGGAGCAGATCGAGGCCGTGCTGTACGCCAAACTGACCAAGCAGGACGTGGTCATCAGCTTCCTGGACAAGCAGGAAAAGATCGAGAAGCTCGGCGGCGACAAGGTGCGCCAGGTCTACAAGATCAAGGAGGGCATCGAGGCGACGCTGGCCAAGAAGATCGTCGCCTCGCTGAAGGAAAGCAAGCTCAAGGTGCAGGCCAGCATCCAGGGTGACGCGGTGCGCGTGACTGGCAAGAACCGCGACGACCTGCAGGCCGCCATCGCTCACCTGAAGAAAAGCTTCAGCGACACGCCGCTGACCTACAACAACTTCCGCGACTGAGATAGACATGCGCCGGCTGCTGCCGCCCCTGCTGCTGGCGCTGACCCTCGCCGGCCCGGCAGCGGCGCAGCAGGTGCAACTCAACGGCATGCTGGGCGCGCGTGCGGCGCTGCTGCTGATCGACGGCGTGCCCAAGACGCTGGAGGTCGGTGCGACGGCCCAGGGCGTGCGACTGCTAGCGCTGGAGGACGACCGCGCGGTCGTGGACATCCGCGGCCGCCGGCTGACGCTGACGCTGGGCGCAGCCCCCGGCCGGGTGCTGCCCAATACCGCTGTGGAGCGCCGGCGGATCACCATGCCGATGGGCCCCGGCGGCCATTTCACGACCGTGGGCCTGATCAACGGCCAGACCACCAACTTCCTGGTGGACACCGGCGCGACCACCATCTCCATCAGCCAGATCGAGGCAGACAAGCTCGGCCTGCGCTACCTGAATGGCCGACGCGTCATCACGCACACGGCAAACGGCGCCGTGCCGGCCTTTCTGATCGAACTGGCCAGCGTGCGCATCGGCGACGTCGAGGTGCGCGACGTCACGGCCATCGTCATCCCCGGCCAGATGCAGCACGTGCTGCTGGGCAACAGCTTCCTGAACCGCTTCCAGATGCAGCGCGAGAACGATGTCATGACCTTGGAGCTGCGCCACTGAGCGGATGACGCCGGCCGGCATGCATCTGCAAGAATCCAGCGCCCCGACCCGCCGGCCTGTTCGATGACACGACTGCACCCCTCGCTTACGGCTGCGCTTGCCGCCCTGCTGCTCACCACCACCTTGCCTGCGGCCCAAGCCCAGGACGCCGCCAAGGCGGCGCGCTTCTACGAGGACGCGCTGCAGCGCTATGAAAAGCGGGACATTCCCGGCGCCATCGTGCAGCTGCGCAACGCGCTGCAGGCAGACAAGACGCAGCTGTCGGTGCATGTGCTGCTGGGCAAGGCCTTGCTGGCCGACAGCCAGCCATCGGCAGCCGAGTTCCAGTTCGTCGAGGCGATGCGCCTGGGCGTCGACCGCGCCGAGGTGGCGGTGCCGCTGGCCATGGCGTTGAACGCGCAGGGCAAACAGGCGCAAATGTTGGAGGACCCGCGCCTGCAGCCCGCTGGCTTGCCCACTGGCCTGCAACTGCAGTTGCTGCTGCAGCGCTCGCTGGCCTACTCCGATCTGGGCGACACCAAGAATGCGATGGCCGCCGTGCAGCAGGCGCGCAGCCTGAACGCCGCCGATCCCAACACCTGGATCGCAGAAGTGCCACTGCGCGTGCGCGCCCGGCAGTTCACCGAGGCGCTGGCGGCCGCCGACCAAGCGCTCAAGCTGGATCCGAACAATGCGGAGGCGCTGTACCAGAGGGGTGCCACCTTGCACGCGATGAGCCAGGTGCCACAGGCGCTGGCCAGCTACGACGCCGCCATCAAAGCCTGGCCCGAGCATGCCGAGGCCCGGCTGGCGCGCGCTGGCCTGCTGATCGACCTGGGCCGCGACGCCCAGGCGCTTGCCGAAGTGGAGGAGCTGCACCGCCTCAAACCCAAAGATCCGCGCGGCACCTATCTGCGTGCGCTGCTGGCCGAGCGCGCCGGCGACAAGGCCGAGGCCAAGGCAGCACTCAAGCGCATCACCGAACTGCTGGACCCGGTACCCATCGAGTACATCCGCTTCCGTCCGCAGCTGCTGATGCTCAACGGCCTGGCCCACTACAGCCTCGGGGAGCTGGAGAAGTCCAAGCCCTTTCTCGAACTGGCAACACGCCAGCAGCCCGGCAGCCCGCTGGTCAAGCTGCTGGCCCAGCTGGCCATCGCCGAGCCCAACCCGAATCGCGCGATCGAGTTGCTGGACGGCTACGTCAAGTCCCAGCCCGGTGACGGCCAGGCGCTGCTGATGCTGGCCTCGGTCTACATGAGCCAGGGCAAGCACGCCCGCGCCACCGCGCTGATGCAGGAGGCGCTCAAGACCCGTGACTCGGCCGAGTACCGCACCGCGCTGGGCCTGTCGCTGCTGCAAAGCGGCAAGGCCAGCCTGGGCGCCGACGAACTGTCCAAGGCCTACAAGGCCGACCCGAAGCAGACCTATGCAGGCCTGGCGCTGGTGACCATCCATTTGCGCGAAGGCCAGACGGCCAAGGCGCTCGCGGTGGCTGACAGCCTGGCCCGCAGCAACCCGACCAATGCCACCGTGCTCACCGTGCAGGCGCTGGCCCAGGCCGAGGCCAAGGACTTCGCCGCCGCGCGCGCCGGCTACGAGAAGGCGCTGAAGCTGGATCCCACGCTGTCGACTGCCAAGCTCGGCCTGGCGCGGCTGGAGACCCAGGCCGGCAACTACGACGCCGCCAACAAGCGGCTGCGCGACATGCTGAGAAACGACGAGCGCAACGTGAACGTGCTGCTCGAACTCGCGCTGCTGCATGAGCTCTGGCGCAAGCCTGACGAGACACTGAAGTGGCTGGAAAGCGCCGTGGCCGCCAGCGGTCCGCGCGAGGCCCGGGCCGACTTTGCCCTGGTCGCCTGGCACCTGCAAAAGAGTGGCCAGCCGCATCGCGCCCTGGAAGCCGCCAAGGTCCTGCTGGCCAAGCTGCCCGAAGACGTCGAGGCCCTGCAGGCCTACGCCGCGGCCCAGACGGCCAATGGCGACGCGGCGGGCGCCAAGCTGACGCTGACCAACGCCGGCCGGCGCGCCGCCTTCGATGCACCACGCCTGGTGGAAGTCGCGCGCCAGCAAGTTGCGATCAAGGACTTCAGCGGCGCCGCCTACAACCTGGACAAGGCCCTGAACGCCGCACCCGACTTCGTGCCGGCGCTGGCCATGCTCTCCAGCGTGGACCTCGCCCAGGGCGACGTCGCCGCGGCCGAACGCCGCGCCCGCCAGGTCATCCAGGCCTCACCCAAGTCCGCGCTGGGCTACAACCTGCTCGCCGAGGTGGCGCATGCCCGCGCCCAGCCCACGCTGGTATTGGACTCGCTGCGCAAGGCGCATGAGCTCGACAAGACCCAGGCCAGCCTGGCCAAGCTCATGCGCGTGACCTACAACCAGAACGGCGCCAAGCCCGCACTGGACCTGGGCGAAGCCTGGCTGCGGCACAACCCCGGCGACCTCTCGGTGCGCAGCGTGATGGCGGAGATCAACGTGCGCGCTGGCAACTTCGCGGCGGCTCGCAAGCAGTACGAAGCCATCCTGAAGCAGCGCCCTCAGCACGCCGAGACGCTCAACAGCCTGGCCAACCTGCTGATGGAGATCAAGGATCCCGGCGCGCTGGCCATGGCCGAACGTGCCTACCAGGCCGATCCGCGCAACCCCCTGTTGATGGACACCGCTGGCTGGGCCAACCACCTCGCCGGCAACTCGGAGCGCGCGCTGCAACTGCTGCGCGACGCCCGACTGCGTGCGCCAGACGTGGCCGACATCCGCTATCACCTGGGCGCCGTGCTGGCCAAGGCAGGCCGGCGCGCCGAGGCACGAGAAGAGTTGCAAGCCGCGCTAAAAGCCAACGTGAAGTTTTCGTCGCTCGATGCGGCGCGCAAACTGCTGGCCACCCTCAACCAAGGGGGCGCGGGCCACCCTTGATCTGTCGGCAGTTCTTACAATCCACACCAGAAGCAGGCCGAGCAGTTCGTAAGGCATTGATGTCCAAGAGTTTTTTCACTTGGCACCAAGTTTGCTAAATATCCGATATCGCTGTTCTCGACGAATTGCAGAAATCCAAGAAGGAAACCCGATGAAGACTCAACGCGCAAACTGGCTGGCCGCCATCGCCCTGCTGACTGGCCTCGGCCTGAGCAGCAGCGCCCATGCAGTCTGGACCTTCGACAATGCTGGCGTCAGCGGCATCGGCAATTACACGAATTGCAGCCTGAGCAGCACGCCCAGCTGCGACTCCACCGCGGAGTCGGGCGCCAAGATCAACAACACGACGGTGTCGCTGTCCGGCTACTACGCCACCAGCATGTCCAGCAACTGGATCAAGACGCCGGCCAACACTGGCGGCAACGGCCCCGACGGGCTGGCCTACTTCTCCGGCAATGGCCAGGGCATGTACACCGGCGGCGAATCCGGCACGCCGTACCACGCGCTGGACAACAACGGCAACACCGAAGCCGTGTTGCTGAGCTTCACTGAATCCACGGTGCTGACCAGCATCGGCCTGGGCTACACGGCGACGACGAGCAGCACGGTAGAGATCGGCTGCCGCAACAACACCACCGGTGTGCTGACGACCACCACTGGCAGCTGTGGGGCTGGCACGACCAGCATGGGGACCACGGTTGACATCTCGCTGTTCCGCTGGATCGGCAGCCAGGCGCCCACGCTGACCAATGCCCTCGGCAGCCTGGGCGGCAGCTGGGAACTGGTCGGCAACTACGGCGACATGGTCAAGGACACCTCCAACCCCTACAACCTGGTGAACAGCAGTGGCAAGACCTCCAGCTGGTGGTTGATCTCGGCCTACAACAGCGGCTTCACGCAGTCCTCGGGCCGTGAGACCCGCGGCACGCTGAACGACGGCAACGACTACTTCAAGCTCTTCGCCGTCGCCGGTACCGTCTGCGCGACCAATCTGACCAACGGCCAATGCGGCGGCAGCAGTTCCAGGGTTCCTGAGCCCGCCACGCTGGCGCTGACCTGCGTCGCGCTGCTGGGCGCGGCCGGCCTGCGGCGCCGCCAGGGCAAGACAGCCGCCTGATCAAGGCGACTGCAGCGACAAGAAAGGCACTCTTCGGAGTGCCTTTCTTGCTTTCGACCTACAAACGGCAGTTGGGCCGGCCCGAGGGGCTCCGAGGTTCAAGGGTTCTGCTTGCGCTGTCCCGAGCCGGACAGCGGGCATGCGAACGACCGTGCTAAAACCGCCCGCATCCCATCAAGACACAGCAAGACATGGACCTGAACTTCACCGAGGCGGAGTTGGCCTTCCGCACCGAGGTGCGCGAATGGGTGCGCGCCAACCTGCCTGCCGACATCGCCCACAAGGTCCGCCATGCACTGCGCCTGAACAAGGACGACCTGCAGCGCTGGGCCAAGATCCTCGGCAAGAAGGGCTGGCATGGCTGGGCCTGGCCCAAGCAGTTCGGCGGCCCGGGTTGGAACGCGGTGCAACGTCATCTGTTCGAGGAGGAATGCGCCCTCGCCTGTGCGCCGCGCATCGTGCCCTTCGGCCCGGTCATGGTGGCACCCGTCATCATGGCCTTCGGCACGCCGGAGCAGCAACAGCGCTTCCTGCCCGGCATCATGAGCGGCGAGGTCTGGTGGAGCCAAGGCTACAGCGAGCCCGGCTCGGGCTCCGATCTGGCCTCGCTGAAATGCCGCGCCGAACGCCGCGGCGACCGCTACATCGTCAACGGCCAAAAGACCTGGACCACGCTGGGCCAATACGGTGACTGGATCTTCTGCCTGGTGCGCACGTCCAACGAAGGCAAGCCGCAGACCGGCATCTCCTTCCTGCTGATCGACATGAAGTCACCTGGTGTGACCGTCAAGCCCATCATCATGCTCGACGGCGAGCACGAGGTGAACGAGGTCTGGTTCGACAACGTCGAGGTGCCGGTGGAGAACCTCATCGGCGAGGAGAACAAGGGCTGGACCTATGCCAAGCACCTGCTCTCGCACGAGCGCACCAACATTGCCGACGTCAACCGCGCCAAGCGCGAACTGGAGCGCCTCAAGCGCATCGCCCGGGCCGAGGGCTTGATGGACGATGCACGCTTTCGCGACCAGATCGCGCTGTGCGAGGTGGACGTGGTGGCGCTGGAGATGATGGTGCTGCGCGTGCTGTCAGGCGAGCGCAGCGGCAAGCAGCCGCTGGACGTGGCGGGCCTGCTGAAGATCCGCGGCAGCGAGCTTCAGCAGCGCTACACGGAGCTGATGATGCTGGCCGGCGGCCCGCTGGCACTGCCGCATGTGCATGAGGCCATGGAGGCAGGCTGGCAGGGCGACCAGTGGCTGGGCGGCGCCTGGCTGGGCGGCGCAGCCCATGCCATCCCGTTGACGGGCACCTACCTGAACATGCGCAAGACCACGATCTACGGCGGCTCCAACGAAGTGCAGCGCAACATCGTCGCGCAGACCGTGCTCGGCTGACTGGGAGACATTCCATGGATTTCGATTTCACCGAAGACCAGCAAGCCCTGCGCGACGCGGTGCGCCGTTTCATCGACAAGGACTACCGCTTCGAGCACCGCATGCAGATCGCGCGTGCCGGCGGCTTCGACCGCGCCAACTGGGACAGCCTGGCGGGACTGGGCCTGACCGCGCTGACCGTGCCCGAGGTCCACGGCGGCCTGGGCTTTGGCGCCGTCGAGGCCATGGTGGTCATGGAAGAACTGGGCCGCGGCTTGGTGCTGGAGCCGGTGGCCCAGGGGGCCTTGATCGCGCCGGCCCTGCTCACCCGTGCGCCGGACGCCCTGCAGGCCGCCTGGCTGCCGCGCATCGCCAGCGGCGAGGCGCTGGTGGTGCTGGCCCACCAGGAAGCCCGGTCGCGCTACCGGCTGCACCAGGTGGCCACGCGCGCCGTGGACGGCAGGCTAACGGGTGTCAAGAGCCTGGTGCCGGCGGGCGATCTGGCCGATGCCTACATCGTTGCGGCCCGCGTCGACGGCGCCGACGACGAGGCAAAAGGCGTGGCGCTCTACCTGGTTGAACGCTCGGCGCCGGGCGTGCACACGCGCGCCTATTCGCTGTACGACGGCTCGCGCGCCGCCGAAGTCCATTTCGACGGCACGCCCGCCCAGCTCATCGCCGGCCCGGAGCAAGGTCTGGCGCTGCTGGAGCTGGCCGCCGACATCGGCATCGCCGCGCAGGCGGCCGAAGCGGTCGGCGTCATGGAGCGCTACCTCGACATGACGGTCGACTACCTGAACACGCGCAAGCAGTTCGGCGTGCCCATCGCGAGCTTCCAGGCGCTGCGCCACCACACGGCGGACGTCAAGATGCAGCTGGAACTGGCCCGCTCCATGAGCTACTACGCGACGCTGCGCCTGGGCGACGCGCCTGCGGTGCGCCGCCGCGCGCTGTCGCAGGCCAAGGTGCAGTTGGGCCAGTCCATGCGCTTCGTCGGCCAGCAATGCACGCAGATGCACGGCGGCATCGGCGTGACCGACGAGTACGCCGGCAGCCACTATTTCAAGCGCCTGACCGTCATGGAGATGCAATGGGGGGACACGCTGCATCACCTGGGCGAGGTCAGCCAGCGCATGCAGGACACGGCCGGGGTCTTCGCCTGAGCTGCGGGCAGCACCGACAATCGGTGCATGTCCAAACCCCTGCGACTCGACCAGATCCTCTTCTCCCAAGGCTTCGGCACGCGGCGCCTGTGTGCCGGCCTGATCACCCATGGCGAGGTCCGGGTCGACGGCAAAGTCGTCGATGACCCGGGGGCCGAGTTCGATACCGATGGGCTGCGCTTCACGGTCAGCGGCCAGGATTGGCCGTTCGCCGACAAGGCGCTGATCCTGCTGCACAAGCCGGCAGGCTACGAGTGCTCGCAAAAGCCCCGACACCATCCCAGCGTGATGAGCCTGCTGCCGGCGCCGCTGCGTCAACGCGGCGTCCAGCCCATCGGCCGCCTGGACGAGGACACGACCGGCCTGCTGCTGCTCACGGATGACGGCGCACTCATCCACAAGCTCACCTCGCCAAAGCACCATGTCCCCAAGGTGTACGAGGCCCGCTGCAGGCATCCGCTCACAGCCGAGACGGTGCGGCAGTTGCTGGAGGGCGTTGAGCTGAGGGAGCCCGAAGGCAAGTTCCGGCGCCCCCCCGAGACCACCTGTGCACATGCCGCCGAGATCGTCGACGAGACACTGCTGCGCCTGACGCTGCTGGAAGGCAAGTACCACCAGGTCAAGCGAATGATCGCGGCAGTGGGCAACCGGGTGGAGGCGCTACACCGCTCGCGCTTCGGCGCGCTGGAGATGCCCGTCGACCTGGCCCCCGGCCAGTGGCGCTGGGTGGAAACCAGCAGCATCATGCCACCCTGATGGGCAGGTTTCACGGAATCCCCTACGCGGGCGACATGGCATGGCTGCGCTGCTGCATGGCATGGACTAGGCTGTGAGCTAGGGGGAATCCAGATGGTCCACCATCCTGAACCAGAGCGCGGCGTCACGCCGACCGGAGCGGCACAGCTGTTGCGCCTGGCCACCGGCATGCTGGAACTGGGCACCTGGCGCCTGAACCCACAGGACATGCAGCTGACGCTGTGCGACCACGCTGCCAGGATGCTGGGGCATCAGGTCGGTGGCCGCATGCCCTGGGAGGCGGCGCTGCGCCATGTCGAACCCGCCGACGAACAGAGCCTGCGCCGCGCATTGGCCGCCTGCCTGTCTGGCCGCGACAGCGTTGACTGCAGCTTGCGCGTCAAGGGCGCAACGGACCTGCCGCGCTGGCTGCGGCTGCGCGTGCAGGCCGTGACGGAAACCCCGGGCGGCCCGACGCTGGTCTACGGCGTGAGCCAGGACATCACGGCCGTCCGCCAAGCCGAGCAAGCCATTGCCGAGAACGAGACGCGCTTTCAAGCGCTGGTCGAAGGACTGCAGCGCGTCTCCGTGCAAGGCTATGACAGCCAGCGGCGCGTCATCTTCTGGAACGGCGCGAGCGAGCAGCTCTATGGCTACACCCGTGAGGAGGCGCTGGGCCGGCAACTAGAAGATCTCATCATCCCCGCCGAGATGCGCGATCAGGTCATCGAGGGTACCAAGCAGTGGCTGGCCTCGGGCGTCGTGTCCGTGCCGGCCGAGGAGCTGGTGCTGCGCCACAAGGACGGCTCACCGGTGCATGTGTTTTCCAGCCACACCATGCAGCGCAGCCCGTCGGGCGAAGCGCAGCTCTTCTGTGTGGACGTGGACCTCAGCGATCGCGTGGCCGCCGAGGCGCAGCGCCAGCAGTTGGAGGCGCGGCTGCGCGAGGCCCAGAAGCTGGAGGCGCTGGGCACCATGGCGGGCGGCATCGCACACGACTTCAACCATGTGCTGGGCGCCGTGCTGGCCAACGTCATGCTGGCCCGGCAGACGCTGCCGGCCGGCCATCCGGCGCTGGTGCAACTGGACCTGATCGCCCGCAGCGGGCGCCGTGCGCGCCACATGGTGCAGCAGATCCTGTCCTTCAGCCGGCGTCAGGCGCTGGAGCTGCAAGCGGTGGACCTGGTGGACGAAGCGCGCCAGGCGCTGGGTCTGCTGCAGGCCAGCCGCCCGCCCGGCGTCGAGCTGGTGCTCCAGCACGACGAGCCGCCTCTGTGGGTCGACGCCGACGTGGCGCAGATGCAGCAGGTGCTGATGAATCTATGCACCAATGCCATGCAGGCACTGCCGCCTGCGGGCGGGCGCGTGGAGGTGGAGCTGCGCCGGGTGCGCCTGCAGGCGCCGAGCCCCGGCCTGCCCGACGGCGACTATGTGCGCCTGACGGTGCGCGACAACGGCAGCGGCATGGACGCCGCCACGCTGGCGCGCATCTTCGAGCCCTTCTTCACGACCAAGACCGCCGGCCAGGGCAGCGGCCTGGGCCTGTCGGTCGTGCACGGCATCGTGCTCGCCCACCACGGCGCGATCCACGTGGACAGCCACCCGGGCCGGGGCACCTGCTTCCGCGTGGACCTGCCCTGCCGGAAGGGCGACACGGCGCAGGCGCCGGCGTCCGACTGGGTGACACTGGACGAGCTCGCCCCGCCCCCCGGCCGGCCGCTGGTCGTCTACGTCGACGACGACGAGGTGATGCGGCTGACCGTGCAGGCCCTGCTCGAGCGGGCTGGCTACCGCGCGCAGCTCTGCGCCAGCGCCCGCGAGGCGATGGACCTGCTTGCGACCCTGGCGACCAAGGCCGAGCAGGTCGCGCTGCTGGTGACCGACCTCAACATGCCCGACGGCGATGGTGTGGCGCTCACGCGTGCCGTGCGCCAGCACCATCCGCAGCTGCCGGTGCTGATCAGCTCTGGCTATGTCAGCGACTCCCTGATGGAACAGGCTGCCGCGTTGGGCGTGCGCAGCGTGCTGCGCAAGGAGCGCTTGCTGGAGGATTTGCTGCCGCATGTGCGCGCGGCCTTGCTGGGCACTTGAGCGCGCGCCGCGATAATTCGGCATGCGAGTTTTCCGCGGTTTCCACCATCCCGGCATCGCGCCCGCCTGTGCGCTGACCATCGGCAACTTCGACGGCGTGCACCGCGGCCACCAGGCCATGCTGGCGCTGCTGCACTCCGAGGCCCGCCACCGCGGCCTGCCCAGTTGCGTGCTGACCTTCGAGCCGCATCCGCGCGACTTTTTCGCCGCCAGGGCCGGCAAGTCCGAGCTGTCACCGGCCCGCATCGCGCCGCTGCGCGACAAGCTGGCGGAGCTGGAGCGCTGCGGTGTGGACCAGGTCGTCATCCTGCGCTTCGACGAGCGCCTGGCCTCGCTGCCGGCACAGGACTTCATCCAGCAAGTGCTGCAGCAAGGCCTGGGTGCCCGCTACGTGCTGGTCGGCGACGACTTCCGCTTCGGCACCAAGCGCCAGGGCGACTACGCGACGCTGGACGCCGCCGGCCAGGCGCGCGGCTTCGACGTGGCGCGCATGATGAGCTACGAGGTGCACGGGCTACGCGTCAGCAGCTCGGCCGTGCGGGAGGCCCTGGCCGCAGGCGACATGGCCGCCGCAGCGGCGCTGCTGGGCCGCCCCTATGCGATCTCCGGCCATGTCACGCATGGCCGCAAGCTGGGCCGACAGCTGGGCGAAACCCGCCCCGGCGCGGGCGACGGCTTTCGCACACTGAACCTGCGCTTCCCGCACGACAAGCCGGCCGCGCATGGCATCTTCGCGGCGCTGGTGCACGGCCTCGCGCCACAGCCGCTGCCGGGCGTGGCCAGCCTGGGCAACCGGCCCACCGTCGAGGAGGCCGGGCGGGTGTTGCTGGAGGTGCACTGCCTGGAGTGGCCCCTGGAGCACGAAGGGGGCTACGGTAAACTCGCCCGCGTGGAACTGCTGCACAAACTCCGCGACGAGGCCCGCTACGACGGGCTGGACGCGCTGACGGCAGCGATGCGTCAGGACGCCGAGGCAGCCCGCGCCTTCCTGGCCACCCACGCGGCCCAGCGTCGCCAGACCACGCGCGACCGAATTTGAAGCGGCGCCCCGCCGCTGTCATTCCGCCCTCTACGCTCTTCGACCGCCAGGCCCAGCCGCCTGGCCGCATGCCATGACCACCCCGGACTACCGCTCCACGCTCAACCTGCCTGACACGCCTTTCCCGATGCGCGGCGACCTGCCCAAGCGCGAACCGGGCTGGGTCAAGGCCTGGGACGAGCAAGGCCTGTACAAGCGGCTGCGTGATGCACGCTGCGGCGCGCCGAAGTTCGTGCTGCACGACGGCCCGCCCTACGCCAACGGCCAGATCCACATCGGCCATGCCGCCAACAAGATCCTCAAGGACATGATCGTCAAGGCCCGGCAGCTCGCCGGCTTTGATGCGGCCTACATCCCCGGCTGGGACTGCCACGGCCTGCCCATCGAGAACCAGATCGAGAAGACCTTCGGCCGCGGCCTGCCGCGCGACGAGGTGCAGGCCAAGAGCCGCGCCTATGCGACCGAGCAGATCGACGGCCAGCGCGCCGACTTCAAGCGCCTGGGCGTGCTGGGCGAATGGGACAACCCCTATCGCACCATGAACTTCGCCAACGAGGCCGGCGAGATCCGCGTCTTGAAGCGCTTGTTCGAGCGCGGCTTCGTCTATCGCGGCCTCAAGCCCGTGTACTGGTGCTTCGACTGCGGCTCCTCGCTGGCCGAGTTCGAGATCGAGTACGCCGACAAGCAGTCGCCTGCGGTCGATGTCGCCTTCCTGTCGGCCGAACCCGAGCGGCTGGCCGCCGCCTTTGGCGTTGCGCCGCTCACCAAGGATGCCTTCACCGTCATCTGGACGACCACGCCCTGGACGATTCCCGCCAACCAGGCCCTCAACCTGAATCCCGAGCTGCCCTACGCGCTGGTCGATACGCCCAAGGGCTTCTTCGTCGTCGCCGAGGCGCTGGTGGAGAAGTGTCTGGCACGCTGGGAACTGCAAGGCCGCGTCGTCGCGACCGTGCCCGGCCGCAAGCTGGAGCTGCTGAAGTTCAAGCACCCGCTCGCCCATGTGCACCCGGGCTACGACCGCGAAAGCCCGGTGTACCTGGCCGACTACGCGACGGCCGACGACGGCACCGGCGTCGTCCACTCCGCGCCCGCCTATGGCCTGGACGACTTCCAGAGCTGCGTGGCCCATGGCCTGGCCTTCAACGACATCCTGAACCCGGTGCAGGGCAACGGCGCCTACGCGGCCGACCTGCCGCTGTTCGGCGGCCAGCACATCTGGAAGGCCAACCCCGCCGTCGCCCAGGCGCTCAAGGATGCCGGCCGCCTGATGGCCGAAGCCAAGATCACCCACAGCTACCCGCACTGCTGGCGCCACAAGACGCCCGTCATCTACCGCGCCGCCGCGCAGTGGTTCGTGCGCATGGACGAGGGCGAGGGCCTGTTCACGACGGACAAGGCGCCCAAGAGCCTGCGCGAGACGGCGCTCGCCGCCATCGAGGCGACGAGCTTCTACCCCGAGAACGGCCGCGCGCGGCTGCACGACATGATCGCCGGGCGACCGGACTGGTGCATCTCGCGCCAGCGCAGCTGGGGCGTGCCGCTGCCCATCTTCCTGCACAAGGACACGGGCGAGGCGCATCCCAACACGCTGGACTTCCTCGAGCGCGCCGCGCAACTGGTCGAGCAGCACGGCATCGAGGCCTGGTCCAAGCTGGACGCCGCCGAATGGCTGGGTGAAGAAGCCGCCCACTACACCAAGGGCAACGACATCCTGGACGTGTGGTTCGACTCTGGCTCCACCTTCGAGCACGTGCTCAAGGGCAGCCACAAAGGCGCCGGCCATGACACGGGGCCCGAGGCCGACCTGTATCTCGAAGGCCACGACCAGCACCGCGGCTGGTTCCACTCGTCGCTGCTGATCGCCTGCGCGCTGTACGGCCGAGCGCCCTACAAGGGCCTGCTGACCCACGGTTTCGTCGTCGACGGCCAGGGCCGCAAGATGAGCAAGTCACAGGGCAACGTCGTCGCGCCGCAAGCCGTCTCCGACAAGTACGGCGCCGAGATCCTGCGCCTGTGGACGGCCGCGACCGACTACTCCGGCGACCTGGCCCTGGACGACAAGATCCTGGCCCGCGTGGTGGACAGCTACCGCCGCATCCGCAACACGCTGCGCTTCCTGCTCGCCAACACGAGTGACTTCGATCCGGCGACCGACACCGTGCCGCCAGGCCAGCTGCTGGAGGTGGACCGCTACGCACTGGCCCGTGCCGCCCAGTTGCAGACAGACATCCTGGCCCACTTCGAGCGCTACGAATTCCATCCGGTGGTCGCCAAGCTGCAGGTCTACTGCTCCGAGGACCTGGGCGCCTTCTACCTGGACGTGCTGAAGGACCGCCTCTACACCACGGCGCCCAAGAGCCTGGCACGCCGCTCCGCTCAGACCGCGCTGTGGCAGATCACGCATGCCATGCTGCGCTGGATGGCGCCCTTCCTCAGCTTCACGGCCGAGGAGGCCTGGGCGGTGTTCGCCAACAAGGGCCAGAGCATCTTCGTCGAGACCTACTGGGACTTCGGTGCCACCGACACCGCCCTGCTCGCCAAGTGGCAGCGCATCCGCGAGATTCGCGACGAGGTCAACAAGGCCATCGAGGCGGTGCGCGTGACCGGCGCCGTCGGGGCGTCGTTGCAGGCCGAGCTGTTGCTCAAGGTCAATGAACAGGACCAGACGCTGCTGGAGAGCCTGGGCGAGGACCTGCGCTTCGTGTTCATCACATCGGCGGTACGGCTGGCCTCGGCCAGCGAGCTGAGCGTGGTCGTCACCCCCAGCGCCCATGCCAAGTGCGAGCGCTGCTGGCATTACCGCGCCGACGTGGGCAGCATCGCCGCCCACCCGACCATCTGCGGGCGCTGCGACAGCAACCTGCACGGGGCGGGCGAAACCCGCACGGCGGCCTGAACATGGCGGGCAAGTCCTCCACCGGCCTGACCCAATGGCTGCTGATCGCGGCACTGATCGTCGTTGCCGACCAGTTCACCAAGATCCTCGTCATTGGCGCCTTTCAACTGGGCGACGTGCGCCCAGTCACCGGCTTCTTCAACCTGGTGCGGGCCCACAACTACGGTGCCGCGTTCAGCTTCCTGCACACGGCCTCGGGCTGGCAGCGCTGGTTCTTCCTGGCCCTGGGCGTGAGCGCCGCGGCCTTCATCGTCTGGATGCTGCGCCGCCATGGCCATCAGCGCCTGTTCGCCTGGGCGCTGACGCTGATCCTGGGCGGTGCGGTGGGCAACGTCATCGACCGCGCCATCCACGGCTACGTGGTCGACTTCATCCAGGTCCACGCGGGCGGCTGGTACTTCCCCGCCTTCAACATCGCAGACAGTGCGATCACCATCGGCGCCATCCTGTTGATCCTGGATGAACTGCGCCGTGTCCGACGCACCTGAGCCGCCGTCTCCGGGCTATGTGCCCTACGTACCGCCACCGGCCGTCGAGCTGGGTCCGCGGCTGCAGCGGCTGCCGCTGTCGGCGCCGCTGCGCTGGCTGAAGGCCGGCTGGGGCGACCTGCGACGCGCGCCGGCCATTGGCGGCTTCTTCGGCGCCTGCTTCACGCTGATGGGCCTGGCGGTGCTGCTGGTGTTCCGCCATGCACCGCTCTACACGCTGGCACTGTGCGCCGGCTTTCTGCTGCTGGGGCCGCTGCTGTGCCTGGGCCTGTACCAAGTCAGCCGCCGGCTGGAGCGCGGTGAGCCGCCGCGTCTTGCCGACGCGCTGCGCGCTTGGCGCGCCAACCTGCGCCAGATCGCCATCTTCGGCTTCGTGCTGCTGATCCTGGAGATGCTGTGGGGCCGGGCAACGCTGGTGGTGTTCGCTGTCAGCTTCGACGGCATGCCCGACTTCGCCGGCTCGCTGACCCAGCTGCTGGCCGCCGAGCACCTGGGCTTCATGGCCGCCTATCTGTCGGTGGGCGCCGTCTTTGCTGGCCTGATCTTCGCAATCAGCGTCATCGCCATGCCCATGCTGCTGGACCGCGACACCGACGCCATCAGCGCCAGCCTGGCCAGCCTCAAGCTCTGCCTGACGCAGCCCGGCGTCATGCTGTGCTGGGGCGCCCTGGTCACCCTGCTGGTGGTGCTGGCCATGCTGCCCTACTTCGCCGGCCTGCTGGTGATCGGCCCCTGGCTCGGGCATGCCAGCTGGCATGCCTACCGCGCGGCGCTGGCCCCACCCACCCAGACAGCGCAGTAGTTCACGCCCCGACCGGTGTCGAGCGGTGACAATCGCGCGCCGATTGCCACCCGCCATGCTCCTCGACTTCGCCAGCCTGAGCCATTACGACTGGCTCGATGTCCCGCTGTGGGTCTTCGACCCCGAACAGCAGCGCAACCTCTGGGCCAATGCCGCGGCCCTGCGCTTCTGGCATGCCGACAGCGCCGAGGAGTTCCTGTCGCGCGACTTCTCCGAGCACGGCGCCACGGTGCGCGAGCGCCTGGCCGTCACGGCCGCCGACCATGCCCAGGGCAAGATCGTGCGCGAGCTCTGGACGCTCTACCCCAAGGGCGAGCCCACCACTGTCATGCTGGTCTCGCGCGGCATGCGCACGCCAGACCGCCGCCAGGTCATGCTGTTTGCAGCCGACTCGCTGGGCGGCGGCGCCGACCTGGCGATGCTGCGCGGCGTGGAGGCCCTGCAGCACACCTCCGTGCGCATCGCCGTGTTCGGCCTGGTGCATGGCGAGCTGCTGATGCGCAACCCGGCGGCCGCGCTGACCTTTGGCGACACGCCGCCCGCGCCCGGCCAGACCGAGTTCACGCGGTTGTTCACCCATGCCAGCGACGCTCACAGCATCCTCAACCGCGTGCAGCGTGGCGACACCTGCCGCCAGGACGTCGAGCTGCAGACGCTGGCCGGCCCGCGCTGGCATGCCCTGGACGCCCGGCCCATGCGCGACCCGGTGACCGGCGACACCACGCTGCTGTTCAACGCGCACGACATCGCCGACCTCAAGGCCAGCCAGGCCGCGCTGGTGGCCGCGCGTGAAGCCGCCGAGGCGGCCAGCCAGGCCAAGAGTGCCTTCCTGGCCAACATGAGCCACGAGATCCGCACGCCCATGAACGGCGTGCTCGGTCTGACCGAACTGGTGCTCAAGACCACCGAGCTGACCGAACGCCAGCGCCGCTTCATCAGCATGGCCCATCAGTCCGCCAAGGGCCTGATGACCATCATCAACGACCTGCTGGACGTGGCCAAGATCGAGGCCGGACGCATCGTCATCGACGAGCAGCCCTTCAGCCTGCACGACTGCCTGACCGAGGCACTGCAGCCGCTGCTGCTGCAAGCGCACGAGAAGGGCATCGCGCTGCGCGCCCGAGTCGAGCCGCACGTGCCCGCCCGATTGGTAGGCGACGCGCTGCGCCTGCGCCAGGTGTTGATCAACCTGATCGGCAATGCGCTGAAGTTCACCGAGCGTGGCGAGGTGCGCATCGACATCGCACTGGCCGAACCGCACGAGGGCGATGCGCCCGAGCGCTTGCGGCTGCGCGTGGCCGTGACCGACACCGGCATAGGCATGACAGGCGACCAAATCAGCCAGATCTTCGACCCCTTCACCCAGGCCGACAGCAGCATCACGCGCCGCTACGGCGGCACCGGGCTGGGCCTGACCATCGTGCAGCGCCTGGTGGGCCTGATGGGCGGCGACGTGAGCGTCGAGAGCGAGCCCGGCGTGGGCTCGTGCTTCAGCTTCGAGGTGCTGCTGGCGCGTGCGGCCTGATCAGGGCAGCAGCACCGCGCTGCCGGTCAGCAGCCGCGCCTCCAGGTCGCGATGCGCCTGAGCCACGTCGGCCAGCGCATAGCGGCGGTCGATGCGCACGCGGATGTGGCCGCCGGCCACCATCGCGAACAAGTCCTGGCCCATGACCTGGGCGGTCTCGTGCGAGGCCAGGTAGGTGAACAGCGAAGGCCGTGTCAGGTACAGCGAGCCGCGCGAGGCCAGCGCGTTCAGCGTGAACGCAGGCACCGCGCCCGAGGACGCGCCGAAGCTGACCATCAGCCCCAACGGCGCCAGGCAGTTCAGCGAGCCCTCCCAGGTGTCGGCGCCCACCGAGTCGTAGACCACCTTCACACCCACGCCGCCGGTGATGTCGCGCACGCGGGCCGCAAAATCCGGCTCACTGCGGTAGTTGATCGCGTACGCAGCGCCATGCTCCAGCGCGAGCTGGCATTTCTCATCGCTGCCCGCGGTGCCGATCAGCCGCAGGCCCAGCGCCTTCGCCCACTGGCAGGCGATCAGGCCCACGCCGCCGGCGGCGGCATGGAAGAGGATGAAGTCGCCCGGCCGCAGCGCGCCCTGAGGCTGCGTCTGCTTCAACAGGTATTGCACCGTCAGGCCCTTGAGCATCATGGCCGCGGCGGTATCAAAGCCGATGGCGTCGGGCAGCTTCAGCACCGCCTTGGCGGGCATGACGCGCGCCGTCGCATAAGCGCCGGGCGGCTGGCTGGCATAAGCCGCGCGGTCGCCCGGCCGCAGGTGGCTGACGCCCTCGCCCACCGCCTCGACGATGCCCGCCCCCTCCATGCCCAGCCGCGCCGGCAGCGGCAGCGGATAGGCACCGTTGCGGTGGTAGACGTCGATGAAGTTCAGGCCGCAAGCCACATGGCGGATGCGCACTTCGCCGGGGCCCGGCGCGCCCACGGCCACGTCCACCAGCCTGAGCTGCTCGGGCCCGCCAGGGGCGTCGATGACAACGGCCTTTTCACTCATCGCAGGTCTCCTGTTGCAAGGTCGGCTATCGTGCCAGCCCTTTGGCTCGCCCGCCGCCGTCGATGAAGCTGACCCCACGCCTGGCCCTGCTGCTGACCCTGCCGCCCCTGCTATGGGCCGGCAACGCCGTGGTAGGCCGCGTGGTGCGCCACGACATCCCCCCCATGATGTTGAACGCGTTGCGCTGGGGGCTGGCCTTTGTGCTGCTGGCGCCGCTGGCGTGGCGGCTGCTGCTCAATCCGCGCGAGGCGCTGTCGCGCTGGCGCGGCCTGGCCTGGCTGGGGCTGCTGGGCATGGGCTGCTACAACGCGCTGCAATACCTGGCGCTGCACACCTCGTCGCCTCTGAACGTCACGCTCATCACGGCCAGCATGCCGGTCTGGATGCTGGGGGTGGGCGCGGTGTTCTACGGCGTGAAGCCGCAGCGCCGCCAGTTCGCCGGAGCGCTGCTGTCGCTGGCCGGGGTGGCCTTGGTCATCGCGCGCGGCGACCCGGCCGCGCTGCTGGCTGTGCAGTTCGTGCCGGGCGACCTGCTGATGCTGCTGGCCATCTTCAGCTGGGCCGTCTACTCCTGGATGCTGGCGCGGCCTGCGCCGGGCCTGCGCCCGGGCGAGAAGCCCGACTGGAACTGGGCCGAGGCGCTGATGGCGCAGCTGATGTTCGGTGTGGTGTTCTCCAGCGTGTCGGCCGGCGTCGAGCACTGGGTTGCGCCGGCTGCCATCCACTGGAGCCCGACGCTGGCCGCGGCGCTGATCTATGTGGCCGTGGGCCCATCGCTGATCGCCTACCGCTGCTGGGGCCTGGGCGTGGCCGAGGCCGGGCCGGCGCTGGCGGGCTTCTTCGTCAACCTCACGCCGGTGTTCGCGGCCCTGATCTCGGCCGCGCTGCTGGCCCAATGGCCGCATTGGTACCACGGGGCCGCGTTCGCGCTGATCGCGGCGGGCATCTGGGTGTCGTCGCGCGGATGAAGATCGTGCATGCGAACGACCGGCTGGTCGTCGTCGACAAACCCTCCGGCCTGCTCAGCGTGCCAGGACGCACCGAGCCCGACTGCGCCAGCGCACGCGTGCAGGCGCTGTACCCGGACGCCCTCATCGTGCACCGACTGGACCAGGCCACGTCGGGCCTGCTGCTGTTCGCCCGCGGCGCCGATGCGCAGCGCGCGCTGAGCGCTGCCTTTGCCGAGCGCCAGGTCGACAAGGTTTACGTGGCCGTCGTCGCCGGGCATCTGCAGGGCGAAGGCCTGATCGACCTGCCGCTGGCCGCCGACTGGCCCAACCGCCCGCGCCAGCGGGTGGACCTCCAGCACGGCAAGCCCTCGCAGACGCGCTGGCGCGTGCTCGCGCATGAGGGCTCACACAGCCGCGTGCGCCTGCAACCACTGACCGGGCGCAGCCACCAGCTGCGCGTGCACATGGCCGCGCTGGGCCATGCCATCCTGGGCGATGCGCTGTACGCTGCACCCGCATACGCAACCGCCGCACCGCGCCTGCTGCTGCATGCCAGCGAGCTGAGCGTCGACGGCCAGCACTGGATCGCTGCTCCACCTTTCTGAACCACCATGCACCTGTACGTCATCACCGGCAGCTCACGCGGCCTGGGCGCCGCGCTGGTCCGCCAGCTCGCCCAGCCTGGCCACACCGTCATCGGCATCGCCCGCAGCAGCGACCCGGCGCTGCCGGCCGAGCAATGGCCGCTGGACCTGGCCGACCCGCTGCCCGCGGCCCAACGCCTGCAGGCCTGGCTCGCCGCACAGCGCGGCTGGGCCAGTGCCACCTTGATCAACAACGCGGCGCTGCTGAGCGCGCCCGGTCCGCTGGCGGCGACCGATCTCAAGGAGCTGTCCGCCGCGCTGCGGGTGGGCCTGGAGGCGCCGGCGCTGCTGAGCCGCGTGTTCCTCGCCGAGACGGTCGGCGTGCCGCGGCGGCGCATTCTGAACATCTCCTCCGGCCTGGGCCGCCGCGCAATGGCCGGCAGCGCGAGCTACTGCGCGGTCAAGGCGGGACTGGACCACCTCAGCCGCGCGCTGGCGCTGGAGGCGCCCGACGTGGGCGTCGTGTCGCTGGCACCCGGCGTCATCGACACCGACATGCAGGCCCAACTGCGCGGCGCCGACCCGGCCCGCTTCCCCGAGCAGGCACGCTTCCAGGGCCTCAAGGACGGCGGCCAGTTGCAGACGGCCGAAGCCACGGCGGCGGCCATAGTTCGCTTTCTCATGCGGCCAGACTTCGGAAAAACCGTCGTCGCCGACATCAGAGACAGTTGAAAATCCTGAACGAGTCCGTCATGTACGCGACTCGCTACCCAATTGCCTGGAGACACGCGTGAACCGCATCCTCACCCTCACCTTGGCCACGCTGCTGGCCATCAGCCTGCCCGCGCACGACGCCGAGGCCAAGCGCCTGAGCGGGGGCGGCATGAAGCGCAACGTCCCGGCGCAAACGGCGCCCAACACGCCGCCGGCCCAGCCGCCCGCCGCACCGCAGCAGGCGGCACCGGCCAAGCAGGCGGCCGCCACGCCGGCCGCCCCCGCCGCGGCGCCCAAGCGCTCGTGGATGGGCCCCATCGCCGGCCTGGCCGCGGGCCTGGGCATTGCCGCGCTGGCCAGCCACTTCGGCTTCGGCGAGGCGCTGAGCAACATCATGACCATGGTGCTGCTGGGCCTGCTGGCGGCGATGGTGATCGGCTTCCTGCTGCGCCGCTTCGCCAAGCCCAAGGCTCAACTGGCCGGTGCTGGCGCAGACGGCGCGAACTTCCGCATGCCCGTGGAGCCGCACGCCCAGCCGGCCTGGCAGCCGCAGGCGGCTGCGCCGGCCGCAGCTTCCGGCTTGCCGGCCGATTTCGACACTGCCGCCTTCGAAAAGATCGCCAAGCAGGTCTTCATCCGCTTGCAAGCCGCCAACGACGCCGGCGACCAAGCCGACCTGCGCCGCTTCACGACGCCGCAGATGTACGCCAGCATTCAGGCCGATCTGCTGGAGCGCGGCAACCAGCCGCAGCGCACCGAGGTGCTGCAGCTGGACGCCAGCGTCGTCGACGTGGCGACAGAGGACGGCCAGCAAATCGTCTCGGTGCGCTTCTGGGGCCTGGTGCGCGAGGCCAGTGAGCAGGCCGCGACGGACTTCGACGAGGTCTGGCACCTGGTGCGGTCGGGCGAGGGCTGGTTGATTGCCGGCATCCAGCCGACCGCCTGAACGGGCATGACCAATAGCACACCGGGTTAGACACTAGCCCGGCCGCGATGAGAATGGGCGCTCCAAGCGCCCATTTGCCATTTGAGGCCCACCATGCTTCGTCTACGTTTCTCCCTTTGCGCCCTGGCTACCGCCCTGCTGAGCGCCTGCGCATCGCCGCCGCCACCCGCGGCGGTCGTCGCGCCCAATGTCAACCTGGTCGTGCAAGGCATTCCGCCGGTGCCGCAAAGCTTGGCCGACGCCATCGGCCGCTACAACGACTTCCGCGGCCATGCCTTCTTCGATTGGCATCCCACCCGGCGGGAGATGCTGGTCAGCCACCGCAAGGCAGGCGCCAGCACCGCCCAGCTGTTCCGCGTGACGGCGCCGCTGGCCGAGGGCCAGCAGCTGACCGACGGCGCTGATCCGGTCGGACGCGCGACTTACGAGCCGCGCAACGGTCGTTACGTGCTCTTCGAGCGCTCCGCCGGCGGCAATGAAGTGGCGCAGATCTACCGCCTGCCGCTGGAGCCGGCCGGCGCCCAGCCGGTGCTGCTGACGCGGCCCGACGAGCGCCATGCAATCAACACCTGGCTGCGCAAGAGCGGACAGCTGATCTACTCGTCCGTGCCCATCGACCGCACGGCCCAGGGGGGCACGCGCGCCAAGATCTCGACGACGCTGTGGCTGATGGACCCCGAGCAGCCCGAAGGCCGGCGCAAGCTGGCTGAGCTGGACGGTGGTGGCTGGTCTGCCGGCCGACCATCGCCGGACGAGCGCCAGGTGGCGCTGACGCGCTACCTGTCCGCCAACGAATCGCAGATCTGGCTGCTGGACCTCGCCAGCGGCGCCACCCGGCAACTGCTTCCCGCAGTCGGCAGCAACGAGTCCAAAGCCACCTACACGCCGGCTGGCTGGTCGGCCGACGGCCGTGCGATGTGGATCGCCAGCGACCGTGCCGGCGAATTCCGCGAGCTGATGAAGCTGGACCTGGGCAGCGGACGGATCGACCGCGTCAGCGCGCATATCCCTTGGGACGTGAGCGGGGTCACGATGACCGAGGACGGCAGCATGGTGGCTGCCCAGTTCAACGTGGACGGCCGCGACGAGCTGCACTTCTTTGACGCCGCCAGCGGCAAGGAAGTGGCTGCGCCGGCACCGCTGCCCAATGGCAACGTGGGCACCGCCTCCTTCCACCGCGGCCGCAACGAGCTGGCCTTCTCGATGAGCACGGCCCAAGGCCCGAGCCAGATCTACACGCTGACGCCGGACGGCCAGGTCCAGCAATGGACCCGCGCCGCCGCTGCGCCGGGCATGGACACCTCGGGCTTCAGCGAGCAGAGCATCGTGCGCTGGAAGAGCTTTGACGGCACCACCATCTCCGGCCTGCTGACGCGGCCGCCTAAGAAGTTCGGTGGCAAGCGCCCGGTGCTGATCAGCATCCATGGCGGCCCGGAGTCGCAAGCGACCTTCGGCTTCCTGGGCCGCAACGCCTACTTCGTGCAGGAGCTGGGCATGGCGCTGATCCAGCCCAACGTGCGTGGCTCCAGCGGCTATGGCAAGAGCTTCCTGGCCATGGACAACGGCTTCAAGCGCGAGGACTCGGTGAAGGACATCGGCGCGCTGCTGGACTGGATCGCGACCCAGCCCGACCTGGACGCTTCACGCGTGCTGGTCTCGGGCGGCAGCTACGGCGGCTACATGACGCTGGCCGTCTCCACGCACTACGCCGACCGCATTGCCGGCGCCATCGACGTGGTGGGCATCTCGCACTTCGTGACCTTCCTGAACAACACCGAGAGCTACCGCCGCGACCTGCGCCGCGTCGAGTACGGCGACGAGCGCGACCCGGCCATGCGCGCCCATCTGGAGAAGATCTCTCCGCTGACCAACGCGCACAAGATCAAGAAGCCGCTGTTCGTCATCCAGGGCAAGAACGACCCGCGCGTGCCCTACACCGAAGCGGAGCAGATCGTCGCCAAGGTGCGCGAGGGCGGGACGCCGGTCTGGTATCTGCGCGCGGAGAACGAGGGCCATGGCTTCCAAAGGAAGGAGAACCAGGACTACCAGTTCTACGCGACGGTGCTCTTCATGCAGCAGACCGTGCTGAAGTGACGCTGCCATAGCGCGGCGACTCAGGCCCGCCGCCGGCGCACAAGCAGGCCCAACGCCCTCCCGACCCCAACGACAGGTTCCTAGTCGCAGCGAGACCGGCCAGCATTGGCCAACATCGGCGGCGGCGCGCATGAACCGACACGCCAGCCTGCGACAGTGGCTGATCGGCGGCGACGACTAGCGCGGGCGGCGCCGCGCAGGTCGCTTCGAGCGCGCCCAGTGGCCTGGTGCTGCGGTCAACAACAAGTCGTCCGGACGGGTTCAGCCGACCAGGTTGGCCAGCGTCAGCAGCGCCAGCAGCAGCATCCACAGCACGACAGAGCGCCACACCAGTCCCACCACGCTCTGCAAGTGCGCGAGCTGCGGTGGCGCGCCGGCCGTGGAGCCGGCCGCACCGGTGGCCTCGGGTTCGGTGCCGGCCTCAAAGGTCTTGCTGCGATCCGGCGTGATGCCGGGCGCGGCGGCACCGCCCAACTGCAGACCCACCGCGCCAGCCGCGGACGCCAGGATGATGCCCTCGTTGGGATGCAGCCACAGCCGGGCGTCGCGGCGCCAGGCGTTCACGGCCTCCTCGAAGTTGCCGACGATGGCGAAGCCCGTGGCCGTCAGCCGTGCCGGCACATGGTCTATCCACACGAAGGCCTGGCGCGACAAGGCCAGCAGCCTGGGGTTGGTCGGCGCATCCAACGTGCGGCTCCTGAAGGCCCAGTAGCGGCTGGCGAACTCGGCCATGCGGTAGACGACCGCGCCCGCCGGCCCCAAGCCCAGCGTTGAACAGACGACGAACCAGAAGAACACCCCGAACACATGGCGGTGCGCCGCCAACAGCGAGTGCTCCACCACATGGCGGATCAGCTCCGTGCGCGGCAGCTCGCTGGCGTCGAGGTGGCGCCACTCGGCCAGCAGCTGCCGCGCCGTTGCGTCGTCGCCGCGCTCCAGCGCATCGCGGATGTCGGTGAAGTAATGGCTGAACTGCCGGAAGCCCAGCGTCGCATACAGCACCACCAAATCCAGCAGCAGCGCCAGCAGCACGCTGAAGTGGCGCAGTCCCCAGTACAACAGTGCCGCCAGCAGCCCCGGCAGCAGCACCGTGATGACCCAGACGATGGCGGCATGGTGCTCGCCGCCGGCATCGAAATTGCGGCCGGTCCAGCGCACCCAGTTGATGACGGACTGGTGCACCCGATTCCCATGCCTCAGGGGCTTGAGTTGCTCACACAACAGGGCCAGCAGCACCGCGAAGAAATTCATGGGCCGGGATCATAGTGGCGCGGCAACGCGGTTCAGGCCGTTATCAGCAACCGGTAGAAGTTGCGCAGCATCGCCGCAGTCGCGCCCCAGATGAAGTACTCGCGCTGCGGCCCCTGCCAGGGCATGGACAGGAAGCGCCGCTCGACGCCGCCAAACTCGAAGCGGTGATGGCGGTGATGGGCCGGATCCATCAAGAAGGCCAGCGGCACCTCGAAAGCCTCGGCCACCTCGAACTCATCCAGCCTCAGCGTGAAGCCCGGCGTCACGACCGCCACGACCGGCGTCACCTGGAAGGCGGTGACCGTCGAATAGACCGGCAGCTGCCCGATGACCTCGATGTGCTGCCGCCCCAGCCCGATTTCCTCCTCAGTCTCGCGCAGCGCGGTGGCGACGGGTCCGTCGTCCTCGGGCTCTACGCGACCACCTGGGAAGCTGATCTGACCGGCGTGATCGCGCAGGTGATCGGTGCGCCGCGTGAGCAGCAGTTGCAGTCCTGACTCACGCTGCACCAGCGGCACCAACACCGCCGCACCCGCTGGCTGGCGGTCGGCGAAACGCCCGCCGTCACCGGCGAACTCGGGCGTCCATTCCGACGACTCCTGCAGCCTGGCGCGGATGGCGGACACCGTGAGCGCGTGCGCCGGCACCGCAGGCAGATGACTGTCGATGCTCGTGACCGGTACACGGTCGGGCTGGGTGATCACGGGGCGTTGCATGCTGAAAAAACAAAAGCCGCCGAGAGCGTAGCTCCTGGCGGCTTGGGCGGCGGAGAGCCGGCTGATTACGCCAGCTTTTCCTTGATGCGCGCCGACTTGCCCGAACGCTGGCGCAGGTAGTACAGCTTGGCGCGGCGCACATCGCCACGACGCTTGACCTCGATGGAGGCGATCAGCGGGCTGTACAGCTGGAAGGTACGCTCGACGCCTTCGCCGCTGGAGATCTTACGGACGATGAAGCTGCTGTTCAGGCCGCGGTTGCGCTTGGCGATGACGACACCCTCGTAGGCCTGCACGCGCTTGCGGTTGCCTTCGACGACGTTGACGCTGACGATCACGGTGTCGCCGGGGGCGAAAGCCGGGATGGTCTTGTTCAGGCGAGCAATTTCTTCTTGCTCAAGGGTTTGGATCAGGTCCATCTGTACTCCTACGGATCTTGACGGCTCGCTATTTATCGGGGTGTTTGCAGCATGGCCAGATTGCAATTTGGCCAAACCACTCGAGCGTCAGAGGATCGGACAGCCGAGCATTATAGCCCGGCTCGGCGCGTTTTTCCTAGAGCTTGGCCAGGAAGGCCTCGTCGGAACGGCTGAGCCGCCCCGCCGCCCGCGCAGCCTCGATGAGATCGGGCCGCCGGGCCGCGGTCAGCGCCAGCGATTGCTCGCGGCGCCAGCGGCGGATATCGACATGGTGGCCCGACAGCAGCACCGCCGGCACCGCGCGCCCGTCGGGCAGCACCTCGGGGCGGCTGTAATGCGGGCAATCCAGCAGACCGTCCGAGAAGCTGTCCTGCTGGTGCGACTGGGCATCGCCCAGCACGCCGTCCTGCAGCCGCGCGACGGCGTCCAGCAGCGCCAGCGCAGGCAGTTCGCCGCCGGACAGCACGAAGTCGCCAAGGCTGATCTCCAGCGTCACGTGACGCTCCAGCACGCGCTGGTCGATGCCCTCGTAGCGGCCGCAGAGCAGCACGGCACCAGGGCCGGCCGCCAGCGACTGCACCAGCGCCTGGTCCATGCGGCGGCCGGTGGGCGAAAAGTGAACGATGGCCGGCTCAGCCTCGCCGCGGTCGGCCTTCACGGCGGCGATCGCACGCTCCAGCGGCTCGGCCAGCATGACCATGCCGGGCCCGCCGCCATAGGGCCGGTCATCGACACGGCGGTAGTTGTCCTCGGCGAAATCGCGCAGCGGCCACAGCCGCACGTCGACCTGGCGGCTTTCGAAGGCGCGCCGCGTGACGCCAAGCGTCAAATGCGGCGCGAACAGCTCCGGGAAGATCGTCAGGACATCGAAGCGCATGGGCCGCGACGTCAGTAATCGACGCCCCAGTCGACCTTGATCTGCTTCGCAGCCAGATCGACATCATCGACAAAAGCAGCCACGAAGGGGATCAGCCGCT
The DNA here is from genome assembly GCA_046294815.1 of Roseateles sp. Classification (GTDB taxonomy): domain Bacteria; phylum Pseudomonadota; class Gammaproteobacteria; order Burkholderiales; family Burkholderiaceae_C; genus Pelomonas. The sequence continues at coordinate 839 of JBKBOJ010000011.1, read as the reverse complement.
CCTGGTCGGGCTTGGCGGGCTCTTGCAGGCCGGGCGGCAGGATGCGCAGCACGGCATGCGGACCGGTGTCGATGAGGCCGATGACGCGGCCCAGCACCTGCGACTCGCGGTTGACGACGTCCAGGCCGATCAGGTCGACCCAGTAGTACTCGCCATCCGAGGTGCGCGGGAAGTCGCTGCGGGCCACATGGATCTCATACCCACGCAAGGCCTCGGCAGCATTGCGGTCGTCCACGCCTTCTGCCGTCGCGACGATGCCTTCGCCCTGCTCGCGCACCGAGCGCATGGACAACATCACGCGACCGGCCTTGGGGCCGCGGGACACGAGGTACCAGCGCTTGGCGCCAAAGAGCGCGTCCGCATCGGCCGAGTAGGCCTGCACCTTGAGGCCCCCCTTGATGCCCCAGGCATCCAGGATGCGCCCCACAGGCACCAGATCTTCCGGCCAAGAAGCAAAAGACGGCGCCGAAGCGCCGTCTTGTTGAAGCTTGTTGACAGCCACCGACTTAAGCAGCGGGCGTGGCCTTCTTGGCCTCGCCGACCAGACGCTCGACCGTGGGCGAGAGCTGCGCGCCCACGCCAACCCAGTAGGCGATACGATCTTGCGCCACACGCAGCTTCTCGGCGGCACCGGCGGCGATGGGGTTGTAGAAACCCACGCGCTCGATGAAGCGACCGTCACGGCGCTGGGCGCTGTTGGCAACGACGATGTTGTAGAAGGGGCGCTTCTTGGAGCCGCCGCGGGCAAGACGAATGACAACCATGATGTTTCCTTGACTGATGAGATTGGGCGACCACCGCACCAGGAGACACTCAGGGCGAGCAGATCGGTTGGGAGG
>JBKBOJ010000010.1:7790-49908 GCA_046294815.1 Roseateles sp. | reverse complement strand
CGGTCGTGACCGGCGCTATCGGTGCCGGGGTGGCGGCCAGCGGGCGCTGCTGCGGCCGCAGGGCCGCGGGCGGCGCCGCTTGGGCGGGCATGCGCGCTGGCTGGGGCTGGATCAAGCGTACCGTGGTCCAGCGGCGCTCGGCGGGGGCGTCGATGCGCGGTGGCCGGTGCAGCCACAGCGCCAGCAGCACCGCGCCGTGCAGCGCGACGACCAGGCCGCGGGCCAGCCAGCGGTGGTGCATGGGGCTACAGCTTCAGGCTCAGCCGCGTGTTGGCCGGCGGCACGAGCAGGGCCGCGTCGGGCCAGTTCTCCTGCCCGGTCAGCAGCACGCAGGGGCGCCCCGGCTCGCCCTGCTTGGCGTCCGGGTCGCGCTCGCCGCTGGTGGCGGGCAGCGGCAGGCCCAGCAGCTGGCCGTTCTCGCGCCACTGCAGCTCCCAGGTCGGCGTGGCGCTGCAGACGCGCACGGCCTGCAGGCGCGGGAACAGCCAGCGCAGGTAGAAGGGCAGCAGCTCCTCGCGCAGCCGGTGCGCGACACGCATGACCTGGCGCACCTTGCCCAGCGTGAGCTGCTCCGCTGGCGTGGTCAGCTCGACGGTGCCGCGGATGGCCATCTGGCCCTTGGCGGCGTTGGTGGCCAGATCGGCCGTCCTGGCCTCGGCCTCGGGCAGCACCGGCAGATCGAAGTGCCCGTCGGCGTCGAGCTTGATGGGGTAGTCGGCGTCGTCGCTGCGCACGGCCATGCGGATGTCGGCCAGCGCCAGCCGGGTCTTGGCGGCATCGACCATGAAGTCCATGCGGAACAGGCCCTCGCCGTACTGGGCGAACTTGCCCAGCAGCGTGTTGATCTGCTTGTAGGGCAGCACGGCGCCGTCGCGCTTGAGCTCGGTCTTGACCGTCGGCAGCACCTCGGTGGGGGCCTGGGCGTGCACGGTGGTGGCTGCGGTCAGCAGGGCGGTGAGCAGGAGTCGCATGGTCATTCGCTGGGGGAGTGGTCGGGCTCGGGGCCGGGTTCCCAGGCCAGCAGGTCGCCGGGCTGGCATTGCAGGACGTCGCAGATGCGGGACAGCGTGTCGAAGCGCACGCCGCGCACCTTGCCGCTCTTGAGCAGCGACAGATTGGCCTCGGTGATGCCCACGCGCTCGGCCAGCTCGCGCGAGCGCATCTTGCGGCGCGCCAGCATCACGTCGAGGGTGACGACGATGGGCATCAGATGAACTCAGCGTTCTCGTCGGCCACGCGGGCGGCCTCGTGCAGGACTTGCGCCAGCGCCAGCAGCAGCAGGCCGAACAGCAGCGCCAGGTAGTGGTCCGACGACAGGCCGAACCACAGCTGGCGCTCACCCTCGGGGTTGCCCAGCGTCAGCGCCAGGATGGCCAGCGTGCGTCCCAGCGGCTGGGCCGCAGCCAGCAGGCACAGCGCCAGGCCCAGCCGGCGCAGATGGGCGGCCGGCGCCCGGGCCAGCAGCTCGCCGCGCGCGAAGCAGCCAAACAGCGCCCACATCTGCGCCAGCGCGAACACGCTGATGCCCGCCGGCAGCAGCGTGGCCAGCAGCGCGCCCACGCGCGCGCCCATGTCCAGCTGGATCTTGGGGACGCCCCACTGCTGTGTGACCACCTGGGCCACCCAGTCCGGCTGCGCCCAGAACAGAAACGGCACGGTGGCGAGCACCAGCGCGCCAACCAGGCTCAGCAGCCGGACTATCCATGCCAGGCGGCGGATGCGGCGCAGGCCTTCGGTGGAAAAGGAGTCGGGCATGAGCTTGTCAGAAAACGGCAAAAACTTACTGTAAAACAATAAATCATTGTTGCGGAGCGGAATTCGTCCCCAAGATTGGGGGCAGCCTGCGAGGGGCTTCAAAATGCGGGGCATGAGCAAGAAAAGCACGCATGTCAGCGAGACGCCGGCCACGCAGATGCTCAAACGCGCCGGTGTGGCCTACACCGAGCATGTCTACGACTACGTCGAGCACGGCGGCACGGCCGAGTCGTCCAGGCAACTGGGGGTGGACGAGCATGCGGTCGTCAAGACGCTGGTGATGCAGGACGAGAAGGCCGAGCCGCTGATCGTGCTGATGCACGGTGACAAGACCGTGAGCCTGAAGGAGCTGGCGCGCCAGATCCCGTGCAAGAAGGTCGAGCCCTGCAAGCCCGAGGTCGCGCAGCGTCACAGCGGCTACCAGGTGGGTGGCACCTCGCCCTTCGGCGTGCGCAAGGCCATGCCGGTGTTCGTCGAGGCCAGCATCCTGGCGCTGCCCAGGATCTGCATCAATGGCGGGCGGCGCGGCTATCTCGTCGGCATCGAGCCCAAGGTGCTGACCGAGCTGCTGGGCGCGCGACCGGTGCGCTGCGCGAACTGAGCATGGGCGGGCTGCATGAAAATGCCGCCCCATGCAAAACATCCTCCCGCTGCTCGCCGGCTTGGCCGGCTACCTCATCGGTTCGCTGTCCTTCGCCGTCATCGTCAGCCGCGCCATGGGCCTGTCCGACCCGCGCAGCTACGGCTCGGGCAACCCGGGTGCCACCAACGTGCTGCGCTCGGGCAACAAGGTCGCGGCCATCCTGACGCTGGTGTTCGACGCGCTGAAGGGCTATGTGCCGGTGCTGGCCGTGCTGGTCTGGGGGCCGCGCCACGGCCTCGGCGAAGGCACTGCGGCGCTGGTGGGGCTGGCGGCCTTCCTGGGCCACCTCTGGCCGGTGTTCTTCAAGTTCCAGGGCGGCAAGGGCGTGGCCACGGCGGCTGGCGTGATCTTCGCGCTGAACCCGCTGCTGGGCGTCGCGACGCTGGCCACCTGGGTCATCATTGCCTGGTTCAGCCGCTACTCGTCGCTGGCGGCCATCGTGTCGGCGGCCTTCGCGCCGATGTATCAGTTGCTGATTTGGGAAGCCGGCCCCACCGCGCTGGCCCTGATCATCATGGGCCTGCTGCTGGTCTGGCGTCACCAGGCCAACATCCAGAAGCTGCTGGCCGGCACCGAAAGCAAGCTGGGCCAGAAGGCCGCCCCCAACCCTCCCGCCAAACCCACCAAGACCCGGAAGAAAGCATGAGCACCACCTCGTCCATTGAACGCTTCGACATCGGCGCGCGCCTGTCGGAGATGGCCGTCTACAACGGCGTCGCCTACCTCGCGGGCCAGGTGCCCGAGGACCCCAGCGCCGACATCACCGGTCAGACGGCCCAGGTGCTGGCCGCCATCGACAAGCTGCTGGCGCGTGCCGGCACCGACAAGTCGCGCATCCTGCGCGCGCAGATCTACCTCGCCGACCGCGCCGACTTCGCTGGCATGAACGCCGCTTGGGATGCCTGGGTCGCCGAGGGCCACGCGCCGCCGCGGGCCACCGTCATCGCCGGCCTGGCGCGGCCGGAGTGGAAGGTGGAGATTGTCGTGACTGCGGCGGTCTGACGACTCCGGCGCGCTGCAGCCAGAAGCCGGTGTCGAAGCGCTGCTCGACACCGGTTTTTTCGTTGATGAGCCAGAACTCGCGGCCATCGGCGCTGGCGCGTGCCAGTTCGCCCACATGCCGCCCCGCGGCCACGCGCCGGCCCACCGCGCTGGCCGGAAAGCCCGGCAGACGTGCCAGCGCCTCCAGCGGCGTGGCCGGGCGCGGGTCGGCCGCCAGCCGCAGCTTGCGCACCAGCGGCGCCAGGAATTCGCCCGCCGCGTCCGCCGGCGACACGAACACCACCAGCTTGGCCTGCGCCCGGCTCAGCGCGACGTTCAGCAGCCGCTGCGCCGCCTCGCCGTGCAGAAACGGCTGTGCGCCGTCGGCCGGGTCGAACAGCACCACCGGCGCCTCGCTGCCCTGGGCGCGGTGCACGGTGCTCACGCGCAGCGCCTCGGGCAGGCCGCGCGCCCGCAAGGCCTCGCGGATCAGCGCCCGCTGCGCGCGAAACGGTGTCAGCACGATCAGCTCCTCAGGCCGCCAGCCTTGCAACAGCGCCTGAGCCACCAGCGCTGCAATCGCCTCGGCCGACTCGCGCCGCACCGGCCCGCGCTCTTGGGCTGACCAGCCGCCGTCGCGCTCGACACGGTGCAGGTGCACATGCACGTGCGGCGCGATGTCGCCCAGCGCGCGCTGCCGCGCCGCCTGCCAGTCGGCCGAGGCCTGGGCGTCCGCCGCCACGCGCAGTGCGCCGTCGTAGAACAGCTCGCTGACCAGTGCGCCGATGGGCGCCGCCATGCGCGACTGCTCGTCCAGCAGCGCCACGGCCGGGCCGCCGCGTGGCATCTCGGCAAAGGCCGAGCGGCCCAGCCAGCGGCGCGCCAGCCGGTCCTGGCTGCGCTGCACCGGCGAGAGCTGCTGCGGGTCGCCCGCGAACAGCCGCGCGCGGCCCAGCGGCATCAGCGCCAGCGTGTGGGCCAGGCTCACCTGGCTGGCCTCGTCGAACACGAGCAGGTCGAACGGCGGCGCGCCGTCGGGGCTCAACTCGCGCAGGGCTTTGAGCGTGAAGGCGGCGCGCGTGGTGGTCATGCTGGCCAGCCGGCAGCGGCGCAGCACCTGCAGCGACGAGGCGCGCAGCTCGTCGCGCAGCGCAGCCACGCGGTCGGCCCAGGCCTTCAGCGCCGGCGCGTCGCGTGCCGCTGGCCGTGCCGCCTCGGCGCGGGCCAGGCGGGCGATCAGCTCATGGTCCTGCGTCGGGATCAGGTGCTCGCGGCCGGCATAAGCCGCCGCGTCGAAGCGCGTGCCCAGCCGCTGCACCAGCGGCCGCAGATGCTCGCGCCGGCCCTTGTGCAAGGCCTTGTCGACGGCCAGCGTCGCCAGGTCCACCGCGTGGTTGGTGGTGGACAGCAGCAGCACACGTGCCGCCGGATGGCGCTCCAGGTACTCGGCCAGCAGCACGCCCAGCGTGGTGGTTTTGCCCGTGCCGGGCGGGCCCCACAGGAAGGCGCTGCTGAAGCCCGTCAGCGCCAACGCGGCGCGCTGCGCTGGCCTCAGCCAACGGAAAGGCTCGCCGGTCAAAGGCGTGCTGCCGCGCAGCGGGCTGGGCGCCGAGAGGTCCGGCAGGCAGGCCAGCGCGGCTTCGGCCCAGGGTGTGTCCCACCAGGTATCGGCCACCGCGTTCAGGAAGCGGGTCGGGTAGAGCCGGATCAAGTGCCCGGCCGGCGGCGGCGGGCTGCTGGCGTTCTGCAGCACGAGTTGGTCGTCCTCCGCCACGACGGCCAGCACGCTGGCACCGCCCTTGGTCGGGCTGCCCCACCAGGCGCTGGCGCCGTCGAGGCTGTCGTCCAGCAGGGCTTGGGCGGACGCGCTGCCCGGCCGCTGCCCTTCGGCGAACACATAGCCGGGCTCCAGCGTGACGCGCCACAGCGGACCGTCGCGCTCGGCGTGCAGCACCTTGAAGTCGTAGTACTCAGGGGTGGCCGACAACTCGGCGCCCAGCGCCGCGCGGATGTCGGCCAGGCTCATGGCAGGGCAGGGAAGGCGAAGAAGGGCGGGACTGTAAAGGCAGGCGGCGCGTTTGGGCTGACGGCGGGCCACCGGGGGGCAGCGCTCGGCGGGCGGCGATCGACCCATGGTCGAGCCGTGCATCGCCGCTCTCGCGGGCGAACTGAGGTCGTTCGAGGTTGAACGCGCAGTCGTGTGGCGCGTGTGCAAGCTGAGCCTGGCGGACGTGATGCGCCTGCCATGCGACGCTGGGTTCGTGGATCTGCTGGCCGCCGGGCACGTTGACAAACACCGTGGCGGCTGCGCTGAAGCGGCCGTTGATGTCGCCAACTACGATGTCGGCATGAAACTGCCGCCGCTGTCGCTGATCGTCGTCGTCGCCCTCACCGCCGCGGCCTCCTGGGCCTGGCGCAGCCATGTGAAGGCGCAGGACGGCGCGCTGCTGGCGCAGCGCGTGCAGCCGGGCGACATCCGCATGATTTCCTCCGAGACCTGCGGCTGGTGCACGGCGGCGCGGCGCTGGATGCAGGACGAGGGCATTGCGTTCCAGGAATGCTTCATCGAGCGCGACGCGCAATGCCGGGCCGACTATCAGGCGCTGGGCAGCCGCGGTACACCCACGCTGGTGGTGCGCGGCCAGACGGTGCTGGGCCTGGACCGCGCACGCATCATCGAGATCGTTCGGTAATGGCCAGCAGCACATCAACAGGCCGAACCGAATCGGCAGCGCTGGCTCGGCAACGCTGGCGATTCGGCGCGGCGGCCGAGGAATTCGGAACCGTCATTCGCATGGGCGGGTGTTGCGTTCAAGTGCGCTTGGTTGCGCCCTTGGCGGCGGCCAGCGTCATCTGGCGCAGCAGCGTGGCGTCGCTGTAGCCGACGACGGTCACGCGCGGCAGTTGGGTCACCACCTGAGCATCGGCACGGGTCGCCTTGCCGGTGATGACGACGCGCTCCAGCTTCACGACATGCTGCGGTGCAGCCTGGGCGACGACGGAGAAGGTCAGGCCGGCAAGGGCGGCGATGACGGCGGAGAAGAGGCGGTCTTGCAGGTTCATGATGGAATCCGTTTCGATGGGTTTCGAACCGCGTGATTGCTTGTTCGATGGAGTCAGTTTCGTCATCGCGACGGCGCGCTTCCAGACGCCTGCGATCAGTCGCAGGCCGCGCCGGATGAACTGCAGAAACGGCGGATGGAGCGCGCGGCTACTCCACTTGCAGCCCCAGCCGCTCCAGGTCGCCGCGCCCCTGGCGCACCAGCACGGGGGCATCGCCCTGGCTGAGGTCCAGCACCGTGGTGGGCTGGGCCGGGCAGGCGCCGGCATCGAGGATGAACTGCAGCTGGTGGTCCAGCCGCTCGGCCACCTCGCCTGCGTCGTTCATGGGCTCCGTGTCGCCGGGCGGGATCAGCGTGGTGGACAGCAGTGGCTCGCCCAGCAGCGCCAGCAGGTCCTGCGTGACGCGGTGCTCGGGCACGCGCAGGCCGATGGTGCGCCGGCTGGGGTGGGAGAGGCGCCGCGGCACTTCCTTGGTGGCCGGCAGGATGAAGGTGTAGGCGCCCGGCGTGGCCAGCTTGAGCAGCCGGTACTGGCGGTTGTCCACCATGGCATAGGTGGCCAGTTCGGAGAGGTCGCGGCACAGCAGCGTCAGGTGGTGTTTGTCGTCCACGCCGCGCACACGGCGCAGCGCCTCGGCCGCCGCCTTGTCATTCAGGTGGCAGACGAAGGCGTAGCTGGAATCGGTCGGAATCGCGCCGATGCCACCGGCCTGCAGCATCTGCACGCACTGGCGCAGGAAGCGCGGCTGCGGGTTGGCGGGATGAACTTCGAAGAGCTGGGCCATGCGCCCTATCCTAAAGGGCGCGGCGGTGCAGACCGGCTCAGCCGGCTGCGTGGATGCGGTCCGCCAGCGCCGCCCACACCGGCGTCAGGTTGGCCGGCAGCGGCGGCAGCGTGCCCAGGTCCACGCGGCTCTCCTCGGGGCTGTGGAAGTCGGACCCGCGCGAGGCCAGCAGGTCGAACTCGCGGGCGGTGTCTGCGTACTGCTGGAACTCGGCCGCCGTGTGGCTGCCGGTGACGACCTCGATGCCGCGCCCGCCGTGGGCGATGAACTCGGTGATCAGCGCGTACTCCTCGGTGGGCGTGAAGCCGTAGCGGCCCGGATGCGCGATGACGGCGACGCCGCCAGCCCGCGTGATCCAGCCCACCGCATCGCCCAGCGCGGCCCACTTGTGCGGCACGAAGCCGGGCTTGCCCTCGGTCAGGAAGCGGCGGAACACGTCGGCCACGTCGCTGCAGTGACCGGCCTCGACGAGGAAGCGCGCGAAATGCGTGCGCGAGATCAGGTCGGGGTTGCCCACGTACTTCAGCGCTCCCTCGAAGGCGCCGTGGATGCCCACCTGGGCCAGGCCGGCTGCCATGTCGCGGGCGCGGGCCTCGCGGCCGCCGCGGGTCGCGCGCAAGCCCTCGGCGAGCTCGCTGGAGTTGTGGTCGAAGCCCAGGCCCACGATGTGCACCACGCGGCCGGCGAAGCTGACCGAGATCTCGGTGCCGGTCAGGTAGGCGATGCCGGTCGCGCGGGCGGCGGCGATGGCGCGGGCCTGGCCGCCGATCTCGTCATGGTCGGTCAGCGACCACAGCTGCACGCCGCCGGCGGCGGCGCGCTCCGCCAGGGCCTCGGGCGTCAGCGTGCCGTCCGAGACGACGGAGTGGCAGTGCAGGTCGGCGTTCAGCGCGGCATCGAGTTTCACCGCTCGATTGTAGGAAGCCGGCCTGAATCCCTCGGCGGCGCAAGCCCTTGACGCTGTCGTCCACGCTTGGCGGGCAGGGTCAGGGCTTGGTTGGTCTTGCGCGCAAGCAGGCGTTGGCGCCGGTCGGTGCGGCGCGTGGCGACCGGATCAGGCGGCCGCGAGCAGTTGGCGTTGCGGCTGGGGCTGGCGGCGGTCGACGAAGTAGCGGCTGCCGCCGGCGCGGCCCTTGGCCACGCGCTTGGGTTCGGCCAGCGCGGCGCTCAGCGCGCGGGCGCTGTCGAAGTGGCCCGGCAGGTGCAGCACGGCGCCCGCCGAGATGGTGGGCAGCGGGTGGAAGCTGGGCTGGTTCTGGCGGTTCAGCGTGACGTAGCCGCCGGCGGCCAGGTGCTCGGGCGAGAAGAAGCTGCGCACGCCGGCATCGAACGCCTGGCAGACGCGCGCCAGCCGCGCCTCCCAGTCGGCGCTGCCCAGCACCATGACGAAGTCGTCGCCGCCGATGTGGCCGACGAAGTCCAGCTGCGGGTCGGCGGCCTGGGTCAGCACGCGGGCGGCCAGGCGGATGATGTCGTCGCCCACGCGGTAGCCGTAGACGTCGTTGAAGGGCTTGAAGTGGTCGATGTCCCAGACGGCGGCGGCAAAGGTCTCGCCGGCCTGGATGAGGCGATCCAGGTGGTGGTCGATGGGCACGTTGCCGGGCAGGAGTGTGAGCGGGTTGGCGTAGCGGGCGGCGTGCACCTGCAGGTCGGACACGGCCTTCAGCAGGTCGGAGCTGCGGCCGGTGCCGACATAGGTGCCGTCGCGGGTGACGATGAAGCCGTCGATCAGCAGGCGCTCGTCGAGGCTGGCCATTGCGTCGCTCATCGCGCGCAACGGCGTGGACACGTCGAACACCAGCGGGTGCGGGTCCATCAGCTCCACGCAGCTGCGCTTGTCGAAGATCTCCATGAAGTAGCGCTCGGTGCCGCGCTTGAGCACGTGCAGCGAGCGCAGCACGCCGATGGGCCGCTGCTGCTCGTCCAGAACGGGAATGGACAGCAGCTGCTCGTCGCGGCGGAACAGCTCCACCACGCTGCGGCAGTTGCTGGCGGCGGTGACGGTCAGACCGCGGCGCGCCAGCTGGGCCGCGCTGGTGATGGCGCCCTGGGACAGCGGCAGGGCCAGGTCGTTTTGCCGCAGCCGCGGCTGGCCGTCGGCGGCCAGCCGGCCGCTCCATTGCACGCTCAGGGACGCGCGCGGCGTGGCACTCGGTCGGGCGAACAGATAGCCCTGGCAGATGGTCAGGCCCAGCCGGCGCAGCACGTCCAGGTCGGGCTCCTGCTCCAGCCCCTCGGCCACCACTGCGCAGCCGCTGGTGGCGGCCATCTCGACGATGGAGCGCACGAACTGCTGCTTGAGCGGCTGCTGCGCGATGCCGTCGATGAAATGGCGGTCGATCTTGACAAAGTCCGGCCGCATCTCCATCCAGCGGCGCAGGGAAGCGAAGCCCTCGCCGAGGTCGTCCAGCGCAATGCGGAAGCCCTCGCTGCGCAGCGCCTGCAGCGCATCGTCCAGCAGTGCCAGGTCTTCGATGGGGCGGGTCTCCGTCAGCTCGATGACCACGCGCGCGGTTGGCAGGCCCAGCTGCGCCAGCTCGGCGGCCAGCAGCCCGGCATGCTCGCGCGCCCCCAGCAAGGTGTCGGCCGTGACGTTCAGGAAGAGCAGGCCCGGCAGACCCAACTGCCCAAAGCGCTGCAGCGCGCGCTGGATGATGAGGTGCTCCAGCTCCACCAGCCGGCCCAGCCGCGCGGCGGTCTCGAACAGCACCAGCGGCGAGTGCAGCGGGCCGTCGGCCGGCGCGCGGGTCAGCGCCTCGAAGCCGTAGATCTCGGCGCGGTCGATCGCGACCAGCGGCTGGAAGTGGATGTCGAAGCTGCGCTGCTCGATCAGGCGGTCCAGCGCTTCGGCGAGGGGGGCGGGCACGGTGGCGCGCATGGGGTGGCTCCGGGGTTGGCCACCGGCCCGAGACATCCGAACCGGTTGGCGCGGCGGATTCTTGAAAGCACCCGTGACAGTCCGGTGACCGCCGGAATTCCTCACCGCGCGGCTGTCAACTTCGTCACACCTCAGGGCGTGGCGCAGGCCTCGACGACGTATTGCACCCGCTGCTGACCCTGCCATTCGTCCAGGCTCAGCCGGTAGGCCAGCGTGGCGCGCTCTGGCAGCATGTCCACCTGGTTGAACCAGATGGCGTCGACCAGCCGGCCACCCTGCTTGAGCCGCAGCTTGAGGTGCTTCTCACCCACCAGCCGCTGCGAGACCACCTCGAAGCGGTCGCAGAACACCGGCGGCTCGAAGCCTTGGCCCCAGACCTGACTGTCCAGCAGCCGCGCCGTCTCGGGCGTGGCGAAGTCCGCCGGCAGCGCGCCGTCGTGGCGCAGCGTGCGGGTCAGGTCTTGCTCGCTGAGCCACTCTTGGGCGACACGGGCGAAGGCCAGCGCGAAGCGGCTCACATCGTCCACCGCCAGCGTCGCGCCGGCCGCCATGGCATGGCCGCCGAACTTGGCCAGCAGATCGGGTTCGCGCTTGGCAACCAGGTCCAGGGCGTCGCGCAGGTGAAAGCCCGGGATGGAGCGGCCCGAGCCCTTGAGCTGCCCGTCCGCGCCGCGCGCGAACACGAAGGTGGGACGGTGCACGCGGTCCTTGATGCGCGACGCGACGATGCCCACCACGCCCTCGTGAAACTCGGCGTCGAACAGTGCGACGGCTGGTGGCAGCTCGCCCTGCAGCGCCTGCACCAGCGCGTCCAGCCGCGCCTCGGCCATCTCGCGCATGCCGGCCTCGATGTCGCGGCGCTCACGGTTGATGGCGTCCAGCTGCGTGGCGAGCTGCAGCGCGCGCTCGGGGTCGTCGGTGGTCAGCGCCTCGATGCCCAGTGTCATGTCGGCCAGCCTGCCGGCGGCGTTGATACGCGGGCCCAGTGCGAAGCCGAGGTCAAAGCCCTGGGCCTTGGAGGCATCGCGCTTGGCGGCGCTGAACAACGCCATCACGCCCGGCTGGGCGCGGCCGGCGCGCATGCGCTTCAAGCCCTGCGCGACAAGGCGGCGGTTGTTGGCGTCGAGCTTGACGACGTCGGCCACCGTGCCCAGCGCCACCAGGTCCAGCAGGCCGTCCAGCCGTGGCACTGCCGCGAACGCACCCCGTGAGCGGAGTTCGGCGCGCAGGCCCATCAGCACGTAGAAGGCCACGCCCACGCCGGCCAGCGACTTGCTCGCAAAGCCGCAGCCGGGCTGGTTGGGGTTGACGATCGCGTCGGCCTCGGGGACGACGGCGGCGCCGTTGACGACGGCCGGCAGGTGGTGGTCGGTCACCAGCACTTTGAGCCCCAGCGCGCGGGCATGCGCGACGCCTGCCAGGCTGGCGATGCCGTTGTCCACGGTCACCAGCAGCCGGGGCGACTGCTGCAACGCCAGGTCGACGATGGTGGGCGTGAGGCCGTAGCCGTGCACGGCGCGGTCGGGCACCACATAGCCCAGCTGCTCGGGCCGTGCGCCCAGCAGTCGCAGGCCGCGCAGCATGACGGCGCAGGCGGTGGCGCCGTCGCAGTCGTAGTCGGCCACGATGACGATGCGCTCGCCCTGCTGGATGGCGTCGGCCAGCAGCCGGGCCGCTTCGGGCAGGCCCTTGAGGCCCGTGGGGCCGGTCGGCGGCAGCAGCTGGGCCAGGCTCTCGTCCAGCTCGCTGGGCTCGCGCACGCCGCGGGCGGCCAGCAGGCGCGCCAGCAGCGGCGGCACGCCGGCCTGCTCCAGCGCCCAGGCGGTGCGCGGCGGCACCTCGCGTTCGACGAGCTTCACAGCGCCTCCATCACGGCCACCGGGTCGGGTGCCCGCATGCGCCGGCGCAGCCTGTCCATCAAGCCCAGCGGCTGGGCCGTGTAGCGGCGCGCGAAGCGTTCGCCGCACAGCGTCAGGCTGCTGAGCTGCTGGGCCAGCGGGCCGGCGTCCAGGCGCTGCCAGGCCTCGGCCCAGGCGGCCAGGTCGCCCCTGAGCAGCGGCACGCTCAGCCGGTCGTCCACCGTCACGTCGGCAAGCGCACCGTCGGCGCGGCCGATGTCACCGATCCACACCGAGTTGACCGGGGGCTCGCCGCGCGCCTCACGCGCCTGGTTCAGCGCATGGCCGTGCAGCAGCATCTGCGCCTCGTTCTGCCAGCGCCGCAGCACGCGGCTGTCGGGCAGCCAGGGCTCGATGGGCCGGCCGGCGGCGCGCTCGATGCTGGCGGCCTGCAGGCCGTCCAGCGCGCTGGCATGTCCGATGGCCCAGCGCGTGGCATCCAGCAGCCGCCACTGCCAGCCCTCGTGCTCGGGCCAGAGCTCGCGCAGCAGTGCCGCAAAGCCCACCGCCTCGGACTCCGACAGGGCCAGCGCTGCGGGCGGCAGCACGTCCACGCCGTCCGTGCCCACTGACAGGTGCACGGGCGTCAACAGCGCCCAGGCCAACTCCGGTCCGGCGTCCACGGCCCAGGCCGCAGCGCTGGGCTGGGCCTGGCCGCGCAGCGCCGCCAGCGCCAGATGATGGGGCGGCGCGAGCGAGAACTCGTCGCTGCCCCAGGTCTCGGCAGGGCTGAGGCGGGCCAGCTGGGCGCTCAGGTGGGGCAGGGCCAGGCCCGAGAACGCATGCCTTGCGGCCTCGTCCAGCGCGCTGGCATGGGGAATCAACAGGTGCATGGCGGCGATTATCCGAACAGCCCTGGGCGTGGGCCGGGCTCCATACGGCTGTCATAAAGCGTTCATACACTTTTTGTCATGACCGATCCGACCCCGTTGACGCTGCTCAATCGCGAACAGGCCATCCTCGAATTCAACCGCCGCGTGCTGGCCCAGGCCCGGCGCAAGGACGTGCCGCTGCTGGAGCGGCTGCGCTACATCTGCATCGTGTCCAGCAACCTCGACGAGTTCTTCGAGGTGCGCTTCGCCGACATGCTGGATGCGGCCCGCGATCCAACCAGCAGCGTCTCGGGTCGGGACGTGGAGCGCGTGGGCCGTGCCGCGCACACGCTGATCGACGAGCAGTACCACGTGTTCAACGAGCAGGTCATGCCGCTGCTCAAGCAGCAGCGCATCGTCATCCTGAACCATGCGGACCGCGACGAGGCACAGCGCCGCTGGGTGCAGAAGTTTTTCGAGCGCGAGGTCAAGCCGCTGCTGGTGCCGGTGGGGCTGGACCCGGCCCACCCCTTCCCGCAGGTGGCCAACAAATCGCTGCACTTCATCGCGCGGCTGTCGGGCAAGGATGCCTTCGGCCGCGACAACCGGATCGCCATCGTCAAGGTGCCGCGCGTGCTGCCGCGCGTCATCAAGCTGCCGGTGGAGGTGGCCAAGGGCAACCAGGCCTTCGTGCTGCTGACCAGCGTCATCCGCGCGCACCTGGAGGAGCTGTTCCCCGGCCGCAAGGTGGAGGCGTTCTCGCAGTTCCGCGTCACGCGCGACTCCGACCTGGAGGTTGACGAGGAGGAGGTGGCCAACCTGCGCCATGCGCTGCGCTCGGGGCTGACGACCCGCCACTTCGGCCGCGCGGTGCGGCTGGAGGTGGTCAACACCTGTCCGGCCGAGCTGTCGGAGTTTCTGCTGGAGCAGTTCGCGCTGCCGCCGGCCGCGCTGTACCGCGTCAACGGCCCGGTCAACCTGGTGCGTCTGAACGAGCTCATCGACCAGACCGACGCGCCGGCGCTGCGCTTCCCGCCCTTCGAGCCGGTCTGGCCCAGCCGTCGGTTGCCGCGCCACAAGTCCATCATCGAGTGCCTCAAGAAGGGCGACGTGCTGCTGCACCACCCGTTTGAGAGTTTCGAGCCGGTGGTGCAATTGCTGCGCGAGGCGGTGGAAGACCCCGACGTGCTGGCCATCAAGCAGACCATCTACCGCACCGGCGCCAAGTCCGAGCTGATGGACTTGCTGATCGAGGCGGCGCGGCGTGGCAAAGAGGTGATGGCCGTCGTTGAGCTGAAGGCGCGCTTCGACGAGGAGGCCAACATCAACTGGGCCGAGCGGCTGGAGGCGGTCGGCGCCCAGGTGGTGTACGGCATCGTCGGCTACAAGACGCATGCCAAGCTGCTGCTGATCACGCGGCGCGAGAACGGCAAGCTGCGCCGCTACGGCCATCTGTCCACCGGCAACTACAACCCCAAGACGGC
Source organism: Roseateles sp. (assembly GCA_046294815.1). Lineage (GTDB taxonomy): Bacteria > Pseudomonadota > Gammaproteobacteria > Burkholderiales > Burkholderiaceae_C > Pelomonas. The sequence goes on along the minus strand of JBKBOJ010000010.1, from coordinate 35,610 downwards.
GCGGCTCTACACCGACCTGGGCCTGCTGACGGCCGACGTCGACCTGACCGCCGACGCCGACGCCGTGTTTCGCCAGCTCGCCGCGTTGGGGCGTTTCAAGGCGCCACGGCGCATGTTGCTGGCACCGTTCAACATGCACGAGCGCATGTTGGCGCTGCTGGGCCAGGTGGAGGCCGCAGCCCGGGCCGGCTACGCGCGCGCGCGGGTGGTCGTCAAGATCAACGCGCTGACCGACGTGGCACTGATCCATGCGCTGCTGCGCGCGGCGCGCGCGGGTGCCAAGGTGGACCTGATCGTGCGTGGCGCCTGCATGCTGCCGCCGGGGCTGCCGGGCGTCAGCGACAACGTCGTCGTGCGCTCGGTGGTGGGCCGCTTCCTGGAGCATTCGCGGGTCTGCTATTTCCGCTGGGCCGAGAGCGACGATGGCGAGGCTCTGTTTCTGTCCAGCGCCGACTGGATGAGCCGCAACATGTTCCGTCGCATCGAGGTCGCCTGGCCGGTGCTGGACCCCAAGCTGCGCCAGCGCGTCATCGACGAGGCGCTGCAGCCCTATCTGCACGACACGCTGGACGCCTGGCAGCTGGGCCCGGACGGGCGCTCGGTGCGCGTCAGCGAGACAGGCGTCAGCGCGCAGCAGGCGCTGATGCAGCGCTTTGCCGGATGAGCGGGGCGCCGGCATGGACCTGATCCTCTGGCGCCACGCCGAGGCCGAGATCAGCGCGCCCGGTCAGGACGACCTGCAGCGTGCGCTGACGCCCAAGGGCGAGCGCCAGGCGCGGCGCATGGCGGCTTGGCTCAATCACCGGCTGGCCGCCAGCACGCGCGTGCTGGTGAGTCCGGCGCTGCGCTGCCGCCAGACGGTGGCGGCGCTGGGCCGCGAGGCGCGCATCGTGCCGTCGCTCGCGCCGGACCTGCCGTGGGCCAACCTCATCGAGGCGGCCCGCTGGCCCAGGTCCGCCGAGCCGGTGCTGATCTGCGGTCACCAGCCCACGCTGGGCCGGCTGGCGGCCCATTTGCTGGCCGGCGTCGAGCAGGACTGGGCCGTCAAGAAGGGCGCCGTCTGGTGGCTGCGCTGGCGCCAGCGCGACGGCGCGCCCGAGGTGACGCTGCACGCCGTGCAGGGGCCGGACGCGCTCTGATCGCGCTCAGGCCAGCGCCAGCGTCAGGGCTTCGGTGCGGGCCCAGGCCTGCGCCTCTTCGTTCAGCAGGAAGCGCGTGCGCGCTTGGCCGGCCGACCAACTCTTGGGGCAGCGCAGCGTCAGCCGCTTGCCGTCGCGCGTCAGCCTGGGGTTGCCGATCGGCGCGGTGCGCGCATGGCACAGGATGACGGCCAGACGCAGCGCGATGAGTTGCTCCAGCAGCGTCATGTCCGTCAGTGCGGCCCCCAGCTTGCGCAGGCCGCCGCGCTGGCCCAGCGTCAGCGCAGCCAGGCGCTGCAGCTGGTTGGTCGAGAAGCCCGCCGCGTCGGCGTGGCCCACGATGTAGGCGCTGTGGCGGTGGTGGTCGTGGTGTGAGACCAGCATGCCGATCTCATGCAGCGCCGCGGCCCAGCACAACTCGCGCAGCCGCTCCGGCGCCGGCTTGGGCACGAGCTGGCGGTACAGCTTCTCGGCCTGCGCGGCCACGCGCGCGGCCTGCTCCATGTCCACGCCGAAGCGCTGCTGCAGCTCGGCCACCGAGGCGGCGCGCGGGTCGCGCTCGCCGCTGGGCTGCAGCCGCTCGGCCAGGTCGAAAATGACGCCCTGGCGCAGCGCGCCCTTGGTGGGCAGCAGCTCCTGGATGCCGAACTGCGTCAGCAGCGTGTAGAGGATGCACAGTCCGCCGGCCACCACCGGGCGGCGGTCGTCCTTCAGGCCGGGCATCTGCAGCCGGTCCTGCGAGCCCGCGGCCAGGCATTGCTCGATGCACCAGCGCAGCGCTGCCGGGGTGACGCGGCCGTCGGTCTGACCGGCGGCAGCGAGGATCTGCGAGACCGCGCCCACCGTGCCCGACGAACCCAGCGCCTCCTGCCACAGCTCGGGGCGGAACAGCGTCAGCGCCTCCTCCAGCTCGGCGCCCGCGGCGACCTGCGCGGCACGGAAGGCGTCCGCCGTGTAGCGGCCGTCGGCAAAGAAGCGCATGGACAAGCCCACGCTGCCGACGGCGAAGGATTCGGCCAGCTGGGGCTTGCGCCCGCGCCCCAGGATCATCTCGGTGGAGCGGCCGCCGATGTCGATGACCAGCCGCGGCTTGTCCGATGGCTGCAGCCGCGCGACGCCGGCGAAGATCAGCCGCGCTTCCTCGCGGCCGGAGATGACCTCGATGGGGTGGCCCAGCACGGCCTGGGCGCGCTCCAGAAAGGCATTGCGGTTGCGCGCCTCGCGCAGCGTCTGCGTGGCCACCGCGCGGATGCGCTCGGGCGCCACGCCGACCAGATGCTCGCCAAAGGTCTTCAGGCAGTCCAGGCCGCGCTGCATGGCCGCCTCGGTCAGCATGCCCTCGCCGTCCAGGCCGGCGCCCAGGCGCACGCTTTCCTTGATGTAGATCAGACGCTGATAGCGGTCGCCGCTGAGGCGGGCCAGCTCCAGCCGGAAGCTGTTGGAGCCAATGTCGATGGCCGCCCAAGGCTGGCGGTGGCGGTCGGAGCGCGTGGTCATGGCGCCGGATTGTCAGTGGAAAATAGCGCTCCCCCTACGCGCTGCGCCCGCCTGCCTCCAAGGGGCGCCACCAGCGGTCCGGCAACACCGGTTCCGTGGCGGTCGCTGGAGGAGTCGCCGTCCTTGACGGCTCATGTTTGCGAATCTCTTCCGATGACTCTTCTCTACATCGTGCTCGCGACCTTCGCGGGCGGCCTGTTGTCGGTGCTGGTCGCCGCGAGCCTGACCGTGGGCGTGCTGACCCGGCTGGTCAAAGGCCTGGTCAGCCTGTCGGCCGGCATCCTGCTGGGCACATCGTTGCTGAACGTGTTGCCCGAGGCCTTCGAGAGCCACTCGGCCGCGCCGCAAAACTTGTTCGCCGTGCTGCTCGGCGGGCTGCTGTTCTTCTGGTTGCTGGAGAAGGTGGAGCTGTACCGCCACGTTCACCACCACGAGGGCGACGGCCACCACCACCACCATTTCGACGCCGAGCAGGCCGGCCGCGGCGGCCTGTCGGTGCTGGTGGGCGACGGCATCCACAACTTCTGCGACGGCGCCATCATCGCGGCCGCCTTCCTGGCCGACACCAGGCTGGGCTTCGCCACCGCGCTGGCCATCGTGGCGCACGAGATTCCGCAGGAGGTGGGCGACTACATCGTGCTGCTGAACGCCGGTCTTTCGCGCGCCAAGGCGCTGCTGTTCAACGCCATCTCGGGCATGGCCTCGGTGGTGGGCGGGGTGCTGGGCTATCTGCTGATCGGCAGCTTCGAGCATGCGCTGCCCTACCTGCTGGTGCTGGCGTCCAGCAGCTTCATCTACATCTCCGTGGCCGACCTGCTGCCGCAGCTGCAGCAGCGCCTGGCCTGGCGCGAGACCGCCGCCCAGGTGCTGTGGCTGGCGGTGGGCCTGGGCGTGGCGTTCGGGGTGTCGCAGCTGCTGCATGGCGCTCATTGATGCCGGGCTGCGTGGCGCGCTGATCGCGCTGCTGGCCCTCGTCGTCGTCGCGCTGCGGCCGCAGTGGCGCCACCCGCGCCACGCCGTGGTGGTGCAGCTGGGCATGGCGCTGTGCCTCTCGCTCATCGTGCAGACGCTGTCGGCCTCGCCGTGGGTGGAGCGTGAAGTCGCCTGCCGGCCCCAGGCGCCGGGTGTGGGCGTGTCGCTGGGCACGGCGGTCGTGTTCTGGTTGTTCGCGCGGGCGGTGTTTCAGGACGGCTTCCGGCTGCGGCCGTGGCATGGCGCGCTGTGGGCGGTGGTGGCCGCCTACGGGGCGCTGGTGTGCGAATGGGGCGGCTGGTGGCCGGGCTGGGTGCTCATGCGCGCCATCCCGGTCGCGTTCGCGCTGCTCGGCCTCGCGGCGGTGGTTGGCCCCTGGCGGGTCGACCTCGTCGAGGAGCGCCGCCGGCTGCGCGGCCTCGTGGTGGGCGGCGGGGCGGCCTACGCGCTGGCGCTGGTGGCCCTGCGCGTCGGCTCGGGTGGCGAAGGCCTGAGCGACGGTGCGGCGCTGGCCGACGTGGTGCTGCTGCTGGTGCTGACGACGCTGATCGCCCGCCGCCTGCTGGTGCCACGGGCCTACGGCCTGTGGGGCGAGCCGGAACCACCGCCCCCCGCGCCGTCGCCGCCCGCAGCGCCCGAGCCGCAGGATGAGCGCATCGCCCAGGCCCTGGCCGCCTTCATGGGTGCAGACCGCGGCTACGCGCAGGAAGGCCTGAGCCTCGCCGGCCTGGCCGCGCAGCTGGGCACGCCCGAGTACCGGCTGCGCCGCGTCATCAACCAGCACCTGGGCCATCGCAACTTCAACGCCTACGTGAACGGCCTGCGGCTGGCCGAGGCCAAGCGCCGGCTGGCCGACCCGGCCGAGCGCGGCCTGCCGGTGCTGACCATCGCACTGGACGTGGGCTTCGGGTCCATCGGCCCGTTCAACCGCGCCTTCAAGGCCGATACGGGCCTCACGCCGACCGAGTTCCGCCAGCAATCGCTGGCCGATTCCTGAAAAGCCGCGCCGAAACCTGCAAGGCCGAGGTTTCGGCCAGACGCGCCGCTGCCAACGCGCGAGTCTGCGGGCTTCTCAACCTTGAGGAGCGCTCATGCTTTTCAGAACCCTGCTGGCCAGCCTGGCCCTGGGCACCGCCGCGCAGGCGGCCACCGTCGGCACGCTGACGCTGCCCGCCGACGCCATGGGCGGCGCCGTGACGCTGTTCTATCCCACGGCGGCTGCCGGCCGCCCCGAGACGCGCGGCGACCTGCAACTGATGCTGGCGCCCGATGCGCCCCCGGCGCCGGGCAACGGCCGCCTCGTCGCCATCTCGCACGGCTCGGGCGGCGGCCCCTGGGTGCACACGGCGCTGGCGCAGGCGCTGGTGGAGGCCGGCTTCACCGTGGTGCTGCCGCTGCACCGCGGCGACAACTGGACCGACCCCGGCCGCCCCGGCCCCGACAGCTGGAAGCTGCGCCCGGCAGAGATCAGCCGCGCCATCGACCGCGTCGCGGCGGAGCCGCGCTTTGCCGGCCTGCGGCTAGACCGTGTCGGCGGCTTCGGCATGTCCGCCGGTGGGCACACCATGCTGAGCCTGGCGGGGGGCGCCTGGTCGCCCGAGCGCTTCCGGGCGCATTGCGAGCGGCACCTGGCCGAGGACTTCCAGGCCTGCGTGGGCCTGGCCACGCGGTTGACCGGCGGCGCGCTGGACGGCCTCAAGCTCTGGATGGCCCAGCGGGTGCTGGATTGGAAGTTCGGCGGCGATGCTGCGCCGCAGACGCATGCCGACCCTCGCCTGGCCGCCATCGTCGCGGGCGTGCCGGCCGCGGCCGACTTCGACCTCGCCACGCTGGCCCAGCCCCGCGTGCCGCTGGGGCTCATCACGGCCAGCGGTGACCGCTGGCTGCTGCCGCGTTTCCACAGCGACCCGCTGCGCGCCGCCTGCCAGGCTTGCGAACTGCTGGCCGACCTGCCCGGCGCGGGCCACGGCGCGCTGCTGGCGCCGGCCCCGCCGGCGCAGGAATTAAGCCCGCTGGAGGCCCAGCTGATCGGCGACCCACCAGGCTTCGACCGCGCGGCGGCGACCGCGCTGTGGGTGGGCCGCACGGTGGCGTTCTTCCGCCGCCACCTGCTGGGCACTCCGGCGGTGCCGCCTACTTGACGATCAGCACCGGCAGGTCGGTGTGGGTCAGCACCTTCTGGGTCTCGCTGCCCAGCAGCAGCGCCGCGACACCGCGGCGGCCGTGCGAGGCCATGACGATGAGATCCACGCCCTCGGTCTTGGCGTGGTCGATGATGGCCTCCCAGGCATGCAGCGCCTCGACGGTGTGCGCCTTGCATGACAGCCCTTGTGCCGCGGCGTCGGCGCAGACGGCCTCCACCCGCTGCGTCGCCACGCGCTGCTGCGCGTCCAGGAACTCCTGCGGCGGCACGGGCTGGATCTCGGAGACGGCGCTGTAGGGGAAGGGCTCCATGACGCTGAGCGTCAGCAACTCGGCGCCGTGCACCTTGGCGAGCTGTATCGCCATGTCCACCGCGTGTGCAGTGATGTCGGAGCCGTCGGTCGGGACGAGGATGCGCTTGAACATTCGGTCCTCCAGTCGTCTATGCGGAGACTCCAGTGTGGCCCATTGCGGGCCACCGTGGTTGTCGGCAATCAACCCGTCGCGATGGGGCGGGCGGGATCGGTCGACCACTCGCTCCAGGAGCCGACGTAAAGCTTGCCGGCGTCCAGCCCGGCATGCGCCATGGCCAGCAGGTTGTGGCAGGCCGTGACGCCGGAGCCGCATTGGTGCACGACCGTGCCGGTCGCCAGCGGCAGCAGTTCGGCGCGCAGCTGGGCGGCGGGCTTGAAGCGGCCGTCCGGGGTCAGGTTGTGCTTGAAGAAGCGGTTGCTGGCGCCGGGGATGTGGCCGGCTGCCTTGTCCAGCGGTTCCACCTCGCCGCGGAAGCGCTCAGGCGCCCGCGCGTCGATGAGGCGCACGCGGCCGAGCTGCAGCAGCAGGGCGGTCGCGTCGATCGGCTCGACCAGCGGCTGGCCCGCTTGCCAGTCGCTGGGAGTGGCGGCGCGAGGCGCCGTGGTCCATTCGCCGTCCCAGGTGCCGTCGAGCACGGCGACTTCGGCATGGCCCATCCAGCGCAGCATCCACCACAGCCGCGCGGCGTACATGCCGCCCTGGCGGTCGTAGGCGACGACCTGGCGGCCAGTGCGCAGGCCCAGTTGCCGCAACAGTGCCGCGAACGTGTCGCGCTCCGGCAGCGGATGGCGGCCGCGGAAGGCGCCGTCCGGCCCGGTCTTGGCGCCACAGAGGTCGCGATCCAGGTGCAGGTAGAAGGCACCGGGGATGTGGCCGGCCGCGTAGGCCCGCTCGCCGGCCGAGGTGTCGGCGAGGTCGAAGCCGCAGTCCAGGATCAACGGGTCGGCCAGCGCGCGCAGTTCGGCGGCGGAGATCAGCGTCGTGAACGTCATGATTCGGAAGGCGTGAACTGGCTGTCCTTGGGTGGCGGCGCGACGCGGGAGCGCAGCAGCGTCGCCGCAATGCCCGCGCCGATGATGAGCAGCATGCCCAGCCCCGCCAGCCAGGTCAGCGGGTCCTGAAACAGCAGCATGCCGTACAGGAAGGAGAACACGATGCCCAGGTATTGCAGGCAGGCGTTCACGAGGGGCTTGCCGATGGCATAGGCGCGCGTCAGGCAGACCTGGGCCGTGGTGGCCAGCAGCCCGACGGCCAGCAGCAGCGTGGCGCTCCAGGGCGTGTGGGGCTGCAGGCCGCCCTGCGTCACACCGGTGATGACGGCCCCGGCGACTGCGCCGCCGATGGAGAAGTAGAAGACCACCCGCAGCTCCGGCTCGCCGGCGCGGCCCAGCGCCGTCACCTGCAGATAGGCCATGGCGGCCAGCATGCCCGACAGCAGCCCGGCCAGTCCGTGCCAGAGCTGCTGCTGCTCCAGCGTGGGGCGCAGGATCAGCGCGACGCCGAAGAAGCCCAGCAGCACCGACGCCATCAGCCGCCAATCGAGCCTCTGTGCACCCATCAGCACGGCGCCGCCCAGCAGGAACAGCGCCATCCAGACGGAGGACATGTAGTTCAGCGTCATGGCCGTGGCCAGCGGCAGCTTGGCGATGGCATAAAACCACAGGCACAGCGACGTGACGCCCGAGATGCTGCGCCACAGATGCATGCCGGGCAGCCGCGTCGCCAGGGTGATGCCCTGGCGACGGCACAGCCAGGCCGTCATGGCCAGGCCCACCAGGCCGCGGTACATGACGATCTCGCTGGCCGCGTAGAACGCGCTGGCGAGCTTGACGCAGACGCCCATGGTGGCGAACAGCAAGGTCGCCAGCACCATGAGCAGCGGGGCGGGCATCAGTCCGTCATGCCCATCTGGCTGCGGAACCATTCATGGAAGTGCTGCATGCCGTCTTCCATCGGGCTCTGGTAGGGGCCGGCCTCGTCGTCGCCACGCATCATCAGGGCCTTGCGGCCCGCGTCCATGCGCTCGGCGATTTCGTCGTCCTCAATGCAGGTCTCCATATAGGCGGCCTGGTGGGCTTCGACGAAGTCGCGCTCGAAGGCGACGATCTCCTCGGGGTAATAGAACTCGACGAGGTTGACCGTCTTCTGCGGCGACACTGGATGTAGGGTGGAGATCACCAGCACATGCGGATACCACTCCACCATGATGTGCGGGTAGTAGGTCAGCCAGATCGCGCCGGTCTCGGGCGGGCGACCCTCGCGGTACTTCAGCAGCTCGGCGTGCCAGCGCTGATACACCGGCGAGCCCGGTCGCTCCAGGCCCTTGTGCACGCCCACGGTCTGCACCGAATGATGCTTGCCGAACTCCCAGGCCAGGTCATCGCAGGTCACGAAGCCGCCGAGACCGGGGTGGAAGGGGCCTACGTGGTAGTCCTCCAGATAGACTTCGATGAAGGTCTTCCAGTTGTAGTTGCACTCGTGCACCTGCACCTTGTCGAGCACGAAGCCGCTGAAGTCCAGCTGAGCGCGCGGGCCGAGCCTGGCCAGCTCGGCCGTCACGTCATGGCCGTTGTCTTCGAACAGCAGGCCGTTCCACTCGCGCAATGGATAGCGCTTCAGGTTCAGGCAGGGATCGTGGTCGAAGTGCGGCGCACCGATCAGCTCGCCTTGGTGGGAGTATGTCCAGCGGTGCAGCGGGCAGACGATGTTGGACTTCGTGTTGCCGCGGCCGCGCAGCATGACTGCCTGGCGGTGCCGGCAGACGTTGGAGATCAGCTCGATGCCCTGCGCCGATCGCACCAGCGCCCGGCCTTCGCCCTCCTGCGGCAGTGCGTAGTAGTCCCCGACTTCGGGGACCGCCAGTGCATGGCCGACATAGCGGGGCCCTCGCTGGAAGATCCGCGCCTGTTCACGCTGGAACAGATCGGAGTCGAAGTAGGCGCTCACCGGGAGCTGGGTCTGGCTGCGTTGCAGCGCCGAGACGGGAAGGCTCAGGTCGGACATGATCCAGTGGGGCTTTCAGGCGAAATGGGGTGCTGCGTCCCTCCGGCGCATCTCGGTCTTGCCGAGGCGGCCAGGTTGCTTGTGGTGAAAAGGAATCGGGTTGCGCGTGCGCGCGCCCGCTCGACGGGGTGGGGAATTCTAGCCCGCCCCCAGCGGGCTGCCCATTCAGCAGGGTTGCATGCCCGGTGGGCGCAAGCCTGCTGACTACAATTGCCGTTTCGCGTTTTGAAATGACAGCCAAGACCTCTTCACGTACCCAGCAGGCCGGCGCCGCAGCAGCGACGGCGCCTGAACTCAGCTACGAGCAGGCGCTCGACGAGTTGGAGCGCCTGGTGGCGGCGATGGAGGGGCAGCAACTGCCGCTGGACCAGCTGCTGCAGGCCTACCGGCGCGGTGCGGAGCTGCTGGCCCTGTGCCGCGGCCGCCTGCAGGCGGTGGAGCAGCAGGTCAAGTTGCTGGATGGGGCGGAGCTGAAGGCCTGGGAGGGCCCCTGACGACCATGGAAGCAAAGGATTTCGGCCGCTGGGTGGACAGCTCCCTGGCCGGCGTTGAAGCGGCACTGGACGCGCTGGTGCCTGCCGCTGCGCCGGCAGGCCTGGGCGAAGCGATGCGCTACGCGGTGTTGGGCGGTGGCAAGCGGCTACGCCCCTTGCTGGTGCTGGCCAGCTGTGCGGCCGTCAACGGTGACGGCTTTGCGGCGATGCGCGCGGCCTGTGCGGTCGAGCTGATCCATGCCTATTCGCTGGTGCATGACGACATGCCCTGCATGGACAACGACGTGCTGCGCCGCGGCAAGCCGACCACGCATGTGGCGTTCGGCGAGGCCCAGGCCATGCTCGCCGGCGACGCGATGCAGGCGCTGGCCTTCGAGGTACTGACCCCCGACGACGGCATCGCGCCGGCACTGCAGGCACGGCTTTGCGCGCTGCTGGCGCGCGCCTCCGGCCACGACGGCATGGCCGGCGGCCAGGCCATCGACCTGGCCAGCGTCGGCAAGCCGCTGGACGAGTGCACGCTGCGCGACATGCACCGCCGCAAGACCGGCGTGCTGCTGCAGGCCAGCGTCATGATGGGCGCAGCCTGCGGGCCGGCTTCGGCGCAGGCGACCAAGTCGCTGTCCGACTACGGCGCGGCGCTGGGCCTGGCCTTCCAGGTGGTCGACGACATCCTGGACGTGACCCAGGACTCCACGGTGCTGGGCAAGACTGCCGGCAAGGATCAGCATGCCAACAAGCCCACCTATGTCAGCGTGCTGGGGCTGGATGCCGCGCGGGCGCTGGCCCAGCGCCTGCGTGGCGAGGCCAAGGCAGCCTTGGCCGCCAGCGGCCTGGCCGACGTCAGCCTGCTGAGCCTGCTGGCCGACTCGGTCGTCGAACGCGACTGCTGAAAGGTTTCGCCATGGACTACACGCTGCTGAAGAGCATCAACAGCCCCGCCGACCTGAGGCGGCTGCCACGCACGGAGTTGCAGCGCGTGGCCGACGAGCTGCGCGCCTATGTGCTGGAGAGCGTCTCCAAGACCGGCGGCCACCTGGGCTCCAACCTTGGCACCGTCGAGCTCACCGTGGCGCTGCACTATGTCTTCAACACGCCGGAGGACCGGCTGGTGTGGGACGTGGGCCACCAGACCTATCCGCACAAGGTGTTGACCGGCCGGCGCGATCTGATGGGCACGCTGCGCCAGCTCGGCGGCATCAGCGGCTTTCCGCGCCGCGACGAGAGCGAGTACGACACCTTCGGCACGGGCCATTCGTCCACCAGCATCTCCGCCGCGCACGGCATGGCCATGGCGGCCAAGCTCAAAGGCGAGGACCGCAAGGCGGTGGCCATCATCGGTGACGGCGCAATGACCGCCGGCATGGCCTTCGAGGCGCTCAACAACGCCGGCGTCGCGCATGGCGGACTGCTGGGCGACCTGCTGGTCATCCTGAACGACAACGACATGTCCATCAGCCCGCCGGTGGGTGCGCTGAACAAATACCTGGCGCGGCTGATGAGTGGCAGCTTCTATGCCGCCGCGCGCGAGGGCGCCAAGAGCGTGCTGAAGAACACACCGCTGTACGAGTTCGCGCGCAAGTTCGAGGAGCACACCAAGGGCATGGTCGTGCCGGGCACGATCTTCGAGGAGTTCGGCTTCAACTATGTGGGCCCCATCGACGGCCACGACCTGGACGCGCTGATCCCGACGCTGGAGAACCTGCGCGGCAAGAAGGGCCCGCAGTTCCTGCACGTCGTCACGAAGAAGGGTGCCGGCTACAAGCTGGCTGAGGCCGATCCGGTCAAGTACCACGCGGCCTCCGGCAAGTTCGATCCGGCCGTCGGCTTCGTCAAGCCCAGCACGCCGCCCAAGCTGACCTTCACTCAGGTGTTCGGCGAGTGGTTGTGCGACATGGCCGAGGCGGACGCGCGGCTGGTGGGCATCACGCCGGCCATGCGTGAGGGCTCGGGCATGGTGGAGTTCCACAAGCGCTTTCCGCAGCGCTATCACGACGTGGGCATCGCCGAGCAGCATGCGGTGACATTCGCTGCTGGCCTGGCCTGCGAGGGGCTCAAACCGGTCGTCGCCATCTACTCGACCTTCCTGCAGCGCGCTTACGACCAGCTGGTGCACGACGTGGCCCTCCAGAAGCTGCCCGTGCTGTTCGCGCTGGACCGCGCCGGCCTCGTGGGCGCCGACGGCGCGACGCATGCCGGCAACTACGACATCGCCTTCACACGCTGCATCCCCAACATGGCCGTGCTGACGCCGGCCGATGAGGACGAGTGCCGCCAGGCCCTCTACACCGGCTTCGTGCACGGCGGCCCGGTGACCGTGCGCTACCCGCGCGGCGCCGGCGTGGGCGTGGTGCCGATCAAGGCCATGACGGCCCAGCCCTGGGGCAAGGGCGAGGTGCGCCGCCGGGGGCAGGGCATCGCCATCCTGGCCTTCGGCACACTGCTGTACCCGGCGCTGGAAGCCGCCGAGCGCCTGGATGCGACGGTCGCCAACATGCGCTTCGTCAAGCCGCTGGACGCCGAGCTGGTGGCCGAGCTGGCACGCACGCATGATGCGCTGGTCACCCTCGAGGATGGTTGCGTGATGGGCGGTGCCGGCAGTGCGGTCACCGAGGCGCTGAACGCCGCCGGCATCACCGTGCCGGTGCTGCAGTTGGGCCTGCCGGACGAGTTCGTCGAGCACGGTGACCCCGTCAAGCTGATGAGCCTGTGCGGCCTGGACGCCGCCGGCATCGAGGCCAGCATCGTCAAGCGCTTTGGCGCGAAGCCGACGGTCGTGGCGCGCACCGCAGCGCGTTGAGCAAGGCTTCGACCAGCGGCTGTGCCGGCCGGTGCAGCGGCAGCAGGGCCGACACCCGGTAGGGAATGGACACGGCCAGTGGCCGCACCACCAGGCCGTCGCCCGCGCAGGCGGCCGCCGTCAGCGGGTTCACGATGGCCAGTCCCAGGCCCGCACGCACCAGTTCGCACACGGCCACGGCGCTGTGCGTGTGCACGCGCAGGCGCCGCTGCACCCCGGCCGCATCGAAGCGGGCGTCGATCTCGCGGCGGTAGGGATCGTCCTCAGCCAGGCTGATGAAGGGCTGGCCGTCGAAGTCCTTCAAGGCCAGCCGCCTGCGCATGGCCAGCGCATGCCCGGCCGGCAGCACGGCCACTTCGTCGGCCTCCAGCACCGGCTCCACGCGCACGCCGGGCAGCGGTGTGGCCTGCTCGGCCAGGCCCAGGTCGAAGCGCTGCTCGGCCATCCAGGCGTTCAGCAGCGGCGGCTCGGCCGGCGTGATGGCCACGCGCGCGGCGGGGTGTCCGGCCAGCAACTGCGCCAGCGCGCCCGGCAGCAGCGCGTGGCTGAGCGCCGGCAGGCTTAGCAGGCTGAGCTCCATGTCCTCCGCACGGCCCAGCGCCTGCGCGCGCTCGACCACCCGCGCCAGGCCCTGGAAGCTGCGCTCCACCTCGTCGAACAGCGCCCGCGCCCGCGCAGTGGGCTTGAGCCGGCCGCGCTCGCGCTCGAACAGGGCGTAGCCCAGCAGTTGCTCCAGCCGGGCGAGATCGCGACTCAGCGTGGGCTGCGAGGTGTGCAGCAGCGCGGCCGCGCCGGTGACGCTGCCGGCCGTCATGACGGCGCGGAAGACCTCGATGTGGCGGTGCTGGATATCCATATCAGAAGTGGATTGTCCAACGACAAATTGCGATTTGATTGAATGGCGGACGCCGGGCATGCTGCGCGCCATGACCCAGCAACTGCCCCCCGCCCTGACCCCCGCCCGCCTGCAACAGCTCGCCGCCGAACACGGCACGCCGCTGTGGGTGTACGACGCCGCCACCATCCGTGCCCGCGCCGCGGCGCTGCAGTGTTTCGACGTCGTGCGCTTCGCGCAGAAGGCCTGCGCCAACATCCACATCCTGAGGCTGCTGCGCGAGGCGGGCGTGAAGGTCGATGCGGTCTCCCGCGGCGAAATCCTGCGTGCGCTGGCCGCCGGCTACGTCGCGGGGGCAGACGAGATCGTCTTCACCGCTGATCTGCTGGACCACGCCACGCTGGCCACCGTCGTGGAGCAGCGCATTCCGGTCAATGCCGGCTCCATCGACATGCTGCACCAGCTGGGCGCTGCGTCGCCGGGCCATGCGGTTTGGCTGCGCATCAACCCCGGCTTCGGGCACGGTCACAGCCAGAAGACCAACACCGGCGGCGAGCACAGCAAGCACGGCATCTGGCACACGGACCTGGCCGAAGCGCTGGCCGCTGTCCGCCAGCACGGCCTCAAGCTGGTGGGCCTGCACATGCACATCGGCTCGGGCGTGGACTACGGCCACCTGGCCCAGGTCGGTCGGGCCATGGTGGGCCTGGTGCGCGAGACGGTGCTGGCCGGGCACGACCTGCACGCCATCTCGGCCGGCGGCGGCCTGTCCATCCCGTACCGCGACGGCGATGCCCGCATCGACGTGGCGCACTACTTTGGCCTGTGGGACAGCGCGCGCCGCGAGGCGGAAGGCCTGGTAGGCCATGCGCTGACGCTGGAGCTGGAGCCGGGTCGCTACTTGGTGGCCGAAAGCGCCGTGCTGCTGGCCGAGGTGAGGGCGGTCAAGAACGCCGGTGCAAACCGCTTCGTGCTGGTGGACGCCGGCTTCAACGAACTGATGCGGCCGGCCATGTACGGCAGCTTCCATGCGATGACGCTGCTGCCGCGCGACGGCGAGGCACGGCCGGTGCAGCCCGCGGTGGTGGCCGGTCCGCTATGCGAGTCGGGCGATGTGTTCACCCAGGGCCCGGGCGGCGAGGTGCTGACGCGCGAATTGCCCGCGGCCCGGGTGGGTGACCTGCTGGTCATCCACGATGCAGGGGCCTACGGCGCGTCCATGTCCAGCAACTACAACAGCCGGCCGCTGGCCGCCGAGGTGTTGGTGGACGGCGAAGCCGCCCGGCTGATCCGGCGGCGCCAGACGGTGGAAGAGCTGCTGGCGCTGGAGCGCTGACGCCGGGGCGGGTCATCCGGGCGTCGCGGTGGCGCCGGGTAGGCAGATGGCTTACGCTCCTTTGCCCGAGCCAAAGCCCGACAGGCTCCGCGCGCCGCTTGGCGCGATAGGCAAAACCAATAGGAGCGATTTGATTAAATTTTTCAACCGAAATCTTTGATTCGATATAGTTCCTCTCATCCCATTCACCCCACTCCTCTGGAGAAGACCATGTCCCTGATCAACACCCAAGTCCAACCCTTCAAGGCCCAGGCCTACCACAACGGCAAGTTCATCGAGGTGTCCGACGAATCGCTGAAGGGCAAGTGGTCCGTGCTGATCTTCATGCCGGCCGCCTTCACCTTCAACTGCCCGACCGAAGTCGAGGACGCTGCCGACAACTACGCCGAATTCCAGAAGCTGGGTGCCGAGGTCTACATCGTCACCACCGACACGCACTTCTCGCACAAGGTGTGGCACGAGACCTCGCCTGCCGTTGGCAAGGCCAAGTTCCCGCTGGTGGGCGACCCGACCCACACGCTGACCAACGCCTTCGGCGTGCACATCCCGGAAGAAGGCCTGGCGCTGCGCGGCACCTTCGTGATCAACCCCGAGGGCGTCATCAAGACGGCCGAGATCCACTCTAACGAGATCGCTCGCGACGTGTCCGAGACGCTGCGCAAGCTCAAGGCCGCCCAGTACACCGCCGCCCACCCCGGCGAGGTCTGCCCGGCCAAGTGGAAGGAAGGCGCGAAGACCATCGCCCCGAGCCTGGACCTCGTCGGCAAGATCTAAATGCCTCTCGCAAGGAGCCCGGGAGGGCTCCTTCCCTCCGCAGCGCCGCCTCGGTTCTGCTGAAAGAGCCTCCAGCACGGGGACTCTTTCAGCAGTGGCCAGCCGCGCCACGCCTCACTGAAAGGAAGTCACCATGTTGGACGCCGCGCTGAAGACTCAGCTCCAGGGCTACCTGGATCACGTCAAGCTCCCCTTCGAGATCGTCGCATCGCTGGACGACTCCAGCGCCAGCGCCGAGCTGCGCGAGCTGCTGGAAGAAATTGCCGGCATGAACGACAAGATCACGCTGCGCACCGACGGCGTGGACAGTCGCACCCCGTCCTTTCTGCTGCGCCGCACGGGCACCGAGCAGTCGCTGCGCTTTGCCGCCATCCCGCTGGGCCACGAGTTCACGTCGCTGGTGCTGGCGCTGCTGTGGACCGGCGGCCATCCGCCCAAGGTCGAACAGGCCCAGATCGATGCGGTGAAGGCGCTAGACCGTGATCTCGACTTCGAGATCTACATGAGCCTGAGCTGCCACAACTGCCCGGATGTCGTGCAGGCGCTGTCGCTGATGGCCATCGTCAACCCGCGCATCCGCACCACCGTCATCGACGGCGGCCTCTACCAGGCCGAGGTCGAGGCGCGCGACATCATGGCCGTGCCCAGCGTCTACCTGAACGGCGAACACTTCGTCTCCGGCCGCATCAGCCTGGAAGAGCTGATTGCCAAACTCGACAGCGGCTCGGCCGCGCGCGATGCGCAGAAGCTCGACGCCGAGGCGCCCTACGACGTGCTCATCATCGGCGGTGGTCCGGCGGGCGCGGCGGCGGCCGTGTATGCGGCGCGCAAGGGCATTCGCACCGGCGTGGTGGCCGAGCGCTTCGGCGGTCAGGTCAACGACACGCTGGGCATCGAGAACTACATCTCCGTGCCCATGACAGACGGTCCGAAGTTCGCTGCGGCGCTGGAGGGCCATGTGAAGGACTACCAGGTCGACATCCACAATCTGCAGCGCGCTGAGAAGCTCATTCCCGCGGCGCAGCCAGGCGGGCTGATCGAAGTGGCGCTGGCCAATGGCGCCCGCGTCAAGGGCAAGACGGTGATCCTGTCCACCGGCGCGCGCTGGCGCAACGTGGGCGTGCCCGGCGAGGCCGAGTACAAGAACAAGGGTGTGGCCTACTGCCCGCACTGCGACGGCCCGCTGTTCAAGGGCAAGCCGGTGGCGGTCATCGGTGGCGGCAACTCGGGCGTCGAGGCGGCCATCGACCTGGCGGGTATCGTCAAGCATGTGACGCTGCTGGAGTTCGGCGACCGGCTGCGGGCGGATGCGGTGCTGGTGCGCAAGCTGGAAAGCCTGCCCAACGTCACCGTCATCAAGAACGCGCAGACCACCGAGTTCACCGGCAAGAACGGCAAGCTCGACGGCCTAAACTACATCGACCGCGTGTCCGGTGAAACCAAGCGCGTCGACGTGGACGGCTGCTTCGTGCAGATCGGCCTGGTGCCCAACACCGAATGGCTGCGCGGCACGGTAGAGCTGAGCAAGTATGGCGAGATCATCGTGGACGCCAAGGGCGCGACCTCCGTGCCCGGCGTGTTCGCCGCGGGCGACGCGACCACCGTGCCCTTCAAGCAAATCATCATCGCAGCCGGCGACGGCGCGAAGGCGGCACTGGGCGCTTTCGACTATCTGATGCGCAGCTGAGCCATGGCGGCGCCCTCCCGGGCGCTGCAGCGCGGTCAGCGTGGTCTGTGGTCGCGGCCGTGGCGGTGGCGATCAACGTGCGGGTCAGCGCCTTCATGGCGGGCTCGCGGTGGTGCCAGGAGTCAACGCCCGGCGGGTCTGCCACAGGCCCTCGGCGCTGTAGACCACCAGCGCCGCCCAGATGAAGCCGAACGCGACCAGCCGGGTCGCGTCCATGGGCTCATTGAACAGGAACACGCCCAGCAGGAACTGCAGCGACGGCGACACGTATTGCACGATGCCCAGCGTTGCCAGCGGAATGCGCCGCGCGCCGGCCGCGAACAGCAGCAGCGCGCCCGCCGTCACGGGGCCGGTGCCCACCAGCCAGGCCCAGTCCACCGCGGTCTGCCCGGCCAGCTGGCCGTCCGCCCACCACCAGGCCAGGCCGGCTCCGGCCAGCGGCGCGAGGATCAGTGTCTCCAGCGTCAAGCCCTCGATGGCGCCCAGCGCGGCGGTCTTGCGCATCAGCCCATAGAGACCGAAGCTGATCGCCAGCACCAGCGCCACCCAGGGCAGACGGCCACCCGCCACGGTCAGCCACAGCACGCCGAACGTGGCCAGCCCGACGGCCAGCCACTGCACCGGCCGTGGCCGCTCGTGCAGGACCGCAAAGCCCAGCGCCACATTGACCAGCGGGTTGATGAAATAGCCCAGGCTGGCGTCGATGACGTGGCCGTGCCCGACGGCCCAGACATAGGTCAGCCAGTTCACCGCGATGAGCGCCGCCGAGACCGCGAAGCGCCGCCAGGTCGCGGCGCCGACCTCGCGCAGCCATCGCTGGTGTCCGGTCACCAGCAGCACCACCGCCACAAAAGCGAGCGACCACAGCGTGCGGTGGGCCACGACCTGCAGCGACGGGATGGCGGCGATCTGCCGGAAATACAGCGGGAACAGACCCCAGCTCAGGTAGGCGCCGAGGGCGAAGAGGATGCCGCGATTCATGGCCGGCATTCTCGGTGCGGGTTTTCCCCGCTGCTGTCGCCAGGGCATCGCCGTCGAATCGGGTGCCACTCGTTCGTCGTCCTCGCATGGCCCGCATCGAATTCACCCCGCAGCTGCACCGCTTCGTCGACACGCCGGTAGTCGACACGCCGGCTGTCCAGTTGCGCGAGGGCCTGGACGCGGCCTTCGCGATCAACCCGCGCCTGCGCGGCTACATCCTGGACGACCAGGGCCATTTGCGGCCTAACGTGGTCGTCTTCATCGATGGCCGGCGCGCGCGTGACCTGCGCGGGCTGACCGACCCGCTCGGGCCCGCCAGCCGGGTCCATGTGCTGCAAGCCTTGTCTGGAGGTTGAGATGACGACTGACCGCGCCTGGGCCGCGACCCGCAAGGGCCTGTTTGAACTGCGCCGCCGCGGCGGTGCCTGGCAGGTGCAGCGGCTGAGCTTTGTCGCCGACCCCGTCACCATGTTGCTGCCGCCGGACGCTGCCGGCCGCATGCTGGCGGGCCTCAACCTGGGGCACTTCGGCGCCAAGCTGCAGGCCTCGGACGATGCCGGGCGGAGCTGGCGCGAAGTGGCGGCGCCGAGCTTCCCGCCGCAGCCCGAGGGTGCCGAGGGGCCGGCCTGGACGCTGGAGCAGGTGTTTGCGCTGGAGCGCGCGGGCGATGCGATCTGGTGCGGCAGCATTCCGGGCGGCCTGTTCGTCAGCCGCGACCGAGGCGAGTCCTGGCAACTGAGCGAGCCGCTTTGGCGCGACCCGCGGCGCGAGCAGTGGATGGGCGGCGGCAACCCCAATCCGGCGCTGCATTCCATCTGCCCGCATCCCGCGCGGCCGGACGAGTTGCTGATCGGCGTGTCCTGCGGCGGCGCCTGGCGCACGACGGACGGCGGCAAGACCTGGGCCCTGCGCGCCAAGGGCATGCGCGCCGACTTCATGCCCCCCGAGCTGGCCGACGACGAGAACTCGCAGGACCCCCACCTCATCGCCCGCTGCCGCGACCAACCCGACGTGCTCTGGTGCCAGCACCACTGCGGCATCTTCCGCAGCACGGACAACGGCGCCACCTGGGTCGAACTGCAGGCACAGCCTTCGAGCTTCGGCTTTGCCGTGGCCGCGCATCCGCATGACGGCGACACTGCATGGTTCGCGCCGGCGGTGAAGGACGAGCGCCGCATCCCGGTCGATGCGGCCTTGTGCGTCACGCGCACCCGCGACGGCGGCCGGACCTTCGAGGCCTTGCGCGCCGGCCTGCCGCAGCAGCATTGCTACGACCTCATCTACCGCCACGGCCTGGCCGTGGACGACAGCGGCGAGCAGCTCCTCATGGGCTCCACCAGTGGCGGTTTGTGGACCAGTGCCGATGCGGGCGACAGCTGGCAGGCGCTGCCGGCGCGCCTGCCGCCGATCTACGCGGTCAGGTTCGGCTGAGCACGGCCCGCCCCGGCTGCGCCTCCTGCCAACGGCTAGCATCGCGCCCCAACAACGAGGAGATGCGCCATGACGGGCATGAGTAGCGATGAGGAGAAGGTGACGCACATCAGCGCGCGACAGGCTTCCTGGCGCGATGCGGATCGGCTGATGCTGGCCGGACTGGCCGTGCACGCGTTGATCGCGCTGGCACTGGGCAGCTATTTCGGTGGTCTGGGGCTGGCTGTGGGCGTGTCGGTCGTCGTGGTGGGCGCGGCGGTGGCGGCGCACCTGACCGCTGGCGGCACGGCCTTGTCAGCCCATGCGATGGCGGTGGCCTCGATGGCCATGGTGGCGCTGCAGATTCAGCTGGCGCGCGGCATGCTGGAGTTTCACTTCGGCGTGTTCGTCACGCTGGCTTTCCTGCTCACCTACCGGCATTGGGCGCCCATCGTCACCGGCGCGGTCGTCATCGCCGTGCACCACATCGTGTTCGATCGGCTGCAGGCCGGCGGCGTGGGCGTCTACTGCCTGAGCGAGCCGGGCTTGCCGCGGGTGCTCATCCATGCCGGCTACGTGGCGGGGCAGACCGCCTTCGAGCTGCTGATGGCGCAGCAGATGCGCCGGCGTGCGATGGAGCAGTCGGCGCTGGTCAACCTCGTGGAGCACTTGACGGCGCATGAGCGCATCAACCTGGACACCGCGCATCTCGTGCGCGCCTAGGGCACGGCCGCGCTGCTGCGCGACGCGGTGGATCGCATCCATGGCGTCGTACGCCAGGTGCAGGTCGCCGCCAAGAGCATCGACGGCGCCAGCGCCGAGATCGCGTCGGGCAACCAGGACCTGTCGGTGCGCACCGAGAAGATGGCGGCCAACCTGCAATCCACCGCGTCGTCCATGGACGCGCTGACGGCAGCGGTGCGGCAGACGGCACACGCCGCCAGCCAGGCCCACGCGTTGGCCAGCGGGGCGGCGGCCTCCGCGTCGCGCGGATCGGGCGTCGTGCAGCAGGTGGTGGCGACGATGCAGGCCATCGATGCCAGCGCCGGCCGCATCGCCGACATCACCGGGCTGATCGATTCCATCGCCTTCCAGACCAACATCCTGGCGCTGAACGCTGCGGTGGAGGCCGCACGTGCGGGCGAGGAAGGGCGCGGCTTTGCCGTCGTCGCGTCCGAGGTGCGCAGCTTGGCGCAGCGCAGTGCCGAGGCGGCGCGCGACATCAAGCGCCTGATCGCCGAGTCCACCGAGCAAGTGGCGGCGGGTTCCGGTCTGGTGGCGTCGGCGGGCGAGGCCATGCGCGACATCGAGGGCGCGGCTCAGCAGGTGGCCGATCTCATCGGCGACATCGCCCGCTCGGCCGCCGAGCAAAGCCAGGGCATTGAGCGCGTCAACCAGGCGGTGGGTCAACTGGACCAGGTCACGCAGCAGAACGCGGCGCTGGTGGAGCAGTCCGCCGCCGCGGCGGAGAGCCTGCGCGATCAGGCCCAGCGCCTGGCCGAAGAGGTGAGCGTGTTCCGCACGCGCGCGGCCTGACCGCTGCGCCGCGCCGTCAGCCCGACACCGGCCAGTCGTGCGGCGCGGTGAGCACCAGCGGCGCGCCGCTGACCGGATGCGCGAAGGCCAGGCGCTGCGCATGCAGCCACAGCCGCTTGACGCCCAGGTGCGCCGCCACAGCGCGGTTCAGCGGCCCCTTGCCGTGGGTCGCGTCGCCCAGGATGGGGTGGGCGATGTGCTTCAGGTGGCGGCGGATCTGGTGGCGCCGGCCCTGCAGCGGCTCAGCTTCCAGCAGAGCGACGCGGGTGCTCGGGAAGCGCGGGTCGGACACCAGCGGCCAGTCCAGGCGCTGCAGCACGCGCCAGCGGGTCTGCGCGTTCAGCAGTGGCTGCCCCGCGGAGGGCAGCTCGGGGTCGCGGGCCAGCGGGTGGTCGATGAGGCCTTGGCCGGCAGCCGGCCAGCCGCGCACCAGCGCCAGGTAGCGCTTGTCCATCTGCCCCTGCTCGAACATCGTGCCCAGCCGCGCGGCGACCTCGGCCGACAGCGCGAACAGCAGCACGCCCGAGGTGCCGCGGTCCAGCCGGTGCACGGGCCAGATGGGGCGGCCCAGCTGGTTGCGCAGCATTTGCAGTGCCGCCTCGTCCTCGCCCGCGGCGAGCTGGGTGCGGTGCACCAGCAGGCCCGGCGGCTTGACGACGGCGGCCAGGTGCTCGTCCAGGTGCAGCAGCGGCAGCGTCAAGACAGGTCGCCGTCCACGTAGAACCACTGGCCGCCCTCGCGCACGAAGCGGCTGACCTCATGCAGCCGGTGCGCGCGTCCGCCCAGCTTGCTGCGCGCGACGAACTCCACCGTGCCGTGGTCGGCGTCCTGCAGCATGGCGTGCTTGACCTCCAGCCCCAGCCACTTGAGCCCCGGCTCGGGGGGCTCCAGGCTGGCGGGACGGGTGCTGGCATGCCAGCTGGCCAGCAGGTAGGGGCGCAGGTCCAGCACGAAGGCGGCATAGCGCGAGCGCATCAGCGCCTCGGGGCTGGTCGCGGCGAGCTGGCCGTCGGCGGCGTGCCGGGCGTGCAGTGGGCCGCAGCAGGCGGCATAGGGGCGGGCGCTGCCGCAGGGGCAGGGGGCGGGGGCGTGCATAGGCAGCGCATCATGCCGCAGGCCTGGCTCAGGCGCGACAGGCTGCTGTAGAACGCCAGCGCGCCGCGGCGGTGGCGCTCGGCGTCGCCCGACACAGCGGTGATCGCGAACAGATGGCTCGACCATCGCCCTCACATGTTGGCGCTGCGGCGGCGCAGGAAGCGGCGGTCCGGGGACAGGTCCGCCGCCCCTCGGCCTCGCCGCTGGCGCAAAAGGGGCGCGCCGGTGTCGGTCGTTGGCGTGTCGTCAGGTGCCAAGAGCGCGCTACGCTGGCGCCTTGAACCGAGGTTGATTGCTGGGAGGCAGGGCTTGGGCATCGTGGTGTATTGGTTGGAAGGCGAGGGCGAGACGGCGCTGCCGGTCTGCCAGAGGTTCGACGCCAAGGCGCTGACCGCGGCGCTGGCCTGCGCTGAGGAGCGGCGCCGGGCCGGATGCCACCACGTCAGCATCTCCACCGAGCTGGACGAGCATGTCGGGCGGCC
Organism: Roseateles sp.; assembly: GCA_046294815.1. Taxonomy (GTDB): domain Bacteria; phylum Pseudomonadota; class Gammaproteobacteria; order Burkholderiales; family Burkholderiaceae_C; genus Pelomonas. The sequence continues at coordinate 13,112 of JBKBOJ010000010.1, read as the reverse complement.
CGGTGTGGCGGCGGTGGAGGCGGGCCGCACGCCCGATGGCCAGGCCTACGAGTGGTCCAAGGCCGGCCGGGCGGGCAAGGTCAGGCGGCGCTGAAGGGCGCTGGGGGCCAGCAAGGGCCGCTCCTTAAAATGCGTCGATGAATCCGGTCGTCGATGCTGCCGCTGCCCACAGCCCCCTCCTCAAGAACCTCAACCCCGAGCAGCTGGCCGCCGTCACCGCCGCGGCCGAGCCGGCGCTGATCCTCGCCGGTGCGGGCTCCGGCAAGACCCGCGTGCTGACCACGCGCATCGCCTGGCTGCTGCAGACCGGCCAGGTCGGCCCTGGCGGCGTGATGGCCGTGACCTTCACGAACAAGGCGGCCAAGGAGATGCTGACCAGGCTGTCGACCATGCTGCCGTTGAATGTGCGCGGCATGTGGATCGGCACCTTCCACGGCTTGTGCAACCGCTTCCTGCGCGCGCACTGGAAGCTGGCCCAACTGCCGCAGGCCTTCCAGATCCTGGATGCCAGCGACACGACCTCTGCCGTCAAGCGCGTCATCAAGGCGATGAAGCTGGACGAGGAGCGCTTCGTGCCCAAGCAGGTCGGCTGGTTCATCGCCGGCTGCAAGGAGGACGGCCTGCGCCCGGGCGACGTGGAGCTGCGCGACGACCAGACCCGCAAGCTCGTCGAGATCTACGCCAACTACGAGGATCAGTGCCAGCGCGAGGGCGTCGTCGACTTCGCCGAGCTGATGCTGCGCAGCTACGAGCTGCTGCGCGACAACCCGGCCTTGCGCGAGCACTATCAGCAGCGCTTTCGCCACATCCTGGTCGACGAGTTCCAGGACACCAACAAGCTGCAGTACGCCTGGCTGAAGATGTTCGCGCCGCCGGGTGGCGGCAGCGGCCAGAGCCTGCTCGCGGTGGGTGACGACGACCAGAGCATCTACGCCTTCCGCGGTGCGCGCGTGGGCAACATGGCCGACTTCGAGCGCGAGTACCGCGTGCGCCGCGTCATCAAGCTGGAGCAGAACTACCGCAGCTTCGGCCACATCCTGGACGCTGCCAACGAGCTCATCAGCCACAACCGCCAGCGCCTGGGCAAGACGCTGCGCACCGACGCCGGCCTGGGCGAGCCCATCCGCGTCTTCGAGGCGCCCAGCGACTTCGCCGAGGCGCAGTGGCTGATCGAGGAGGTGCAGCAACTGCACCGCGGCGGGCTGGATAGGCAACAGATCGCGGTGCTCTACCGCAGCAATGCGCAGTCGCGGGTCATCGAGTCGGCACTGTTCAACGCCGGCATCCCCTATCGCGTCTACGGCGGCCTGCGCTTCTTCGAGCGCGCCGAGGTCAAGCATGCGCTGGCCTACCTGCGCCTGTTGGAGAACCCGAACGACGACACCAGCTTCCTGCGCGTCGTCAACTTTCCGACCCGCGGCATCGGTGCCAAGACGCTGGAGAACCTGCAGGATGCCGCCAAGGCCTCGGGCCGCAGCCTCTACCAGAGCGTCGGCGCGATCGCCGGCAAGGGGGGCGCCAACCTCGCGGCGTTCACGGCCCTCATCGACTCCATGCGCAACCTCACCCGGGGCATGACGCTGCGCGAGATCATCGAGCAGGTGTTGGAGACCTCGGGCCTGCTGGACTTCTACCGCACCGACAAGGACGGCGCCGAGCGGCTGGAGAACCTGGACGAACTGGTCAACGCAGCCGAGGCCTTCGTGATGCAGGAGGGCTTCGGCAAGAACGCCGTGGGCCTGCCGGTGGACGAAGTGGCGCCCGCGGGCACGCCAGGCGCGGTGCCCGATGCCGAGACCGGCGAGATCATGTCGCCGCTGGTGGCCTTCCTGACGCATGCGTCGCTGGAGGCCGGCGACAACCAGGCCCAGGCCGGCCAGGACGCCGTGCAGCTGATGACGGTGCATTCGGCCAAGGGCCTGGAGTTCGATGCGGTCTTCATCACCGGGCTGGAGGAGGGGCTGTTCCCGCACGAGAACGCGCTGTCCGACCACGACGGGCTGGAGGAGGAGCGGCGGCTGATGTATGTGGCCATCACGCGGGCGCGCCAGAAGCTGTCCTTGAGCTTCTGCCAGACGCGCATGCTGCATGGCCAGACGCGCTATCACGTCAAGAGCCGCTTCTTCGACGAGTTGCCCGAGCAGAGCCTGAAGTGGCTGACGCCGCGCAACCAGGGCTTCGGCTCGGGTTTTGCGCGCGAATACCAGCAGGCCTGGCAGCGCGGCTCGGGGCTCAAGGGCATGGTGGGTGCCGGCAACGTGGCCAAGCCAGCCTGGGTGGAGCCGCCGCTGCCCGCCAGCATGAAGCCCAAGGTGGCCGAGGAGCACGGCGGCCTGCGCGTGGGCAAGGGCGTGTTCCACACCAAGTTCGGCGAGGGCGTGCTGCTGACGCTGGAGGGCAGCGGGGCGGACGCGCGCGCCCAGGTCAACTTCGGGCGGCACGGCACCAAGTGGCTGGCGCTGTCGGTCGCCAAGCTGACGCCCATCGACTAGCAACGGCAGTTGCCCGCTTGCTGCGCATCGACAGTCTTGATGAAACAACACCTCGTGCACATGGCGGCGCTCAGCACTTGGATGCGCAGTGCTGCGGACCGGCCAGCTGCCGTTGCTGGATTGAAGGCCTTCCGATGAGCCGCGTGACCCTGGAGGAGATGGCCGAGTTCCTGCGGCGCGAGTTCCCGCAGACGCGGGTGACGGTCGAGTCCCTCGGTGCCGACGAGATCGTCGTCGCGCACGCGGTGGGCGAGGCCGAGCTGCGGCCTGGCGGTACCGTGTCGGGCCCGGTGATGATGACGGTGGCCGACGTGGCGCTCTACGTGGCCGTGCTCCACCGCATCGGCCTGGTGCCGCTGGCGGTGACGACCAGCCTGTCCATCAACTTCCTGCGCAAGCCCAGCGCCGAGCGGCGCATCCTGGGGCGCTGCCGGCTGATGAAGCTGGGCAAGCGCCTCGCGGTCGGCGAAGTCTGGATCCACTCCGAGGGGCAGGAGGAGCCGGTGGCCCATGCCACCGGCACATACGCCATCCCGGCGCAGCGATAGCCCTCCCGATGTGTCAGGACGATGACGGTGAACGGGGCTCGCTGAGCAAGTCCTGCGGCGCGCCGAACATGAAGCAGTCGACGAAGCTGAAGTACAGCGACGCGTAGAACACCGTGGAGAGCAGCAGTCCGGTGGTCATCAGCACGATGGGCGCCAGGCTGGCGATGCCCAGCAGCCCGAACACCAGGCTGACCGCGCTGGCGATGGCCAGCAGCAGGCCGGCCCACAGCAGCATGTTGACGGCGAACGCGGCCTTGTTGCGCCACAGCGCCAGCGTGCTGGAGAACAGCGCCTGCGCCACGCCCTGGCCGCCCCAGTGCACCAGCGCCGGCGCATGCCAGTAGGGCACCGACAGCAGGCCCACCAGGCCCAGCCGCGTCACGGCGCCCCAGAACAGCCGCGGGTCGGCGCTGGTCTGGCCCAGCGCCTCGGGGTCGGCCCGCTCGCCGATCTGGCGCAGCGCCTCGCTCATCGCGCCGTCGTCCAGCCAGTTGGCCAGCAGGCTGATGCCCAGCAGCGCGCCCGCATAGCCGAAGCACAGCAGCAGTTGGCTGCGGCGGCGCTCGGGCGTGAGCTTGAACGGCGCGATGAAGACGCTGGCCGTGGGCGTCTTGTGCTGCAGCACCAGGTGGGTGGCCAGCATGAAGCCCAGCGACAGCAACGGCAGCGCCGCGATGGACAGCACCATGCCCACACCCGGGATCAGCATGGCCACGAAGGAGGCGAACAGGTAGAGGCCGAACAGGCCGGCCAGCGCCAGCGGTTGGCGCTGGAACACCTTGAAGCCATGGCGTATCCAGAGCCGCCCATTGCGGGCCGGCACGTCCTGCAAATGCAGCTGCAGGCTCATCTCTGCCCCTCGCCCGACGCGTACGTCGTGCTATCCGCGGCGCGGCTCATGTGCTCTCCTTGATCGCGTGCCAGGGATTGGCGATGCGCTCGCGCAGCACGCGCTCGAAATGGCGCGGGTCGTGCGCCTTCAGCAGTGCGGCGTCGCGCGGCAGGTGCAGGTCATAAAGGCGCGACACCCAGAAGCGCAGCGCCGCCGCCCGCAGCAGCGCAGGCAGCAGCCGGTGCTCGGTGCCCGACAGCGGCCGCACGCCCTCGTAGGCAGCGACGAAGGCGCTGGCACGCTCCTCGACGAGGCGGCCATCGCTGAGGTCGATGCACCAGTCGTTCAGGCACACGGCCAGGTCGAACAGCCAGGTGTCGCAGCCGGCGAAGTAGAAGTCAAAGAAGCCAGTCAGCCGCTCGCGGCCCGGGCCCTCGCCAGGCTCGAACATCACGTTGTCGCGGAACAGGTCGGCATGGATGGGGCCGGAGAAATGCTTGACCAGTTCCGCATAGCCGGGCGAGGCGGCCAGCTGCTGCTGGTAGGCCAGCTCGCTGGTCAGCAACTCGGCCTGCGCCGCATCCAGGAAGGGCAGCAGCTGCGGCGCCACCTGCTGCCACCATGCCAGGCCGCGCAGGTTGGGCTGGCGCAGCGGGAAGTCGCGCGCGGCCAGGTGCATGCGCGCCAGCGTGGCGCCCACCTGCTGGCAGTGGAAGGCATCGGGGGCCATCTGGTGGCCGCCGTGCAGCCGGTCCACGATGGCGGCGGGCTTGCCGGCCACCTCGAACAAGATCTGGCCCGCGGCGTCCGCATGCGGCTCGGGCACCGGCACGCCGCGCTGCGCCAGGTGCTGCATCAGCCGCAGGTAGAACGGCAGCTGCTCGGCGCTGAGGCGCTCGAACAGCGTCAGCACATAGCGGTGCAGGTGGCCGTCTGCCTGCGTGCAGTCGACGAAGTAGTTGGTGTTCTCGATGCCCGCGCCAATGCCGCGCAGCGAGCTCAGGGTTCCGAGTTGGAGGTGGTCCAGCAGGGCCTGGGCCTGGGCGGGACTGACTTCGGTAAAGACGGCCATGGGGTGGGGCAGGGCGGCGACCCGGCGGGCCGCCCGGGATCAGAACTTCAGGACGCGCCAGACGCGGGTGCCCGAGCCGCTCTTGGGCAGGCCGGTGCCGGTGCCGCCGGCGGACTCGCGGCCGGCGTCGTTGACGACGATCTCGTAGTCGGGAGCCTTGGTGAGCTTGTGCTTCACCGTGACCTTCTTGGTCTCGCCGCGCACCCGCAGCTCCTCGATGCGGACCTGGTCGTCCTCGGCGACGTTGCGCTCGACCTTGGGCTCGGGCGGCGGGTCGGCGAGGGCGCTGGCGGCAAGGGCCGCGAGCAGCAGTAGGGCAGTGGGGCGACGCATGATGCCGTTGATTCTAGGAGCCTGTCGGGCTTTGGGTCGGGTGCG
>JBKBOJ010000010.1:0-7780 GCA_046294815.1 Roseateles sp. | reverse complement strand
GGGGGGGCGGCGGGGTTGGGGGGTGGGGGGGCGGGGCGGGTGGGGGTGGTTGCTGGTGGGGGGGGGGTGTGGGGGGGGGGGCCCCCCCCCCAACCCCCCGACAGACTCCGAGGTGGGCAGTGCCGGAGAATCCGCCGCCATGAGCAAACCCATCCTGCTGCTGGTCGACGGCTCCAGCTACCTCTATCGTGCCTTCCATGCCATGCCCGACCTGCGCGGCCCCGAGGGCCAGCCCACCGGCGCGGTGCGCGGCATGGTGGCCATGCTGAAGAAGCTGCGCAGCGACGTGGGCGCCGAGCATGCGGTCTGCGTGTTCGATGCCTCCGGCCCCACCTTCCGCGACGCCTGGTATCCCGAGTACAAAGCGCAGCGCGCGCCCATGCCGCCCGAGCTGCGCGCGCAGATCGAGCCCATCCACGAGGTGGTGGAGCTGCTGGGCTGGCCGGTGCTGACGGTGCCCGGCGTGGAGGCGGACGACGTCATCGGCACGCTGTGCGCGGTCGGCGCGAGCCAGGGGCACCGCGTCATCGTCTCCACCGGCGACAAGGACCTGTCCCAGCTCGTCAACCCCGACGTGGAGCTCATCAACACCATGAGCGGCGAGCGGCTGGATGAGGCCGGCGTGCTGGCCAAGTTCGGCGTGCCGCCGGCGCGCATCGTCGACTACCTGACGCTGATGGGCGATGCGGTGGACAACGTGCCGGGCGTGGTCGGCGTGGGTCCCAAGACGGCCGCCAAGTGGATTGCCGAGTACGGTTCGCTCGACGGCGTGATGGCTGCAGCGCCCGGCATCAAGGGCAAGGCCGGCGAGAACCTGCGCGCCGCGCTGGACTGGCTGCCCATGGGGCGCCGGCTGGTCACCGTGAAGCTGGACTGCGACTTGGCCGAGCATGTGCCCGGCTGGCCGGCGCTGGAGCAGCTGGCCTTCCGCGCGCCCGACAAGGAGCGCCTGGCCGAGTTCTACCGGCGCAACGGCTTCAAGGCGTGGTTGGAGGAGCTGACCGGCGAAAGCCGCGTCGCGCGGCCGGTGGCCGCACCTGGCTTGTTCGATGAAGCGTCGCCGACCGCTGGCGCGGACCTGCCCCGGCACTACGAGACCATCCTCAGCTTTGAGCGGCTGGATGCCTGGCTGGCCCGGCTGCGCGCCGCGCCGCTGTGCGCGCTGGACACCGAGACCGACTCGCTGGACCCGCTGGCCGCGCAGATCGTCGGCATCTCGTTTGCTGACCAGCCCGGCGAGGCTGCCTATGTGCCGCTGCGCCACCGTGGGCCCGATGCGCCGGCACAGCTGCCGCTTGACGAGGTGCTGGCGCGCCTGAAGCCGTGGCTGGAGGACGAGGGCGCCAAGAAGATCGGCCAGAACCTGAAGTACGACCGCCATGTGTTCGCCAACCACGGCATCCGCCTGGCCGGCGTGGCGCACGACACGCTGCTGCAAAGCTATGTGCTGGAGGCCCACAAGACCCACAACCTGGAGGCGCTGGCCGAGCGCCACCTGGGCCGCAAGGGCCTGAGCTACGAAGACCTGTGCGGCAAGGGCGTGCACCAGATCCCGTTCGCCCAGGTGGACGTGGCCAAGGCCACCACCTACTCGGGTGAGGACAGCGAGATGTGCCTGCAGCTGCACCAGGTGCTGTGGCCGCAGATCGAGGCCGAGCCCGGGCTGCTGCGCATCTACCGCGACATCGAGATGCCCACCGCCGAGCTGCTGGCGCGCATCGAGCGCCACGGGGTGCTGATCGATGCCGACAAGCTCAAGCAGCAAAGCCACGAATTGGGCCAGCGCCTGGTGCTGCTGGAGCAGCAGTGCTACGACATTGCCGGCCAGCCGTTCAACATCGGCTCACCGAAGCAGATCGGCGAGATCCTGTTCGGCAAGCTGGGTCTGCCGGTCATCAAGAAGACCGCCACCGGTGCGCCGTCCACCGATGAGGAGGTGCTCACCGAGCTGGCCGCCGACTACCCCCTGCCGGCCAAAATCCTGGAGCACCGCAGCCTCTCCAAGCTCAAGAGCACCTACACCGACAAGCTGCCGCTGCAGGTCAACGCGCAGACCGGTCGCGTGCACACCAACTACGCGCAGGCCGTGGCGGTGACCGGGCGGCTGTCCAGCAACGAGCCCAACCTGCAGAACATCCCCATCCGCACCGCCGAGGGTCGCCGCGTGCGCGAGGCCTTTGTCGCGCCGCCGGGCTGCAGCATCGTCAGCGCCGACTACTCGCAGATCGAGCTGCGCATCATGGCCCACATCAGCGAGGACCCAGGCTTGCTGCGCGCCTTCCAGGAGGGCCAGGACGTGCACCGCGCCACCGCCAGCGAGGTGTTCGGCGTCCCGCTGGACGAGGTATCCGGCGAGCAGCGCCGCTATGCCAAGACCATCAACTTCGGCCTCATCTACGGCATGGGTGCCTTCGGCCTGGCGGCTGCGCTGGGCATCGAACAGAAGGCCGCCAAGGACTACATCGACCGCTACTTCACCCGCTTCGCCGGCGTGAAGCGCTACATGGACGAAACCAAGGCCAGTGCGGCCGAGAAGGGCTACGTGGAAACGCTGTTCGGCCGCCGCATCTACCTGCCCGAGATCCGCGGCGGCAACGGCCAGCGCCGTGCCGGTGCCGAGCGCCAGGCCATCAACGCGCCGATGCAGGGCACGGCGGCCGACCTCATCAAGCTGGCCATGTTGGCCGTGCAGGCCGAGCTGGACCGCGCCGGCAAGCAGTCCTGCATCGTCATGCAAGTGCATGACGAGCTGGTGTTCGAGGTGCCTGCAGGCGAGCTGGACTGGATCCGCACCGAGGTGCCGCGGCTGATGGCCGGCGTGGCTCAGCTCAAGGTGCCGCTGCTGGCCGAGGTGGGCGTGGGCAGCAACTGGGAGGAAGCCCATTGATTCCCCATTTTTCCCAAAATGGTGAAAATGGACGCTCCTGACCAGGAGCCGCCATGTCCGCCGTCCTCGAACAAGCCCTTGCCGACCAGTTGCCCAGCGTCTCGGCCACGCAGCTGGTGGCTGGCATGCAGAAGGTGGGGCGCACGGTCGACGCCCATGGCGCCGTGCTCATCACCAAGCACGACCAGCCGGCCTATGTGCTGATGTCGGTGGCGCGCTACCGCGAGCTGCAGCGCGCCGCCAAGCCCGACCTGGGCGCGCTGGACGGCGAGTTCGATGCGATGCTGGCGCGCATGCAGGGCCAGGGCGATGCGATGGAGCAAGCCTTCGCGATGGCGCCTGAGGCCATCGGCCAGGTGGCCGTGAAGACTGCAAAGGCCGCCAAGGCGCGCCGCAGGGGCCGCTGAGTGCCGGCCCGGCTCTACGTGCTGGCCGGCGTCAACGGCGCCGGCAAGAGCTCGCTGGGCGGCGCGACGCTGCAGGCCGGCGGGGCCGAGTTCTTCAACCCCGATGTCTTTGCCGCCCGGCTGCGCGAGCTGCAGCCGCGGCTGACTGCCGAACAGGCCAACGGTCTTGCATGGACGCTGGGCCGCCGCGGCCTGGAGCGGGCGCTGGCCGAGGGCTTGACCTATGCCTTCGAGACCACGCTGGGCGGCAAGAGCATCGCCCGGCTGCTGCTGGACGGCGCGCGCGCTGGCGCGGAGGTCCACGTCTGGTTCGCCGGCCTGGGCACCCCCGAGCTTCACCTGCAGCGCATTGCGGCCCGTGTGCTGGCGGGCGGGCACGACATTCCAGAGGCCAAGGTGCGCGAGCGCTTCGACGCCAGTCGCAGCAACCTCGTCACGCTGATGCCGGTTCTCGCCAGCCTGCGCGTGTTCGACAACAGCGTCGAGGCCGACCCGCGCGTCGGCAAGCGTCCGCAGCCGGTGCTGCTGCTGCAGATGCAGGCCGGCCGCGTCGTCAGCCATGGGCCGCTGCGCAGTGTGCCCGCCTGGGCCAAGCCGCTGCTGGCGGCGGCATTGCGTTGACTATCATCTCCCGCAGGGAGGAAGCCTCACGATGAAGGTCTTGCTGGTCGACGCGTTTCCCATGGTGCGCGCGGCGCTGACCGGCCTGGTCGAGCAGCATTTCCCGGGCGCGCAGGTGCAGGGCGTGGACAACGCCGACGCGGCGCGCGCCGTGCTGGCCCAGGAACTGCCGCGCCTGGTGCTGCTGGACCTGCAGGTGGACGGCGGCTTCGCGCTGCTGCAGCACATCCACCGCGAGCACCTGCTGCTGCCGGTGGTGGTCATCTCGGGCACCGACGACACCGAGGATGCCCTGCAGGCTCTCGGTGCCGGCGCCATGGGCTATCTGCCCCAGCGCAGCGACCTCGACACCCTGGTGCAGGCCTTGCAGCTGGTGCTGGCTGGCGGCACCTATGTGCCGCCGCTGAAGCCACTGGCCCAGCAGACGCAGGCCGCCGCCGCGCCCGCCGCCTCGCAGGCCTGGGCCGAGCTGCCGCTGACGCCGCGCCAGAGGGGCGTGCTGGACCTGCTGGCGCGCGGCCTGTCCAACAAGGAAATCGCCCGCGAGCTGAACATCGGCGTGGACACGGTCAAAGACCATGTCGCCGCGGTGCTCAAGGCGCTGGGCGCCAGCTCGCGCACGCAGGCGGTGCTGATTGCGACGCAGAAGGCTCGAAGCTAGAGCTTCTTGCCCACCTCCGCCTTGAACCAACCCGATTCCAGATAGGCGTACAGGTTCTTGCCCGGGCAGACGGTCTGCCGGCTGTAGTCCTTGTGGCTGGCAATGTCGTCCAGCCCCAGCCGGTGTTCCCGCGCCAGCCAGGCGGTCAGCGCGACGGCGGCGTTCAGCTGTGCGGGCGTGGGCTGCTGTTCCTCGAAGTTGCCGACCAGCATCAGCAGCGCATGGCCCCGCGGGTCGTACTCGGTGTTGGTGTCGCCGGCCTGCTGCAGCGGCCGTGCGGCGTAGATGCGGCCGTCGGGCGCGATGACGTAGTGGTAGGGGATGTCGGCCCAGCGCTTGGTCAGGCGCGACCATTGCTGCAGCCGGCGCAGATAGTTCTCGACGTCGGTGCCGTCCTTCCAGATCTCGCCCTGGTGGTGCAGCGTGATCTTGCTGATGCGCTGCGGCGCCGCAGGCACGCTGGCCGGTGTGCCGCCCCAGGTCTCGACGCTGACGATGGCCGGTGCGGGTGGCTTGACGCTGGCGCAGCCGGCCATCAACAGCGCGGCGCCAAGGTTGGCGATGAATTTCATCGCACGGAGTCTATGGCGGCCAGCACGGCTTCAGCCGTGGCGGGTGCGCGCAGCGGCGGGTCGCAGCCCTCGGGCCCGCACGCCGCGCAGGCGTCCTTGATCGCCAGCAGCGCCGCAAAGCCCAGCAGCAGCGGCGGCTCGCCGACGGCCTTGCTGCGGTGGATGGTCTCGCTGGCGTTGGCCACGCCGAACAGCTCGGTGCGGAACTCGGTGGGGCAGTCGTTGGCGGTCGGGATCTTGTAGGTGCTGGGCGCGTGCGTGGTCAGCAGCCCCGTCTTGGGATGCCACACCAGCTCCTCCATCGTCAGCCAGCCCATGCCCTGGATGAAGCCGCCTTCGATCTGGCCGATGTCGATGGCCGGGTTCAGGCTCTGGCCCACGTCGTGCAGCAGGTCGGCCCGCGTGATGCGGCTCTCGCCGGTCAGCGTGTCCACCAGCGCCTCGCAGACGGCGCCGCCCCAGGCGTAGTAGTAGAAGGGGTGGCCTTGCAGTTTGGTCTTGTCCCAGTGCAGGCCGGGCGTGGCGTAGAAGCCGTCGTTCCACAGCTGGATGCGCTTCAGGTAAGCCGCGGCCACCAGCTCCTTGAAAGGCAGGCTGTGCCCGCCGCCGCTGACCTGGCCATCGGCAAACACGACCCGCTCCGCCGCACAGCCAAAGCGTTCGGCCGCGAAGGCGGCCAGCCGCGCCTTGATCTTGCGCGCGGCGTCCTGCGCGGCCTTGCCGTTCAGGTCGCTGCCGGTGGAGGCGGCCGTGGCCGAGGTGTTGGCGACCTTGCTGGTGTCGGTGGCCGAGCAGCGCACGGCCGAGAAGGGCAGGCCCAGCTCGTGCGCGACGACCTGCGCGACCTTGGTGTTCAGCCCCTGGCCCATCTCGGTGCCGCCGTGGTTCACCAGCACCGAGCCGTCGGTGTAGACATGCACCAGTGCGCCGGCCTGGTTCAGGTGGGCCACGTTGAAGGAAATACCGAACTTGACCGGGGTGAAGGCCAGGCCCTTCTTCAGCACGCGGCTGCAGGCATTGAACGCGGCGATCTCGGCACGGCGTTCGGCGTAGCGGCTGCTGGCCAGCAGCTGTGCCGTCAGCGCCTGGGCGTGCAGCTCCTCGACGCGCTGGCCATAGGGCGTCATGTCGCGGCCGGGCGCGTAGAAGTTGCGCTCGCGCACTTGCGTCCCGTCCAGCCCGAGCCGGCGCGCGATGCCGTCCAGGATCATCTCGATGGCGATGGCACCCTGCGGCCCGCCGAAGCCGCGGAAGGCGGTGTTGCTCTGCGTGTTGGTCTTCGCGCAATAGCCGTGCATGGCCACATGCGGCAGCCAGTAGGCGTTGTCGAAGTGGCACAGCGCGCGTGCCATCACCGGCGCGGACAGGTCGGCGCTGTGGCCCGCGTTGGAGACGAGCTCGATGTCGGCAGCCAGGATGCGGCCGTCGGCGTCGAAGCCCACGTCCCAGCGATAGTCGAAGCCATGGCGGCGGCCGGTGATCAGGAAGTCGTCGTCACGGTCCACGCGCAGCTTGACCGGCTTGCCCAGCTTCAGCGCGGCGATGGACGCGACGCAGGCGAACAGCGCGGACTGCGACTCCTTGCCGCCGAAGCCGCCGCCCATGCGCCGGCATTGCACGACCACGCGGTGCGAAGCCCAGCCCAGGCTGTGGGCCACCAGCTGCTGCATCTCGCTGGGGTGCTGCGTGGAGCAATGCACCAGCAGGCCCTCGCCGCCTTCCTGCGGGACGGCGAGGCTGATCTGGCCCTCCAGATAGAACTGCTCCTGGCCGCCTACGCTCCACGTGCCTTGCAGCCGGTGCGGCGCGCTGGCCAGGTGCTGGGCCGGCTCGCCGCGCGTCAGGTGCATGGGCGGCAGCACATACTGGCCGGCCGCATGCGCCTGCCGTGCGGTGAGCACGGCAGGCAGCGGCTCGGCTTGGATGACCTGTTGGGCCAGTGCTGCGGCGCGGCGGGCCAGCTCGCGCTGCGTCGCGATGACGGCGAACACCGGCTGGCCGACGTAGCGCAGTTCGCCGTCGGCGAGGATGGGATCGTCGTGCAGCAGCGGGCCGCAGTTGTTCTCGCCCGGTATGTCGGCCGCCGTGAACACCGCGACGACGCCGGGCATGCGGCGCACGCGCTCCAGATCGATGCCCGTCAGCCGGCCGTGCGCGAAGGGGGACAGCCCCAGCGCCGCATGCAGCGTGCCCGCCGGCTCGGGCAGATCGTCGGTGTAGGGCGCGGCGCCGCTGACGTGCAGGTGGGCGGACTCATGCGGCCGCGACGTGCCGACAACGGGCGTCGGCATCAACAAGGCTTCGGGCTTGTTCATGCGGCCAGCCTCCCCGAGCGCCAGATGGTGATCGTGCGGCGCTCCAGCGTCTCCAGCCACAGCTTGCGCAGCAGGTTCTGCGCGACCTTCATCCGGTAGGCTTGGCTGGCGCGCATGTCGGTCAGCGGCTGGAAGTCCTGCGGCAAGGCCAGCGCGGCGGCTTCTGCGGTGGCCTCGGTCCAGGGGCGGCCCACGACGGCCGCCTCGGCCGCGGCGGCGCGTTTGACGATGGCCGCCATGCCGCCGAAGGCGAAGCGCGCCTGCTGCACCGTGCCGTTGCGCAGCTGCAGCGCCAGCACGGCGCAGACGGCCGAGAT
>JBKBOJ010000009.1:0-52837 GCA_046294815.1 Roseateles sp. | reverse complement strand
AGCGTGGCGTCTCGCAGCAGCGGCAGCGGCCAGGGCCGGGCCAACGGCTGCAGCCGCTGCCACCAGGTGGTGGCCTGGCCGCGGCCCGGCGTGTGGCTGAGCACCAGCGCGCGCCGCGCGCGCGTCAGCGCCACGTACAGGCCGTTGAGCTCCTCGCGCTCGCGGGCGGTCCTTTCCTCGTCCACCAGCGCCTGCAGCGAGGCCGGCGGCCGCGCCTCCGAGCCCAGAAAGGCCGCGCGGCGCGGCGCCGGCTGGCCCACCGGCCAGTCCAGCAGCAGGCCCAGCGTCTCGGCCTTGGGCGGCGCGGCGTCGCAGTCCAGCAGGAAAACAACCTCGGCCTCCAGCCCCTTGGCGCCGTGGATGGTCAGCAGCTGCACGGCGTCGGGCGCAGCGGCCGGAACGAACTTCGGCGGCCGGCTCTTCAGCGCCCGCACGAAGCCGTAGAGCTGCGCATAACGCCCACCGTCCAGCGCCAGCGCCGCCTGCAGCAGTGCCTGCACGGCCTGCAGGCGCACGCCCGCATCCGCCGCCGGCACGGCGGCGGCGATGCGGTCCAGCAGCTCGCCCTCGTGGACGATGCGGTCCAGCAGCTCGTGCGGCGTCAGCCGGCACGCCTGCTCGCCCCAGCTCGCCAGCAGCGCCTGCGCGCGGGCCAGCGCCGGCCCCGGCGCGGTCAGGCCTTGCAGCGCATCCCACCAACTGCGCCGCGGCGCCGGCGGCTGGCCCAGCCATTCGGCCGTGCCCGCGGCCTCGGCCAGCGTCAGCAGGTCGGCTTCGGACACGCCAAACAGCGGGCTGCGCAGCGCGCGCGCCAACGACAAGTCGTGGCCGCGCGAGGCCAGCACGTCCAGCAGCGCCAGCAGGTCGGCCACGTCGGGCTGCTCGGTCAGCGGCTGCTCCTCGGGCGCCGCATGCGGGATGCCGGCGGCCGTCAGCGCCACGCTGAGCTGGCGCAGCGGCTCGCGCTTGCGGGCCAGCACGAACAGGTCGCCCGGTCGCAGCTCCGGCCGCTCACGCAGCAGCCCCGCGATCGCGGCGCTGACGCGCTCGCATTCGGCCGCGCGCCGACTGACCTCGGGCTCGAAGCGCGGCTCTTCGAGGCTGGGCCGCCAGCGCAGCGGGTCCGCCGCCGCAGGCGCAGCGGGCTCAGCGACCTCGGCGGGAAGCGCCCACAAGCCGGCCAGCTCGTCCCCCCGCGTGATCTCGGTGGTGTGGGTGCGGAAGCCCTCGTAGGCGCCGGCACGCTGTGCGGCGTCGAAGACCGCATTGACAGCGTCCAGCACCTCGGGCGCATTGCGGCGCGTGTGGTCGCAGGCCAGCCGCACGCCGGCCAGGCCCTCGCAGACGAAGGCCTGGGCCGCCGCGAACACGCGTGGGTCGGCACGCCGGAAGCGGTAGATGCTCTGCTTGGGGTCGCCCACGATGAAGACCGACAGTGGCGCGCCGCCGCCCGCGCCGGCATAGGCCTGCAGCCAGCCGTGCAGCGCCTGCCACTGCAAGGGGCTGGTGTCCTGGAACTCGTCGATGAGCAGGTGGCGCACCTGCGCGTCCAGGCGCTGCTGCACCCAGCCGGCCGTCTGCGCGTCGGCCAGCAGCGCCAGCGCGCCGCGCTCCAGGTCGTTCATGTCCACCAGACCGCGCTCGCGTTTGAGCGCCTCGAAGGTGTCCACCAGCACCAGCGCCAGCCGGCGCATCGCAGCATGCTCTTGCGCCGCGTGCTGCTGCAGCATGGCCGCGCGCAGGCGCAGCAGCTCGTCGCAGAGTCCGGCGAGGTCGGGGCTGTCGACGCCGAGCTTGCGCGGCTCGCCCTTGACCGTGAACAGCGCCGCGAAGGCGGCCTCGAAGTCCTGCGCCTGCTGCAGCGCGTTCGCGGCGTCCTGCGCCCTCTTCTTGCCCTTGGCCTGGCCGAGTTGCCGCGCCAGCGCGGCGAGCGGTTCGCGCAGACGCTCAAAGAAGGCCTCGGGCGTCGTGCCCAGCAGCTCGACGGCACCAGGCAGGCTGTCGGCCAGCGTGCCGGCGGCCTCGGCCAGCCGCAGCTCGACGCGCTTGGCAAAGGCGCCCAGCAGCCATCCGCGCAGGTTGTGCCGGCCGCGCGACTGCGTCAGCGCCTGGAAGTCCGCGCGCAGCCCACTGTCGGCCAGCACGGCCGCATAGAAACGCCGCCACAGCATGGGCATCAGCTCGGCCTCGTCCTCCAGCAGCTTCAGCTCCGGCGCGATGCCTTGCTGCTGCAGAAACGCCAGCGGCGCCGCGCGCAGCAGCTGCGAGAACCAGCCGTGGAAGGTGCGCACCTCCACGGCCCGGCCGCCGCGCAGCAGTTCGCCCTGCAGCGCCGCCAGCCGCGGCTGCAGCGCCAGCGCCGCGTCGGCCGATAGCCCGCGCTGCTGCAGCGCCGCGAGCTGCTGGGCCGGGCCGGCCTGGGCGAACTCGGCCAGCCATTGGGCCAGCCGCTCGCGCATCTCGCCGGCGGCCTTGCGGGTGAAGGTGATGGCAACGATTTGCTGCGGCTGGGCACCGTCCAGCAGCGCGCGCAGGATGCGCGAGACCAGCATCCAGGTCTTGCCCGCGCCGGCGCAGGCCTCGACGACGATGCTGCGCGCCGGATCACAGGCCAGCGCGTAGAAGCGCTCGCGCGGGATGCGCTGGCCGTCGGCCCAGTAGGCGAGAGTGTTCATGTCAGCTGCCCACGGTTGCAGGAGTTGTCGGGACGAATGCCGGGCCATCCCAAGCTGGCCCGTCTGGCAATGTGCAGGCAACCCCATGCCATACGCATCGCCGCGCGCGGGCCACGGCCGGACACGAACACGCCAGTGGGCTGTCCGTGCCTGCCCAGGGGCTGGGGCACAAGCCCCGGCGCGGTCTGCATGGCCGAGGAGTGGACTCGCCCGCGTTCAGCGCGACGCGGCTGGGCGAGGGGCGCTTTCATTGCCAGTCGTCCTTGCGGCACAGGCCGCGGGCTTCGCAGAAATCACAGATACGGCCCTCGCCCAGGGCCGGCAGCACGGCGCCGCCGCGGATGGCTTCGAGGTCGGCCTGCAGGCCGTCGCGCAGCACCCGCGCGGTCTCGCTGACCTGCTCGTGCGGCAGCTGCTCAATGCCCTTGCCGTCGTCGAGCACGAGGTAGGCAGCCTGCAGATCGGCCGAGGCGCCGGACAGCAGCGCATAGGTCGCGAGCTGGGTGTCCTCTGAACGCGTGGCGAACTTGCCCTTCAGGGCCTTGGCGTCGCCGGTCTTGTAGTCCAGCAGCCAGATGCCGGCGGGACCCTGGTCGATGCGGTCGATGCGGCCTTTGACAACCAGCGAGTCCAGCGGCGCGGCCAAGGGCCGGCAGTCGCGCTCGACCTCGCCGGCCACGAAGCGCTGGCCGCCAGCCTCCGCTTCAGCCAGCCAGGCCAGATACAGCGGCCGCAGCCGCTCGAAGGCGGCCGAGAACGGCAGAAAGTCGGTCTCGTCCAGCAGCGCCAGCTCGGCGGCCGCGGCGGCGCCCAGCGCGGCATCGTCGTCGCCGTCACCGCGCGCCTCATGGAAGCGCTTCAGCACCGCATGCAGCCAGGTGCCGTAGTCGCGCTTGCTGGCCTCCTGCTCCAGCTCGTCGGCCTCGCGCAAGCCCAGCAGCACGCGGCTGAAGAACTGGTAGGGGCAGTTGCGCAGCGCATCGATGGCGCTGGCGCTGAGCACCGCCGGCAGCCGCCCGCCAACCGCCGCCACAGCCCGCGCGCGCGGCGCCGGCTGTGGCGGCTGGGCCGTGCGGCCGTCTTGCCAGACCGCAAGCGCCTGGCCGGCCCTAGCCGCGGCACCGGCCAGACGCTCCAGCAGCGGGCTGGCAGGCAGGGGCTCGGCGCCGGCGAAGCTGCAGCGCAGCAAGGTCAGCCGCGGTGCGCGCAGCAGCTGAGCGAAACCGGCGGCCTCCGCCTCGCGCCGCTGGGCCAGCGTGGGCAGGCCCAACGCGGCGGCATCGGCGTCGTCCAGCAGGCCAACCTGCGGCTTGACGGGGCCCAGCGTCGCCGCGTCGGCGCCGGGCAGCACGACGGCGCCAAAGGGCCGCAGCATGGCGCGCGCCAGCGGCGTGATGACCACCTCGGCCGCGCCGGCACTCTCCGGCGGCTCGAATTGCGCGGCCTCCAGCGTGTCGTCCACCCAGGCCAGAAACTCCTCGGGCCGCAGCCGCGTCTGCGCCAGCGCGGCCTCGTGGGCACTGCCGGCCCAGGGGGTGCGCGACAGCCACAGCGCCTCCAGCAAGGCCTCGCCACCTTCGATGCCCGACAGCGGCCCCAGCCCCTGCAGCGCCCGGCCCAGCGCGACCAGCCAGCCACCCAGCGAGCGTGCACCGCCAGCCAGCGGTTCGAGCTGGTGGCGCGCGCGCTGCCAGACGGCGCCCACGGCCGGCGGCAGCGCGGCGGCGTCGAGCTGGGCCGCCCGGCGCCAGCCGAAGCGGCGACAGCGCGACTCCAGCTCCACCAGCGCGCCGCCATCCCAGTCGGCGGCCAGCGCCGACTTCAGCCAGGCCAACCAGTCGTCGACCGCGCCACCGGCCAGCGCGGCGCGCAGCAGCGCCATCAGCGCCGCCGCGGCCGGCGTGGTGGCCAGCGTCCAGCCGGTCTCATCATGCACAGGCACGCCCTGGCGGCCCAGCAGCGCGCGCACGCGGCGGATGACGACACGGTCCTGCGCCAGCAGCGCGACCGGCCGGCGGCCGGCGTTGAGATGCTGAATCACGGCGGTGGCCGCTTGGGCGGCCAGCGTCTCGGCGTCGGGGGCGACGGCGGTGTCCACGACCGCCGCTGGCATGAAACCGGCCCAGGCCTGGTCGAGATCCAAGTCGGCATCCAGACACAGACAGGGGCAGCCGGCCTGCGCCAGCAGGGCCTGGGCCAGTGGGTCCGGGCCACCGGCGCGCAGCCAGATCCAGGCGCTGGGGCGCAGCTCGAACAGCGCGTCGGTGGCCGGCCGGCGCTCGTCGGCCGTCACCCAGGCCAGCGCCACCTGGGCCAGCGCACGCTCCAGCAGGCCGGGCCCGGCCTCCATCGCGGCCAAACGCTGGCGGGCGGCGTCCAGGAAGGCGGGACGCTGCGCCGGCGCGACCTGGGCAGCCGCCCGCGCGAACGCCTGGGCCGTGTCCACCAGCCGCGCCAGCGCGACCCGGTAGGCGCGCGGGCTGCTGCGCTTGAGCGGCGCCACCCAGCTCTGGCCGGCAAGCAGGCGGTCGGCGGTGAAGGCATCGATGGTGGGGTCGCCGGAGAGCTGCTCCGGTGCGGCCAGCATCGCCGGGCCGAGCGCCGAGGCCAGACTGTGGCTGGTGGTGATGCGCGGCTGCCAGCCACCACGCGCCAAGAAGGCGCGCCGCGCCGGCACGATCTGCTGCGCGAACGGCAGCAGCAGCACCGCGTCGCGCAGCGGCGCACCCTGTGCCGCCAGCCAGTCCGAGCTGACGGCCGCGACGCGGCGCCAGAAGGCGTCGATGTCTTCCCCGGCCGTAAGGCCGAGCTTCAGGTCTTGCAAGAAATGCCTCCCACCCTCATGTCCGCCCCTGCCACGGCGCCCCTGGCGGTCGTCCGGACATAGTGGCTATGTCACAATCATTTTGCCCATTCGGACGGGGCGGTCAGTGGCGACCGCCTACGTTCTGCGGCCAAGGAACCCTCTCATGAGCAGCGAATTGATCAAGCATGTTTCCGACGCGTCGTTCGAAGCCGACGTGATCCAGTCCGGCAAGCCGGTTCTCGTGGACTACTGGGCCGAATGGTGCGGTCCGTGCAAGATGATTGCGCCCATCCTGGACGAGGTGGCCAGCGGCTACAGCGACAAGCTGCAGGTCGCGAAAATGAACGTGGACGAGAACCGCGAAGTGCCGGCCAAGTTCGGCATCCGCGGCATCCCGACGCTGATGCTGTTCAAGAACGGCCAGCTCGCCGCCACCAAGGTCGGTGCTCTCTCCAAGGCCCAGTTGACCGCCTTCCTCGACGCGAACCTATAATCGCGCCCAACTGCTGCAGCGTTCTGTGGCGCATCCTGGCGCCATCGCTGCAGCAGCCAAAGCCAACACGCCCCGGTTTCCACGACGGAATCCAGCCAGCGTGGCCTCGGCTCCCCCTCCCCCACTTCCTGAATCCGCATCGTTCGCTGTTTGAACGATCCGCTTTTCGGTGCTTTTCCGGGGCGGCCGTGACAACGCCGCAAGCGCCTTGGCTGGCGCCGCGGAACCTGACGGGTTTTCACCCATGCATCTCTCCGAACTCAAAGCCCTTCACGTCTCCGCCCTCATCAAGATGGGCGAGGAACTGGAAATCGACAACGTCACGCGCCTGCGCAAGCAGGAGCTGATGTTTGCCATCATGAAGAAGCGCGCCAAGGCCGGCGAGCAGGTCTTCGGCGACGGCGTCCTGGAAGTGCTGCCGGACGGCTTTGGCTTCCTGCGCTCCATCGAAGCCAGCTACATGGCGTCGACCGACGACATCTACCTGTCGCCCAGCCAGATCCGGCGCTTCAACCTGCACACGGGCGACCTGGTGGAAGGCGAGGTGCGCGTACCCAAGGACGGCGAGCGCTACTTCGCGCTCGTGAAGGTCGACCGGGTCAACGGCCAGACGCCCGAGGAAAGCAAGAACAAGATCATGTTCGAGAACCTGACGCCCTTGTTCCCCAAGGAGCAGTTCAGGCTCGAACGCGAAGGTTACAAGGGCGAGGAGAACATCACCGGTCGCATCATCGACCTGATCGCGCCCATCGGCAAAGGCCAACGCGCCCTCATCGTCGCCCAACCCAAGACCGGCAAGACGGAGATGATGAAGAGCATCGCCCATGCTCTCGTGGCCAACCATCCGGACTGCCACCTCATCGTGCTGCTCGTCGACGAGCGTCCCGAGGAAGTGACCGAGATGCTGCGCACCGTGCGCGGCGAGGTCATCAGCTCCACCTTTGACGAACCCGCGGCCCGCCACGTGCAGGTGGCCGAGATGGTGATCGAGCGCGCCAAGCGCCTGGTGGAGCTGAAGAAGGACGTCATCATCCTGCTGGACTCGATCACGCGGCTGGCCCGCGCGTACAACAACGTGCTGCCCAGCTCCGGCAAGGTGCTGACCGGCGGCGTGGACGCCAACGCGCTGCAGCGCCCCAAGCGCTTCTTCGGCGCGGCGCGCAACATCGAGGAAGGCGGCTCCCTCACCATCATCGGCACGGCGCTGATCGACACCGGCTCCAAGATGGACGAGGTCATCTACGAGGAGTTCAAGGGCACCGGCAATTGCGAAATCCATCTGGATCGCCGCATGGCCGAGAAGCGCGTCTACCCGTCCATCCTGATCAACAAGTCCGGCACGCGCCGTGAGGAGCTGCTGCTCAAGCCCGAGATCCTGCAAAAGAGCTGGATCCTGCGCAAGCTGCTCTACAACATGGACGAGATTGAGGCGATGGAGTTCATCCTCGACAAGATGAAGGCGTCGAAGAACAACCTGGACTTCTTCGACATGATGCGGCGCGGCGGGTAACTTCAGCCCGAAACCTAGCCACACCACCGGGAAGCCCGCTACAATGCCGGGTTTTCCGCCCAGACACCCCCGGAAAGTGCGCCCAAGGCATTGAGCGTGGCTCCCGACCCAGCCAAGAGGTTCCCATGAAAGAAGGCATTCACCCCAACTACCGCGACGTCGTTTTCGTCGACCAGTCCAACGGCTTCCAGTTCGTGACGCGTTCCACCGTGCAGACCAAGGAAACCATCGAGATCGACGGCAAGACCTTGCCGCTGGTGAAGCTGGAAACCACCAGCGAGTCGCACCCCTTCTACACGGGCACGCAGAAGAGCGTGGACAACCTGGGCGGTCGCGTCGAGAAGTTCCGCAACAAGTTCGCGCGCGTCGGCATCAAGAAGTGATGCGGCGGCGGCTGTTTCGCCGCACCAACGTCCAAGGGCAGCTTTCGCTGCCCTTTTTCTTTGCCCCTCGCCAAATGGCGGCATCATGCCGGCCGCCTCCATCGAACTTCGCGTGTGAACCTCCCGACCCCCGCCATCGTTGCCGAGCGTGACGCCGAGCGCCTGCCCCGGGTGCTGCTGCTGCTGTTGTGCGCGGCCTATGTGATCCCCGGCGTCTTTGGCCGCGACCCCTGGCGCAATGCCGACCTGACGGCCTTTGGCTTCATGGCCAGCATCGCCCACGGCGACGCGCCCTGGTGGCGGCCGGCCATCGCCGGCATTCCTGCCGAGGGCGGCCCCCTGCCCTATTGGCTGGGTGCCTTGGCGATCAAGGCCCTGCCCTTCCTCGCCGAGCCGGTCGCCGCCCGGTTGCCCTATGCGCTGGTGCTGGTGGGCGTGCTGGTGGCGGTCTGGTACGCCTGCTTCCATCTCGCGCGCACCGAGGCCGCTCAGCCGGTGGCATTCGCGTTCGGCGGTGAGGCCCAGGCGGTGGACTATGCACGCGCACTGGCCGACGGCGCGCTGCTGGCGCTGATGGCCACGCTGGGCCTGCTGCGCCTGGGCCATGAGACCACGCCCGAGTTGCTGCAGTTGCTGGCGGCATCGGTTTACCTGTACGGCCTGGCGGCGGCTCCGTTCCGCCCGCGGCGTGCGCGAGCCGCCGTGCTGCTGGCGCTGCCTGCGCTGGCCGCCAGCGGCGCGCCCGCCGTGGCCTGCGCGCTGGGCCTGCTGGGCGTGCTGCTGAACCACCGCTCCGCCTATGACGAGGCCAAGAGCCTTCGGCTGTGGCTGCTGGGCTCGCTGGCGCTGGCGGTACTGGCGGCCTGGGTGTTTCGTGGTTGGGCCTGGCGGGTCGCGCCGACGCTGGACATCGGCTCGCTGCTGCGACTGCTGGCCTGGTTCTGCTGGCCGGCCGGCCCGCTGGCGCTGTGGACGCTGTGGCGCTGGCGCCATCACGGCCTGCGTCGCCACATCGCCGTGCCAACCATGGCGATGCTGGTGCCGCTGGTCGCCTGTGTCGCGATGGACGGCGCGGACAGTGCACTGCTGCTCGCGCTGCCGCCCATGGCCATCCTCGCCGCGTTCGCGCTGCCGACGCTGAGCCGCAGCATCTCGGCGGCAGTGGACTGGTTCTGTCTGTTCATCTTCACGGCGCTGGCACTGTTCGGCTGGATCTACTACCTTTCCATGCACACGGGCTGGCCGGCGCGCCCGCTGGCCAACTTGAACAAGCTGGCCGAGGGCTTCGAACCCAAGTTCAGCCTGGTTGCGCTGGTGATGGCGGTGGCGGCCACGGGCGCCTGGCTGGCGCTGGTACGCTGGCGCACCGCCCGGCACCGCCATGCACTATGGAAGAGCATGGCCTTGCCAGCCGGAGGCGTCGCGCTGGCCTGGCTGCTGATCATGACGCTGCTGCTGCCGCCGCTGGACTATGCGCGCAGCCTGCAGCCGCTGGTGTCGCGCATCAAGGCCCACCTGCCCGCCAACGCCCGCTGTCTGGCTGCGCCCGGCCAGAGCCTGCCCACGCTGGCGGCGCTGGAGTGGCATGGCGGCTGGCAGGTGCAGGGCCGCGGCACGCTGGAGGGCACGACCTGTCCGTATGCCGTGCTGTCCGCTGGCCAGAGCGTGCCACCCGGCTGGCAGGTCATCGCCCAGGTGCGCCGCCCCACGGACCGCAGCGGCAGCGCCGGCCTGGTGCTGCTGCAACGTCAGTAGCCGGCCACCCCGGAAGCGCCAAACGCGGCTTCGTCGCCCAGCGCCGCGTCGCTGCTGTGGCGCACCCGGGCGGCCGGCAGCACGAGGCGGAAGCGCGAGCCCTTGCCGACCTCGCTCTGGATCAGCAGCTCGCCGCCATGGCGCTGCATCACATGCTTGACGATGGACAGCCCCAGGCCCGTGCCGCCGGTGTCGCGCGAGCGGCTGCCGTCGACGCGATAGAAGCGTTCCGTCAGCCGCGCGATGTGTTCGCGCGCGATGCCCGGGCCGTCGTCGATGACGGTCAGCTCGCCGCTGCCGTCCTCCGACAGCCGCCAGGCGATCTCGATGCTGCCGCCCTCTGGCGTGTAGCGCACGGCGTTGCTGACGAGGTTGGCCACGGCGCTGAGCAGCTCGCTCTCGACGCCGGCCACCTCGACGCCGGTATGCGGCTTGAGCTGCAGCTTGTGGCGGCCCGCCGACAACACTTCCGCATCGGCCGCGACGCGCAGCAGCAGTCCATCCAGGCTCACCCAGCGGTCCGACGCCGGCCTCGGACTGCCCTCCAGCTGGGCCAGCGTCAGCAGATCGGCCACCAGCGTCTGCATGCGCTGGGTCTGCTGGCCCATCAGCGTCAGCACGCGTTCGCGCTCGACGTCGGTCAGGCGCAGTTGCTGCATCGTTTCGATGAAGCCGGCCAGCACGGTCAGCGGTGTGCGGATCTCGTGGGACACGTTGGCAACGAAGTCGCGCCGCATGCCCTCGTTGCGCACGCGCTCCGTAATATCCTGCGACAACACCAGCCGCCGGCCCTCGCCGTACTCGCGCACGGCAATGGACAAGGTGCACGGCCCACGGTTGTTGCCAAGGATCAGCGGCTCCGCATAACGCCCGGCCTGCAGGTAGGCGACGAAGGCCGGTGCCCGCACGAGGTTGGTGATGCGCTGACGCAGGTCGCGCTTGGGGTCCAGCGCAAAATGGTCGGCCGCAACCCGGTTGCACCACAGGATGTGCTCCTGCTCGTCTAGCATCAGCACGCCATTGGGCGAGGCCTCGATGGCAGAGAGGAACTGCTCCAGCGCCAGGCGCTCGCGGCTGATGGTGTTCTCACGGTCGCGCAAGGCGCGCTCGATGCGGTAGCCCAGTTCGCCCCACAGGCCGGTATCGCGCGGTGCATTGTCCAGTTGCTTGCCGCGCAGCCACTCCAGCAGGCGGGAAGCGCGCAGCGCATCGACCAGCAGCGGCACACACACGCCGGCGGTCACGCCCAGCCCGAGCCCCAGCGCGTCGACGCCGGTCAGCGCGCGCACCGCCGCACCGACAACGAAACCCAGCAGCACGGCCGCCAGGGCCAGCAGGAGTCGCGGCAGAAACCAGGACATAAAAACGCAACCGCACTCAGGCGGACAGGACTCTGCTCTGCTGGGTCAGGCGGTAGCCCGCGCCGCGCACAGTCTCGATCATGCGCTCGCACTGCACGCGCTGCAGCGCCTCGCGCAGTCGCTTGACATGGACGTCGATGGTGCGCTCCTCGATGAAGACATGGTCGCCCCAGACGCGGTCCAGCAGCTGCGAGCGGCTATGCACGCGCTCCGGATGGGTCATCAGGAAATGCAACAGGCGGAACTCGGTGGGGCCCAGCTTGACCTCCACACCGTCACGGCTGACGCGGCGGGTGCCCGGATCCAGCAGCAGAGGGCCGACCTCCACCACGCTGTCCAGCGCCTCGGGCGCCTTGCGGCGCAGCACGGCACGGATGCGAGCCAGCAGCTCGTTGGAGGAAAAGGGCTTGGTGACGTAGTCGTCAGCCCCGGCGTCCAGTCCGGCGATCTTGTCACCCTCGTCGGCGCGCGCCGTCAGCATGATGATGGGCAACTCCCTGGTGCGCGCGCTGCCACGCCATTGCCGCGCCAGCGCCACGCCGCTCTGACCCGGCAGCATCCAGTCCAACACCACCAGGTCGGGCAGCACGCGGTCCACCTCGTACTGCGCCTGGCTGGCGCTGCCCGCCAGCGTGACCTCGAAGCCCGCATGGCGCAGGTTGATGGAGATCAGTTCGGCGATGGCCGATTCGTCTTCAACGACAAGGATTCGACTCATGAAAAGGCTTTCTGGGTCCAGCGTCTAGTGCATTCCCACGCGACCACCATGGCGCCGGCTTTGCCGGGCCACCAGCGGCGCCCCATCTAGGGGCCGGCGAAACCGGTAGGCGGCGGGCGATTACCGGACCATGGTCTCGACGGCCTCGGGCGTGTTGTGGCGCACGTCCATGCCCTTGACCACGTAAATCACCACCTCGGCCAGGTTCTTGGCATGGTCGCCCACGCGCTCGATGGCCTTGGCGACGAAGACCAGGTCGATGGAGGAGGAGATGGTGCGCGGGTCTTCCATCATGTAGGTGATGAGCTTGCGCAGCAGGCCGTCGAACTCCTTGTCGATCTCATCGTCATGCTTGAGCACATCCAGCGCGCGCTCCACGTCCAGGCGGGCGAAAGAGTCCAGCGCCTTGCGCAGCTGGCTGGTCGCCAGCTCGGCCTCGAAGCCCAGGTCCGACATCGGCACGCGCATCCGGCTCGACACACCGCTGGCCACCAGGTGCTGCACGGTGCGCGCGATGCGCGCTGCCTCATCGCCCACGCGCTCCAGGTTGGCGATGGTCTTTGACACCGCGATCAGCAGCCGCAGGTCGCGGGCCGTCGGCTGGCGGCGCGCGATGATGCTAGAGAGATCGTGGTCGATCTCGATCTCCATCGCGTTGACGCGGCCTTCGCGGGCCAACACCTCGTCGGCCGACTCGGCCGAGAAGTCACTCAACGCCTGCACGGCCTGGGCCACCTGGGCTTCCACCAGGCCACCCATCTCCAGCACGCGGGTCGAGATCGCGCTGAGCTCGGCGTCGAACTGGGTCGAGAGATGCTTGTCGGTCATGCCGTCCTCCTTAGCCGAAACGGCCGGTGATGGGGTGGTTGCGGCTGCTGCGCGAAGTCAGCGAGCAGCGCTTCATCGCTGCTTGGTTCATCCGAACCTCCCAGTGATGTAGTCCTCGGTGTCCTTGCGCTTGGGCTTCATGAAGAGCTCGGCCGTCGGGCCGAACTCGATCAGGTCGCCCAGATACATGTAGGCCGTGTAGTCCGAGCACCGCGCGGCCTGTTGCATGTTGTGGGTCACGATGGCCACCGTGTAGTCGGTCTTCAGTTCGTGGATGAGTTCCTCGATCTTGCCGGTGGAGATCGGATCCAGCGCCGAGCAGGGCTCGTCGAGCAGCAGCACCTCGGGCTTGATCGCGATGCCGCGCGCAATGCACAGCCGCTGCTGCTGACCTCCGGAGAGGCCGGCGCCGCTCTGGTTGAGCTTGTCCTTGACCTCGGTCCACAGGGCCGCCTTCTTCAGCGCCCATTCCACGCGCTCATCCATCTCCACGCGCGGCAGCGTCTCGAACAGGCGCACGCCGAAAGCGATGTTGTCGTAGATGGACATCGGGAAGGGCGTGGGCTTCTGGAACACCATGCCGACCTTGGCGCGGATCAGCGAGACGTCGTCCTTGCTGGACAAGATGTCCTCGCCATCCAGCAGGATCTGGCCCTCGGCGCGCTGCTCGGGATAGAGCTCGAACATGCGGTTGAGCGTGCGCAGCAGCGTGCTCTTGCCGCAGCCCGACGGACCGATGAAAGCGGTGACCTTCTTTTCGGGAATGTCGAGGTTGATGTTCTTCAGCGCGTGGAAGTTGCCGTAGTAGAAGTTCAGGTTGCGCACCGACAGCTTGGCACGCTCGCTCAACGAGGTTTCGATCTTGGCGTCCATGAGATCGGGTCCTTAGTGTTTGTTCTTGAAGAGCACGCGGGCCAGGATGTTCAGCAAGAGCACGCCCACCGTGATCAGGAAGACGCCAGCCCAGGCCAGCTTCTGCCAGTTTTCGTAGGGGCTCATTGCGAACTTGAAGATGGTGACCGGCAGGCTGGCCATCGGCGAGCTGAGGTCGCTGGTCCAGAACTGGTTGGACAGCGCGGTGAACAGCAGCGGCGCGGTCTCGCCCGATACGCGCGCCAGCGCCAGCAGGATGCCGGTGATGACGCCAGCACGGGCCGCCTTGAGCGTGATGCCGATGATGACCTTCCACTTGGGCGTGCCCAGCGCATAGGCCGCCTCGCGCAAGGCGTTGGGCACCAGGCTCAGCATGTTCTCGGTCGTGCGGATGACAACCGGAATGACCAGCAGAGCCAGCGCCAGCATGCCAGCCATCCCGGAGAAGCTCTTCAGCTTGGCCACCACCACGGCGTAGACGAACAGCCCCACGACGATGGACGGCGCCGACAGCAGGATGTCGTTGATGAAGCGCACCGCCGCACCCAGCCAGGTCTTCTGGCCGTACTCGGCGAGATAAACGCCGGCCAGGATGCCCACCGGCGTGCCCACCAGGGTCGCCAAGCCCACCATGACGAAACTGCCGAAGATGGCATTGGCCAGGCCACCGCCCTCGCCCTGCGGCGGCGGCGTCATCTCCGTCAGCGTCGCCCAGTTCAGTCCACCGATGCCCTGATAGATGGTCTCGAACAGGATCCAGATCAGCCAGAACACGCCGAAGGCCATCGCGCCGAGGGACAGCGTCAGCGCGACGGCATTGGTGCGCTTGCGCTTGCGGTGCATCGCCAGGCGGCGGGCGTCGCGGGTAGAGCTCATGAACGCGCTCCTTCGTTCTTCTTCAGCCGGATCAGCAGCAGCTTGGAGATGCTCAGCACAACGAAGGTGATGAGGAACAGCACCAGGCCCAGGTACATCAGCGAGGCCTGGTGCAGGCCTTCAGCGGCCTCGGCGAACTCGTTGGCCAGCGTGGATGTGATGCTGTTGGCAGCCTCAAAGACGGACAACGAGTTCAACTGGTTCATGTTGCCGATGACAAAGGTGACCGCCATCGTCTCGCCGAGTGCCCGCCCCAGGCCCAGCATGATGCCGCCCACCACGCCGGTCTTGGTGTAGGGCAGCACCACCTTGGAGACGACCTCCCAGGTCGTGGCGCCCAGCCCATAGGCGGACTCCTTCAGCATGGGCGGCGTGACCTCAAACACGTCACGCATCACCGACGCGATGAAGGGAATGATCATGATCGCCAGGATGATGCCGGCGGACAGGATGCCGATGCCCACCGGCGGGCCGGTGAACAAGGCGCCGATGTAGGGCACGCCGGAGAACGCGGCCTGCAGCGGCTGCTGCACATAGGTGGCCAGGATGGGGCCGAACACCAGCAGACCCCACATGCCGTAGACGATGGAGGGCACGGCGGCCAACAGTTCGATGGCAATGCCAAGCGGGCGCTTGAGCCAGCCGGGCGAAAGCTCGGTCAGGAAGATGGCGATGCCCAAGCTCACCGGCACCGCAATGATCAGCGCGATGAACGAGCTGGCCAGCGTGCCGTAGATCATCACCAGGCCGCCGAACTTCTCCTGCACAGGGTCCCATTCGGCGCTGGTCAAAAAGCCCAGACCGAAGGCCTCCAGCGCCGGTGCGGCGCCGATGAGCAACGCCCCGAGGATGCCCACCATCAGCAGCAGCGTCAGCCACGCCGCGCCCTGCGCCAACGCGGCAAACAACGTGTCAGCCCAGGGGGCCACACGGCGGCGCTGAGGTTGGGGGCTCAGCGGCGCACTGCGCTGCTGAGGCTCGCTCCGGTCGGCGCCGGCGCTGTCGGCAGGAAAGATGGCAGCCAAGAAACCTCCGCGGGTCGTATGCATACGGGCGCATCGGAAGAGGCAAAGACCGGCAAACTGCCGGGCCCGCCGCAACGCCCAATCAATTACTTGTAGGCAATCGGCTTGCCGGCAGCGTCCTTGATCTGGGCCCAATGCTTGCGCACCAGGTCCTTGACGCTGGCAGGCAGAGGCACGTAGTCCAGCTCATCGGCGATCTTGTCGCCGTTGCTATAGGCCCAGTCAAAGAACTTCAGCGCGGCAGCGGCGTTGGCAGGCTTGTCCTGCGACTTGTACATCAGGATGTAGGTCGGGTTGCTCAGCGGCCACGCGGTCTTGCCGGGCTGATCGGTCGTGATCTGGTAGAACGTCTTGGACCAGTCCGCACTGGCCGCGGCGGCCTTGAACGCGTCGTCGCTGGGGCTGACCCACTGGCCGTCGCGGTTCTTCATCTGCACGAAGTTCATCTTGTTCTGCTTCACATAGGCGTACTCCACGTAGCCAATGGAGTTCGGCAGACGCTGCACGAAGGCGGCCACACCCTCGTTGCCCTTGCCGGCCGTACCGGCCGGCCACTTGACCGCCGTGCCCTCACCGACCTGGGTCTTCCAGGCCTCGCTGACCT
The DNA here is from genome assembly GCA_046294815.1 of Roseateles sp. Taxonomy (GTDB): domain Bacteria; phylum Pseudomonadota; class Gammaproteobacteria; order Burkholderiales; family Burkholderiaceae_C; genus Pelomonas. The sequence goes on along the minus strand of JBKBOJ010000009.1, from coordinate 36,930 downwards.
TGGACAGATAGTTCGTGAAGACGAAGGTGGTGCCCGAACCGTCGGCGCGCGCAACCGGCGCGATGGCGGCGTCTGGCAGCGCGACGCCCGGATTCAGCGCCGTGATGGCCGCGTCATTCCACTTGGTGATCTTGCCCAGGTAGATGTCGGCCAGAACCGCGCCAGTCAGCTTCAGCTGGCCCGGGGCCACGCCCTTGATGTTGATCACGGGCACGACGCCGCCGATGACCGTGGGGAACTGCAGCAGACCATCCTTGGCCAGCTCCTCATCCTTCAACGGCATGTCGGACGCGCCAAAGTCAACCGTCTTGGCCTTGATCTGGCGGATGCCGGCACCGGAACCGACCGACTGGTAGTTGATGCGAGAACCGGTGGCCTTGTTGTAGGCATCGGCCCACTTGGCATAAATCGGGGCCGGGAAGGTCGCGCCGGCGCCGGTCACGTCCTGCGCAAAGGCCAATTGGGCGCCGACGAGGCCGGCAACGAGGGCGAGGGACTGGCTGACGCGGACAAAGTTCATTTGTGACAGCTTGGGCTGATGATGTGACGATGCCCAGCATGCTAGGGGACGAATATGACGAACCCGTGACAATCCAAGGCGACCAGCGCCCATTGGAACTCGCCCGGCGCTGCCTGTGAAGGTCTTCGCCGCGTCGCATGACACTGACACAAAGCCGTCAAGGGTCCGTCATATTGCAGATGCGCGGCCAGAAATGCCAAGCCGCCGACTGCAGGCGCCGGCCATCGAGGATGGGCGCCCGCTCAGCCTGTGACAGCATCCGCCAGACGCTGCGCGCAACGCTGCGCCACGCCGGCGTCCGACGCCTCGACCATCACCCGCAATAGCGGCTCCGTGCCGGAGGCGCGGATCAGCACGCGGCCACGGCCGCCCAACTCGGCCATCACCGCGCTCTGCTCGGCGGCCAGGCGCGGGTTGCCCTGCCAGTCCTGCTGACCGGCGGCCAGACGCACGTTGATCAGCGTCTGCGGGAACAGCTCGACGCCGGCCAACTGCTCGGCAATGCTGCGTCCGCTGCGGCAGACCGACTGCAGCACCAGCAGCGCGCTGACGATGCCGTCGCCGGTGGTGTGCTTGTCAAGGGCCAGCAGATGGCCCGAGCCCTCGCCGCCCAGCTGCCAGCCGCGCGCGGCCAATTCCTCCAGCACGTAGCGATCCCCCACCTTGGCGCGCACGAAGTCGACATCGCGCGAGCGCAGTGCAACCTCCACCGCCATGTTGGTCATCAAGGTGCCAACGGCGCCTGGCACCCGCTGCCCCTGGGCCAGACGGTCCGCCACCATGACGTAGAGCAGCTCATCACCGTTGTAGATGCGACCGCTGGCATCCACCAGCTGAAGCCGGTCGGCGTCGCCGTCCAGCGCAATGCCGTAGTCCGCACCATGGGCCTTGACCGCATCCACCAGCGCGCCCGGCGCCGTCGCGCCGAAGCCGGCGTTGATGTTGAAACCATCAGGCTTGCAACCGATGGAAATGACCTCGCCCCCCAGTTCATGGAAGACGTCGGGGGCGACGTGGTAGGCAGCACCGTGGGCGGCGTCGACCACCAGTTTCAGCCCCTTGAGCGTCAGGTCGGAACCGAAACAGGCCTTGCAGAACTCGATGTAGCGGCCGCGCGCATCCTCCACGCGCTTGGCGCGGCCGAGACTGGCCGAATCGACCCACTGAGGCGGCTCGTCCAGCGCTGCCTCGACCGCCAACTCCCAGGCATCAGGCAGCTTCTCTCCCTTGGCAGAGAAGAACTTGATGCCGTTGTCGTCGAACGGATTGTGCGAGGCGCTGATGACCACACCCAGGTCCTGGCGCAGCGCGCGGGTCAGGTAGGCCACGCCCGGCGTCGGCAGCGGGCCGGTCAGCAGCACATTGACGCCAGCTGACGCGAAGCCCGCCTCCAACGCCGACTCGATCATGTAGCCCGAGATGCGGGTGTCCTTGCCGATCAGCACGGTCGGCCGCACGCTGCTCTGGCGCAGCACCCGACCCACCGCATGCCCCAGGCGCAGCATGAAGTCCGGCGTGATGGGCGCCTGTCCGACCTTGCCTCGAATGCCGTCGGTTCCGAAATACTTGCGGCTCATCAATCTCTTCCCTTTATGCAGTGGGCACAATTTTCGCCGCATCGACGGCGGCCCAGACCTTGAGCGCGTCCACGGTCGCAGCGACATCGTGCACACGAATCACGTTCGCGCCGGCGCTCACGGCGCGCAGTGCCGCGGCCAGGCTGGCCGGCATGCGCTGATCGACGGGCCGGCCGGTGATCTCGCCCAAGGTACGCTTGCGCGACCAGCCCACCAGCAGCGGGTAGCCCAAGCCGGCGAGCCGCTGCTGCCCGGCCAGCAGTTGGAGGTTGTGCGCAGCGGTCTTGGCAAAGCCATAGCCCGGATCCAGCGCGATGGCGTCGGCCGGGATGCCGGCAGCCCGCACCGCCTGGGCGCGCTGGGCCAAAAACTCGCCCACCTCGGCCACCACGTCGCCATAGCAGGCCAGTTCCATCATGGAGGCCGGCTCGCCGCGCATGTGCATCAGGCAAACACCGGCACCGCTGCCGGCCACCGCAGCCAATGCGCCGGGTTGCTGCAAGGCCTGTACGTCGTTGATGATGTCGACGCCGGCGTCCAGCGCACGCCGCATGACCTCGGGCTTGTACGTGTCGACCGAAACCGGCACACCCAGCGTCACGGCGACTGCCAGCACGTCCGCGATGCGCCCCCATTCGCTGGCCGCATCGACTCGCGCCGCCCCCGGGCGGGTGGACTCGCCGCCGATATCCAGCAGGTCGGCGCCATCGGCGATCAGTCGCTCGCAATGGGCGATCGCGGCGCGCGTGTCATCGTGGCTGCCACCGTCGGAGAAGGAGTCGGGCGTCACGTTGACGATGCCCATCACTCGCGGGCGGCTGAGGTCGAGCCGGAAACGTCGGGTCTGCCAGTGCATGGGTTTGGCCATGAAAAAGGCCCGGCGGGAAGCCGGGCCAGTGAGGTCGGGAGGATCAGGCGGCGGCCGGGGCGCCGTCGGTGCTGACCGGTGGCGTGCCACCACTCGGGCCGTTGGGCGCCGAGGGCGTGTCGCCAGGCGCACGCGGCGGGCGGCCCGCCATGATGTCCAGCACCTGGTCGCGGTCGATGGTTTCCCACTTCATCAACGCATCAGTCATGGCCTCGACCTTGTCGCGGTTCTCTTCCAAGATGCGGCGGGCCACGGCGTACTGCTCGTCGAGGATGCGTCGCATCTCAGCATCGACCTTCTGCTGCGTGCTCTCGCTGATGTTGGCCGTCTTGGTCATGCTGCGGCCCAGGAAGACTTCGCCCTCGTTCTCGGCATAGACCATGGGGCCCAGCACCTCGCTCATGCCGTAGCGTGTGACCATGTCGCGGGCGATGCGGGTCGCGCGCTCATAGTCGTTGGACGCACCGGTGGAGATGTCCTTCAGGAACAGCTCTTCGGCCACGCGGCCACCAAACAGAATGCTGATCTCGTTGAGCATCTGCTTGTAGTACTTGCTGTACTGGTCGCGCTCGGGCAGTTGCCAGGTCACGCCCAGGGCCCGACCGCGCGGCATCACGGTGACCTTGTGGACCGGATCGGTGCCTTCCAGCATCTCGGCAACGATGGCGTGGCCGGACTCGTGGTAGGCCGTGGCGCGCTTCTCTTCCTCGGTCATGACCATGCTCTTGCGCTCGGGGCCCATGTAGAGCTTGTCCTTGGCGCGCTCGAAGTCAATCATTTCCACGACGCGGGCGTTGCGGCGGGCGGCGAACAGCGCAGCCTCATTGACCAGATTGGCCAGGTCCGCACCGCTCATGCCGGGCGTGCCGCGCGCCAGGATGGACGCGTTGACGTCTTGCCCAATGGGCACCTTGCGCATGTGCACGTTCAGGATCTGCTCGCGACCGCGGATGTCCGGCAGCGTCACATAGACCTGGCGATCGAAGCGGCCCGGGCGCAACAGGGCCGGGTCCAGGATGTCAGGCCGGTTGGTGGCCGCGATGACGATGACGCCCAGATTGGTGTCGAAGCCGTCCATCTCGACCAGCATCTGGTTGAGCGTCTGCTCACGCTCGTCGTTGCCGCCGCCCAGGCCGGCGCCACGGTGACGGCCAACGGCGTCGATTTCATCGATGAAGATGATGCAGGGCGCGTTCTTCTTGGCCTGCTCGAACATGTCGCGCACGCGCGCCGCGCCGACACCGACGAACATCTCGACGAAGTCCGAGCCTGAGATCGTGAAGAACGGCACCTTGGCTTCGCCGGCGATGGACTTGGCCAGCAAGGTCTTGCCAGTGCCCGGAGGGCCCACCATCAGCACACCGCGCGGGATGCGGCCGCCCAGTTTTTGGAACTTCTGCGGGTCCTTCAGGAAGTCGACCAGTTCCTTCACTTCCTCTTTGGCCTCGTCGCAGCCGGCCACGTCGGCGAAGGTGATGGTGTTGTTGTTCTCGTCCAGCATGCGGGCCTTGCTCTTGCCGAAGCTAAACGCTCCGCCCTTGCCGCCGCCCTGCATCTGACGCATGAAATAGACCCAGACGCCAATCAGCAGCAGCATGGGCGTCCAGTTGATCAGCATGCTGATCAGGAAGCTCTGCTCCTCGCGCGGGCGCACGTCGAACTTGACGTTGTTGTTGCGCAGGTCGCCGATGAGGCCGCGGTCCAGGTAGGTGGCCGTCACGCGCAGCTTCTTGCCGTCGGTCGTCTCAGCCAGGATCTCCGCGCCGCTGGCGCCGCCCTCGGTCAGCGTGACCTGCTTGATACGGCGGGCCTGTACCTCATCGAGGAACTCCGAGTAACCAATCTGGTTGCCCGGCGCCGTCGCGCCGCCGAACTGCTTGACGACCGTGAACAGCACGAGGGCGATCACGATCCAGACGGCGAACTTCGAAAACCACTGATTGTTCACTGCGACTCCTTGGCCCCTGCACATGACCGTATTGCCATGCTCGGGCACAAAAACGATGGGGACGATTTTAGGCGCTGCAAGGGGTAATCCCCTGACGGCAACGGAATTAACGGGGTTTCAAGCCGATACCGACCAAGAAAGTCTCGGACGACCGGTCGCGCGAGGCCTTGGGCTTGATGGCCTTGACGATCTTGAAATGCGCCTTGAAGAGGTCCACCAACTGGCTATAGCCGCTGCCATGGAAGACCTTGGCCACCAACGCACCCTCGGGCTTGAGGTGGTTGCTGGCGAAATCTACCGCCAGCTCAATGAGCCCGGCGATGCGGGCGGCGTCGGTCGACGCGATGCCCGACAGGTTGGGTGCCATGTCCGAGACCACCACGTCCACCGGTCGGCCCGCCAGCGCCTGCTCCAGTTCGGCAAGCACCGCGTCTTCCTGGAAATCGCCCTGAATGAACTGCACGCCCTCGATGGGCTCGAAGTCCAGCAGGTCCAGCGCGATGATGGTGCCGTTGAGCTGGCCCACCGCCGCCCCTCCCTGCCCGGCCTCCTTCGGCGCGAAGCGACGGCGCAGGTATTGGCTCCAGGCGCCCGGCGCGGCCCCGAGGTCGACGACCACTTGGCCCGGCCGAATCAGCTTGAGCTCCTCGTCGATTTCCTTGAGCTTGTAGGCTGCACGGGCGCGGTAGCCCTCCTTCTGGGCCAGCTTCACATAAGGGTCGTTGACATGGTCGTTCAGCCACGCCTTGTTGACTTTCTTGCTTTTTGTCTGTGTTTTCATCGAGAACCGATAATAGGCGGATGCCTCAAATCAATCTGACCCCCGCCCAGCGCAAGGAAAAGCGCGCCGATGCCCATCACCTCGATCCGGTCGTGATGATTGGCGGGGACGGGCTGACGCCCGCCGTCGTCAAGGAAACCGATGCGGCGCTGAAGTCTCACGGCCTCATCAAGATCCGCGTGCTGGGCGACGACCGCCAAGCCCGCGAGGCCATGCTGGCGCAGCTGTGCGACGAACTCGGCGCAGCGCCGATCCAGCACATCGGCAAGCTGCTGGTGCTGTGGCGCCCCATCCCCGAGAAAGCCAAGGTCGAGCGGGAAGATGCCAAGCCCGGCCCGCGCGTCGTCAAGATTGTGAAGTTCTCGAAGAACGGCAACAGCCGGCCGCAGGTCAGCAAGGTCAAGGTGCTGGGCAACGAGCGCGTGACTCAGGGCGGCGAGATCAAGCGCGTCAAGAAGCGCGTAGGCACCAGCGTCAAGAAACGCGTCGCTGACTGAGCCAGGCCAGGGCCAGCACCGCCAGGCCCTTGATGCTGAACAGCACGAGCGATGCGCCGTGCAAGGCCGCGAACGATGCGACACCCATGCCCGCTTTGGCGTCGGCCATCAGCGGTTGGAGGCCGTAGTGGCCGCCGATGGTGCAGAACAGCGCCACCACGGTCATCAGCAGGCGCAGCGAGAACTGGCTGCCGTCCTGCCCGGCTTGCGCTGCGTCGCGAGCCAGGCGCCGCTCCATCACCATCAATGCCAGGCCCAGCGCCAGGCTGACCTGGGCCTCGACTGCAAACAGCCGCGCCACATAGGCGCCGGCTTGAGTCCGCTCCAGCGCCGCAAACGCGCTGGGTGCCGCCACCAGCGCGACGCACAGCAAAAAGCCGCCCCACAGGGCGGCCAGCAGCGCTTGAAGCCGCGCAAACATCACTCGTAGCGGACCTTGACAATCTCGTAGCGGCGCACGCCGCCGGGCGCTTGCACCTCGGCCACGTCGCCGGCCTCCTTGCCGATCAGCGCGCGGGCGATGGGCGAGCTGATGGAAATGCGCCCCTGCTTGATGTCGGCCTCGTCGTCACCCGTGATCTGGTAGGTGACGGCGTTGCCGCTTTCCTCATCCTCCAGATCCACCGTCGCACCGAACACGACCCGGCCGCCGGCATCCAGCGTCGCGGGGTCGATGATCTGCGCCGCGGCCAGCTTGCCCTCGATCTCGAGGATGCGGCCTTCGATGAAGCCCTGCTTGTCCTTGGCGGCGTCGTACTCTGCGTTCTCGCTCAGGTCACCTTGCGCACGCGCCTCGGCAATCGCCTGGATGACCGCATGACGCTCAACGGTCTTGAGGCGGTGCAGCTCTTCCTTCAGCTTCTCGGCGCCGCGCTTGGTCAGGGGGATCGTGCTCATCTAAAACCTTGAAAGACAAAAGAGTTCCGCCGCTGCAGCCCGGGCGTCCAGGCTGCGGCGGCGGAAATGGTTGGCCGAAGTTTAAGCCAGCTCGGCGTGCAATTCCTGCAGGGATTGCACGAGCAAACCGTCGCGATGCTTCATGCCCTCGACCGCCGCCTCGCAGCCAGCCATGGTCGTGTAGTAAGTCACGCGGTTGGCCAGCGCGGCCTGGCGGATGTAGCGGCTGTCGGCAATCGCGGTGCGCGTCTCGTCCACCGTCGTGAAGACGAGCTGGATGTCGCCACCCTTGAGCGCATCGACGATGTGGGGGCGGCCGTCCTTGATCTTGTTGATCAGCTTGACCGGCACGCCCGCCTCGGCGATGGCCGCGGCCGTGCCCTTGGTCGCGACGATGCCGAAACCTAAGGCATGCAAATCCTTGGCGATCGCGACGGCACGGGCCTTGTCGCTGTTCTTCACGGTGATCAACACGTTGCCCTGGCGCGGCAGGCGGGAGCCTGCGCCGATCTGGCTCTTGAGCATCGCCTCGCCAAAGGTGCGGGCCGCGCCCATGACCTCGCCGGTGGAGCGCATCTCGGGGCTGAGTATGGGGTCCACGCCCGGGAACTTGTTGAACGGGAAAACGGCTTCCTTGACGCTGAAGTACGGCGGCACGACCTCGGCCGGCACGCGGCCCTTGCGGTCACGCTGGTCCGAGAGCTTCTGGCCAGCCATGCAGCGCGCGGCGATCTTGGCAAGCGGCTGGCCCGTCGCCTTGCTGACGTAAGGCACCGTGCGCGAGGCACGCGGGTTCACTTCCAGCACATAGATCGTGCAGTGCTCCAGGCCCCTGGCGACGTCGCCCTGGATGGCGAACTGCACGTTCATCAGGCCCACGACCTTCAGCGCCTTGGCCATCGCAGCAGTCTGGCGCCGCAGTTCGTCCTGCACGTCAGCGGCCAAGGTGTAGGGCGGCAACGAGCAGGCCGAGTCGCCGGAGTGGATGCCGGCCGCCTCGATGTGCTCCATGATGCCGCCGATCATCACGTCGGTGCCGTCGGCGATGCAGTCGACGTCCACCTCAACGGCGTCCTGCAGGAAGTGGTCCAGCAGCACGGGCGACTTCTCGGACACGCGCACGGCCTCGCGCATGTAGCGCTCCAGGTCTTTGTCGCCATGCACGATCTCCATCGCGCGACCGCCCAGCACGTAGCTCGGGCGCACGACCAGCGGATAGCCGATCTCGTTGGCCAGTTGCACGGCCTGCTCTTCGGTGCGCGCGGTGCGGTTGGGCGGCTGCTTCAGGCCCAGCTCATGCAGCAGGCTCTGGAAGCGCTCGCGGTCCTCGGCGATGTCGATGGAATCGGGCGTCGTGCCGATGATGGGCACACCGGCGCGCTCCAGGTCGAGCGCCAGCTTCAACGGCGTCTGGCCGCCGTATTGCACGATGACGCCAGCGGGCTTTTCCTTGTCGACGATCTCCAGCACGTCTTCCAGCGTGACGGGCTCGAAGTAGAGGCGGTCGCTGGTGTCGTAGTCCGTCGAGACGGTCTCGGGGTTGCAGTTGACCATCAGCGTTTCATAGCCATCCTCGCGCATCGCGAGCGCGGCATGCACGCAGCAGTAGTCGAACTCGATGCCCTGGCCAATGCGGTTCGGGCCACCGCCCAGCACCATGATCTTCTTCCGGTCGGTCGGGTTGGCCTCGCACTCGGCGCCCTCGCCCTCATAGGTCGAGTACATGTAGGCCGTCTGCGTCGCGAACTCGGCCGCGCAGGTGTCCACGCGCTTATAGACGGGGCGCACGTTCAGCGCATGGCGGCGCTCACGCACCTGGTGCTGGTCCGTGCCCAGCAGCTTGGCGAGGCGCTTGTCAGAAAAGCCCTTGGTCTTCAGCAGGCGCAGCTCGGCCTCGGTCAGCGACTCCAAAGTGCGGCCCTTCAGCGCGCCCTCGATCTGCACCAGCTGCTCGATCTGGGCCAGGAACCACGGGTCGATGGCCGTTTCTTCGTGGATCTCATCCAGCGTCATGCCGACGCGGAAGGCGTCGGCCACAAACAGGATGCGCTCGGGGCCGGCCTCGCCGATCTCCTGGACGATCTCCTCGCGGTCGGTCGAGCGCTCAGTCAGGCCGTCGATGCCGGTTTCCAGGCCGCGCAGCGCCTTCTGGAAGCTCTCCTGGAACGTACGCCCCATGGCCATCACCTCGCCCACCGACTTCATCTGCGTCGTCAGGCGCGAGTCGGCCATCGGGAACTTCTCGAAAGCAAAGCGCGGAATCTTGGTGACGACGTAGTCGATGCTGGGCTCGAAGGACGCCGGCGTGGCGCCACCGGTGATGTCGTTCTTCAGCTCGTCCAGCGTGTAGCCGACAGCCAACTTGGCCGCGACCTTGGCAATCGGGAAGCCCGTGGCCTTCGAGGCCAGCGCGCTGGAGCGCGACACGCGCGGGTTCATCTCAATGACGATCATGCGACCGTTCGTCGGGTTGATCGCAAACTGCACGTTGGACCCGCCGGTGTCCACGCCGATCTCCCGCAGCACGGCCAGCGACGCATTGCGCAGCAGCTGGTACTCCTTGTCGGACAAGGTCTGGCTGGGCGCCACGGTGATGGAGTCACCGGTGTGGATGCCCATGGGATCGAGGTTCTCGATGGAGCAGACGATGATGCAGTTGTCCGCCTTGTCGCGGACGACCTCCATCTCGTACTCCTTCCAGCCGATCAGGCTCTCCTCGATGAGCAGCTCGTTGGTGGGCGAGAGGTCCAGACCGCGCTTGCAGATGGCCTCGAACTCCTCGGGGTTGTAGGCGATGCCGCCGCCCGTGCCGCCCAGCGTGAAGCTGGGACGGATGACCATGGGAAAGCCGTTGCCGCCAATCTCGGCGTGGATGCGCTTCTGCACCGCCCAGGCTTCTTCCAGCGAATGCGCGATGCCCGACTTGGCCGAGTCCAGGCCGATCTTGGTCATCGCGTCCTTGAACTTCAGGCGGTCCTCGGCCTTCTCGATGGCGGACTCGTTGGCGCCGATCATCTCGACGCCGTACTTGGCCAGCACGCCGTGCTTGTGCAGGTCCAGCGCGCAGTTCAGCGCGGTCTGGCCGCCCATGGTCGGCAGGATGGCGTCGGGCCGCTCCTTGGCAATGATCTTCTCGACCACCTGCCAGGTGATGGGCTCGATGTAGGTGACGTCCGCCATGTCCGGGTCCGTCATGATGGTCGCCGGGTTGCTGTTGACCAGGATGACCTTGTAGCCCTCCTCGCGCAGCGCCTTGCAGGCCTGGGCGCCGGAGTAGTCGAACTCGCAGGCCTGGCCAATGATGATCGGGCCGGCGCCGATGATGAGGATGCTCTGGAGGTCTGTACGTTTTGGCATGGCTTGCGAGTGGGCTTAGAGCGTGGCCGTGGCCAGCTTGGCCCCGAACCCGACGAAAAGTGCGCCGACGCCGGCATTGGCCGTGCGAGCCAGGCGGCGGCGCGCGCGAAAGGCAGCAGCCAGGCGGGTGCCGGCAAAGATCAGCGTCGAGAGATAGACGAAGCTGAGCACCTGGATGATGGTGCCCAGGATCAGGAAGGTCAGCGCCGGATGCGGGTAGGCCGGATCGACGAACTGGATGAAGAAGGACAGCAGGAAGGCGATGGCCTTGGGATTCAGCAGGCTGACGAGCAGGGCTTTCCTGAACGGCTGACGGGCATCGACGAGGCGCGGCCCTACATCGGCACGGGCACCGCCGCGCCAGGCGCCGCGCAGCAGTTGGATACCGATCCAGCCCAGGTAGGCGGCACCCACCATCTTCACGACGAAGAAGATCTGCGGGCTGGCCATCAGCAGCGAGGCGCCGCCAGCGGCAGCTGCCGTCATCAACACCGCGTCGCCGACAAACACGCCACAGGCCGCCGCATAGCCCATGCGCACGCCGCGCTGGGCCGCAACGGACAGCACGTAGAGCGAATTGGGGCCAGGCAGCAGGATGATGAACACCGCAGCCGCAAAGAAGGTGCCGAGGTCGGTGATGCCGAACATGCGCGTGCCCGCCTCAGGCCTTGCTCATCATCGCCACGAAGCGGTCGAACAGGTAGGCAATGTCGTGCGGGCCGGGGCTGGCTTCTGGGTGCCCTTGGAAGCTGAAGGCCGGCTTGTCGGTACGCGCGATGCCCTGCAGCGTTCCGTCGAACAGGCTCACATGCGTTGCGCGCAGGTTGGCGGGCAAGGTCTGCGCATCCACCGCGAAGCCGTGGTTCTGGCTGGTGATGCTGACGCGACCGCTGTCCAGGTCCTTGACCGGATGGTTGGCGCCGTGATGGCCGAACTTCATCTTGAAGGTCTTGGCGCCGGAGGCCAGCGCCAGGATCTGGTGGCCCAGGCAGATGCCGAAAACGGGGATGCCGGACTCGATCAACTGCGCCGTCGCCTTGATGGCGTAGTCGCAGGGCTCAGGGTCGCCGGGACCGTTGGACAGGAAGACGCCGTCCGGCTCCAGGTCGAACACGGCGCTGGCGGGCGTCTGCGCCGGCACGACAGTGACCTTGCAGCCGCGCTCGGCCAGCATGCGCAAGATGTTGTTCTTGACGCCGAAGTCATAGGCCACCACATGGAACTTCGGGTTGGTCTGCGTGCCATAGCCCCGGCCAAGCTTCCATTCGGTCTGCGTCCAGATCTGCGTCTCGGTGCGGCTGACGACCTTGGCGAGGTCCAGGCCAGCCATGGCCGGCGCAGCCTTGGCGGCAGCAACCGCTGCGTCGATGTGCGCCGGCGTCAGCGCCTCGCCGGCCGGCAGCGCCAGGATGCAGCCGTTCTGCGCGCCCTGAGTTCGCAGCACACGCGTCAGGCGGCGCGTGTCCAGGCCGGCAATGGCCACTGTGCCCTGCTCGCGCAGGTAAGCGTCCAGCGTCTTGTTCGAGCGGAAGTTCGAGGCGCGCAGCGGCAGGTCCTTGATGACCAGCCCGGCAGCGAACACCTTGCTCGCCTCGACATCCTCGTCGCTGACGCCGTAGCTGCCGATGTGCGGATAGGTCAGCGTGACGATCTGCCGGCAATAGCTGGGGTCGGTCAGGATCTCCTGGTAGCCGGTCAGCGAGGTGTTGAACACGACCTCGCCGACGGTCTGGCCGGTGGCGCCGACGGACTGGCCTCGGAACACCGTCCCATCCGCCAGAGCCAGGATTGCTTGAGGGGGATGGAGCAGGTCGGTCAGCACAAAGGGTCTCCGCAAGTGGGGCGCCTGCCCAGCAACAACCCGCCGGTGCAGACGGGTCAGCTTGAAGAAACCAGAGCGGTTTTGTGCCGGGCAGCGTGGGGTTCAGGTAAACCCATCGAGTATAGCCGACTGGGGTTAGTACGGAGGCTTCGTAACCCGGTCGTGACGGCTTAAAGCGCCGCGATACCGGCCTTGGCGATCTCGGCATCCTCGCTGGACTTGACGCCGCTGACCCCCACGGCGCCGACCACCTCGCCGTCCACGACGATGGGCACGCCGCCTTCGAGTGTGCCGTACATGCCGGGCACGCTGAGGAAGGAAACACGGCCGCCATTGATCATGTCCTCATAGACCTTGGACTCGCGCCGCCCGAGTGCCGAGGCGTGCGCCTTGGCCGGCGCGAACAAGGCTGAACTGGGCGAGGCGCCATCCAGGCGCTGCAGCCACAGCAGATGTCCGCCAGCATCGACGATGGCGATGGAGACGGCCCAGCCCTTGCTGAGCGCATGGGCCTCCGCAGCCGCGGCGATGCGTTTGACGTCGTTGAGTTCGAGTTGGAGTTGCTGTTTCATGACCTTGCTTTCAGAGGGACTGCCCCCAATGTATCCACCCATAGCCACCCTAGAATGACCTGAGCACTCATCGCTTTCTGGAGATCGACATGAACGACAGCCTGCAAACCCAATACGGCTATGCCCATGGGGGCTTGGCCGCCGACCGTCAGCGCGTGCTGCGCAACACCTACTGGCTGCTGGCGCTGTCCATGGTGCCGACCGTGCTGGGCGCCTGGATCGGCGTGTCCACCGGCTTCATGGCCAAGATGGGTTTCGGCATCAGCACGCTGGTCTTCTTCATCGGCGCCTTCGGTCTGATGTTCGTCATCGAGAAGAACAAGAACAGCAGCGTGGGCGTCATCGCCCTGCTGGGCTTCACGTTCTTCATGGGCCTGATGCTGTCCCGACTGGTCGCTCAGGTACTGGGCTATCGCAACGGCGCCAGCCTGGTGATGACCGCGTTCGGCGGCACCGCCGCGATCTTCTTCACAATGGCCAGCCTGGCCACCATGATCAAACGCGATCTGACCAGCATGGGCAAGTTTCTGCTGGTCGGCGCCGTCATCCTGCTGGTCGCCAGCATCGCCAACATCTTCCTGCAATCGTCTGCGCTGATGCTGACCATCCTGGTGCTGATGCTGGGCGTGTTCTCGGCCTTCATGCTGTACGACATCAAGCGCGTGCTGGACGGCGGCGAAACCAACTACGTCAGCGCCACACTGGCCATCTACCTTGACCTCTACAACGTGTTCCAGAGCCTGCTGTCGCTGCTGGGCATCTTCGGCGGCGAACGCGACTGAGCACGCAGCCAGCGCAACAAAAGGCGGCCCTTGTGGCCGCCTTTTTTGTGTCCGACATCTCGCTGCCGGCGCGCCCTGGGTCTACCCAACCGGGTTCGCCCTCAGGCTCACTTGGCCGGCGTGTAGTTGCGCAGCACAAACGGCGCACTCAGCCACAACGGTTGGCCGACCTGGCCGATCTGCACCGACAGCGCCACCGTGCCCGCCGGCTGGTCCTGCTGAGCCGTGCCGGTCAGCACGACAGGCTCCAGCTTGTTCGTCAACACCGCCGAACCCGACAGCACGCCGGTGTATGGCGGCGCGTTGAGTTGCAGCGACAGCGGCACGCTCACCTGTGCCTTTGCATCATCGGTATCCAGGCGCACCCAGAGCAGCACCTGCAGCTTGTCGCCCTTGCGGATGTCGCCGGTGATGGGAGCGAGTGCGCCGATGTCCCACGGATTGGGGCGCTTGCCCTGCAGCGCCACGCGCAGGCAGGTCTTGCCAGCGGCCTCGCAGGGCACCTGCTGGGTGGACTGCCCCTCACCATAGACCGACCAGGCGCTGACCTTGTTGACGTTGATGAGGTAGTCCAGCGCCGGGTCGCTGCTGCGCGCCACGGCGGCAGCCGGCGCGCCGGGCGATGGGATCAACGCATGCAGAATGGGCTTGACCCAGCCATCGGTCTTCATGTCCCAGACGATGAAGTCCGAGTCGAACTGCCAGTAGCTCCAGCCAAAGCCGCGCGCCTCTGCGGCGCGGGCGACGGCGGAGGTCCAGGCCACGCGATGCGCGAGCGCGCCGGTCTCCAGCGCGCCGAACTCGCCTAGCAGGATGGGCCGGTTGTGTTTCTGCGCCCAGGCCCTGACCTTGTCGAAATCCTTCTTGATCTGCTCCTGCTCGGCCGGCGTGCCCCAGGTGACACCGGAGGTGTTCTTCAACTCCTGCACCCACGACGCGCCCTGGTGCGTGAACGCAAACGGCGCATAGTAATGAAACGTGACGACCAGATTGCGATCCGCCTCGGGCAACTCGAGGCTGTCCAGGTGGTCCAGCGAGTTCCAGAACTTCGGGCCGACGACGACGCGGCGACGCGGATTGCTCTCGCGGATGATCTGCAGGTTCTCGGCCAATATGTCGTTCCAGACCGCGTCTGCATCGCCATTGGGCTCGTTGAGGATCTCGAACAGCACCGCGTCCGGCGCGTCCTTGTAGCGCGGCGCCACCTGCCGCCAGAAGGCCTTGAGCTTGGCCCGACAACTATCGATGGCCTTGGCGCAGTCCATGAAGTTGTGCTGGTCGATGATGACTTGCAACCCAGCGTTCAGCGCCGCCGCCAGCACCTCGTCCAGCGTCTTGAACCAAGCCGGCGACAGCCGCCCCTGGGCATCCATGTGCTCGAAGGCATGCAGGTTCAGCCGCACATGGTCGAAGCCGCCCTCGCGGATGGCCTGCAGGTGGCGCATCTGGAAGCGCGCCTTCGTGGGGTCTTGCCAGATCGGGTCATAGCCCAAGACATTGACACCCCGCTTGAGCGCCTGCGCCGGCAGCGCCACGCCCTGGGCCAACGCCGACGAAGCCAGGCACAAGGCCAGACACGCGGCGCCGAAAAAGCGCGGAAGATGGAATCGCAACATGGTCAGCCTCTTGTCTCCTGAGGGATGAACACATCGGTGCGCCGGCATTCATGGTCGCCGCATCCGAACAGATCAACTAAACAACAAAAGTTGTTTATTCATTCTTTCCGACGATGACAACGCAGTCACCCAGGATTGACCCGTAAATGCACGAAAAGAAGCCCGGCCTCGATGTCGAGGCCGGGCCAATTGTTTACTAAACCTTTAAAGCTGGAGGGCTGCGATGCTTGAGTGACGGTCTCACAGCGCCGGCGTCAGGCGCGCCTGCGCTGACGCATTGCGCTCAAAGACCGCGATGCTTTCCACATGCGCCGTGTGCGGGAACATGTTGACCGCGCTCGCCGCCGTGCAGCGGTAGCCCGCCAGGTTGACCAGCAGACCCGCGTCTCGTGCCAACGTCGCAGGGTTGCAGCTGACATAGACGATGCGTCGAGGCGGCACCCAGCCTGGGGCGCGCGACGGATCCTGAACGATGTCTGCCACAGCCTTGGCCAGCGCGAAGGCCCCTTCGCGCGGCGGGTCGATGAGCCAGCGGTCAGCCACACCGTCGGCGGCCAGCAGCTCGGGCGTCATCTCGAACAGGTTGCGCGCGACGAAGCGCGTCCTGTGAGCCAGACCATTGACCACGGCGTTGTCGCGCGCGCGCTGCACCAACGCCTCGCTGCCCTCGATGCCGAGCACCTCGCGCGCCTGCGTCGCCAGCGGCAGCGTGAAGTTGCCCAGGCCGCAGAACCAGTCGATAACCCGGTCGCCCGGCTGGACCGCCAGCAGCCGCAGCGCGCGCCCCACCAGCGCCGCGTTGATGTGCGGATTGACCTGGGTGAAGTCGGTTGGCTTGAACGGCATGGTCACGCCGAACTCCGACAGCCGGTAGGCCAGTTGCGGCCCGCCTTCGTCGAGCAACCTGACCGTGTCGGGCCCTTTGGGCTGCAACCACCACTGCACGCCATGCTTCGCTGCGAACTCGCGCAGCATCGCCACATCGCCCGGTGGCAAGGGGTTCAGGTGGCGCAGCACCAGCGCGATGACCTCGTCGCCCATGGCCAGCTCGATCTGCGGCAGCCGATCTCGCTCCGCCATGCCGGCGATCAGCGCGCGCAGCGGCATCAGCAGATCGCTGACGACCTTGGGCACCACCTTGCAAACCTGCATGTCGGCCACGTAACGGCTCTTGCGCTCGTGGAAGCCGATCAGCACGACACCCTTCTTCGCCACATAGCGCACCGAGAAGCGGGCCCGGTAACGATAGCCCCAGGTCGGCCCCTCGATGGGCCGCAGCAACACCTCGGGCTTGACCTTGCCCAGGTGCCAGAGGTTGTCCTCCACGACGCGCTGCTTGACCGCCACCTGCGCGCTCGCATGCAGGTGCTGCATCTTGCAGCCGCCGCAGGCGCCGGCGTGCAGGCCAAAGTGCGGACAGCCCGGCGTCACACGCTGCGGGCTCTCCTTCTTAATGGCCGCAAGCTGTCCCTGCTCCCAGTTGTTCTTGCGGCGCGCGATCTGCGCCTGCACGATCTCGCCCGGCAAGGCGCCGTCGATAAACACCACCTTGCCTTCGGCGTTGTGCGCCACGCCCTGCGCCTCGAGGTCGAGGGATTCGACCTTGAGCCATTCCGTCAGTTCAGTCATGCCCCCGATTGTCTCTGAGGCATCGCCGCGACCCGCCGCGTCAGAAGATGGAGTCGCGGTCCACGCCGTGACGCATCATGTTGCGCTTGAGCTTGGCCAGCGCTTCGATCTGGATCTGGCGAATGCGCTCGCGCGTCAGCTTCAGGCGGATGGCCAGCACATCCAGCGTCTCGGGCTCGCGGTCGGACAGGCCATAACGCCCGGCCAGCACCTCGCGCTCGCGCTCGCTCAAGCTCGCCAGCCCGTGCTGCAGCAGCGCCTCGACCTCATGCGACAACCGCAGCCCCATGGGGTCGACGGCATGATCGTCGGCCACCAGGTCCAACAGGGACTCGCCGCCCTCGGCATTGCGCTCCACCGGCGAGTCCAGCGAAGTGGGCAGTTCCGCATAGGTCAGCAGTTCGGCCACCTCGTCCACCGGACGCCCTAGCGCCTGAGCCACATCCTCGGCGCGCACACGGCCATCGGCGCCCTGGGCGCTCTGCAAGGCCTCCAGCGCCCGACGCGCCTTGAGCACCTGGTTCAACTCGCGCACGACATGCACTGGCAGCCGCACCAACCGGGCCTGCTGCATCAAGGCGCGTTCGATACTCTGCCGTATCCACCAACTGGCATAGGTGGAGAAACGGAAACCGCGCTCGGGCTCGAACTTGCCAATGGCATGCATCAAGCCCAGGTTGCCCTCTTCGATGAGATCACTCAGGGGCAGGCCGCGCCCCAAGTAATTCTTGGCGATGCTGACGACCAGCCGCAGGTTGTGCTCGATCATCGCCTGGCGGGCCTTGAAGTCACCTGCACGCGCGGCCTGCGCGGTCTCGAACTCCTGCTCCGGCGTCAGCAGCGGCGCGCGCCGGATGTCGCGCAGATAGGCCTGCAGCGCATTGCCAAGTTCGACCTCGTCGCCCACCGCACGCAAGCTCCGGCCCTCGTCGTCGGCCGGCTCGGCAGCGGGCTCAGCCTCCGCACCAGGGCTCATGCCAAGCAGCACGCCAGGCTGCTGCAACGCCGCGCCATGGCCATTGGGCTTGGGCACGGCGCGTTTCATGGTGGACGCAGGCCAGTCAGCGTTGAAGTTGGCCCACCCGCTCAGCGAGGCGGCAGTAACTTGGCCGGATCGACGGGCTTGCCCAGTTTGCGCACTTCGAAGTGCAGCTTGACGGTATCGCTTTCGGTGGAACCCATCTCGGCAATCCTCTGGCCTTTGCGCACCACCTGATCCTGTTCGACCAGCATCGCCCGGTTGTGGGCGTACGCGGTCAGGTAGGTGTTGTTGTGCTTGATGATGACCAAGTTACCGTACCCGCGCAAGCCCGAACCTGCGTAAACGACGCGGCCATCGGCGGCTGCAAACACCGGGTCACCGGCCTTGCCCGCGAAGTCCAGTCCCTTGTTGCGCTGCTCATCAAAACCGGCGCTGACCGGATGCGTGACCGGCCAGGTCCAGGCCAAGTTGTCGTCATCGGCGGCGGCCTCTTTGACAGCTTCTTTGGCCGGCTCCTTGGCCGGTGTCGCCGTGGCAGCCGAGGCCGCGCTGGCCGCACTCGGGGCCGGCTTGGCATCCAGCGGACGGCTCTCTGCCTTGGGCGCAATGGCCACTGGCCGCACCGTCACCCCGCTGGGGTCCACACCCGGAGGGACGACGCGCAAAACCTGCCCCACCTCGATGCGATTGGGGTTCTCCAGGTTGTTCCACTTGGCAAGATCGCGCCAGCTCTGGCCGTTGTCCAGTGCGATGCGAATCAGCGCATCACCCGGCTTGACCGTGTAGTAGCCCGGTTTGCCGGCGTTCTCGGCACCAGGAGGCGGCTTGACCTCGGGCGCGGCCGGCGCCGCAACCGCATGTGCCGAACCCGCAGCGGGCTTGGGCGGATAGGGGGTGCGGTCCTCGACGGGCGCCTGATTCAACGAGACGCTGCTGCAAGCGCTGAGCAGCGCAAGGGTGAGGGTGGCAAGGAGAAGGCGCAGGCTAGAGGGCATCGTGTGTGGCACGTTAAGGACCGACCCGATTGTGTGGCGCAGTGCGCCAGCGGCCCCGTCAGACGACGCCGGATTTTAGGGGGACGAACAGCACCGCCTCATGCTCGCTGCGCACCCAGCGACTGACACCACGCTCGGCGACGTGGTCCAGCACCACCAGCACCTGGCCGCGGCCACCCGACTGCATCGGCGCGATCAGCCGGCCGCCAGGCGCCAACTGCTCCATCCAGGCCGGCGGAATGTCGTCGCCGCCGGCCGCCGCGATGATGCTGTCGAAAGGACCGCTGGCCGCGTGGCCAACCCGGCCATCGCCCCAGACCAGCCGCGGCGCCCGCGGCAAGGCCAGCTGCTGCAGGTTGGCCTTGGCCTTCTCGTGCAAACCCTGCAGGCGCTCGATCGACGTCACCTGGAGCGCCAGCATCGCGATCACGGCAGCCTGATAGCCGCAGCCCGTGCCGATCTCCAGCGTCCGGCCCAGACAGCCGCGCTGACGCGCACCCTGCCCCGCCATCAGCAGTCCCAGCATGTGGGCCACGACCGAGGGTTTGGAGATGGTCTGGCCGTGACCGATAGGCAGCGCGGTGTCCTCATAGGCCTGGGCTGCCAAGGCGCTGTCGACGAAGGCATGGCGCGGCACCGCGGCCATGGCGGCCAGCACGCGCTCGTCGAAACGGCCCTCGGCGCGCAGCCGGGCCACCATGCGCTCGCGCACGGCGCGGCTGTCCAACCCGGCACCGCTAGGCCGCACCAGCCGGGCAGCGTCCGCCGTCGCCTGGCGCAAGTGGCGCTGCGGCATCAACAGCTCGCGCTGTGGTGCCGCCGCCGACTTGAGGCTGGCCGGGAAGCGCTTGGCCGTGGACATTCAGAGGCCCAGACGCTGCGCCCAGCTGCCCAGGGAAGCATGCTCGGTCAGGTCGACCTGCAGCGGCGTGATCGACACCTGCCCGTTGGCTGTGGCGTGGAAGTCGGTGCCCTCGCCGGCGTCCTTGGCGTCCCCGGCGGGGCCGATCCAGTAGATGGTCTCGCCGCGCGGATTGACCTGCTCGATGACGCCCTCGCTGGCATGACGGCGACCGAGCCGGGTGATCTTGCGCGGCAACCGGTCGGCATCGGCGCGGTTGGGGATGTTGACGTTGAGCAGGAAGGCCTGCGTGAGGCCGCCGGCGATGACCTGCTCCACGACGCTGCGGGCGGTGCGGGCGGCTGCCTCCAGTTCGCCCCAACCCTTCTCGACCTGCGAGAACGCGATGGACGGAATGCCGAACAGATAGCCCTCGGTGGCCGCAGCGACGGTGCCGGAGTACAGCGTGTCGTCGCCCATGTTGGCGCCGTTATTGATGCCCGACAGAACCAGGTCGGGTCGGTAACCCAGCAGCCCGGTCAGTGCCAGATGCACGCCGTCCGAGGGCGTGCCGCTGACGTAGCGGAAGCCATTAGCCGCACGGTAGACATTCAGAGGGCGGTTCAACGTCAGAGAGTTGGACGTGCCGCTGGCGTTCTGCTCTGGGGCGATGACGTCGATCTCGCCCAGGCCTTCGCAGGCCTTGACCAGCGCAGCAAGGCCCGGCGCGAGGTAGCCGTCGTCGTTGGAAATCAGGATGCGCATGGCGAGCAATTGTAGGGAGGCCGTCACCTTCGAGACCGGGTGTATGCCCCTTGATTCCTATCATGGACGCGTCACAAGCAAAGGAGGCAAGGATGAAGGCATGGGTGTGCGAAAACCCGGTGGGCGTCGAGGCGCTGCAATGGCGCGAACTGCCGGCGCCGGCGCTGCAGCCTGGCCATGTCCGGGTGCGGATCAAGGCCGCGAGCCTGAACTTCCCTGACCTGCTCATCGTGCAGAACAAGTACCAGATGAAGCCTCCCCTGCCCTTTGTGCCGGGCACCGAGTTCTCGGGCGTCATCAGCGAGGTGGGCGAAGGCGTGACCGGCTTTGTCGTGGGGCAGCGCGTCGCGGCCTTCGGCGGCCTGGGCGGCTTCGCAACCGAGGTCTGCATCCCGGCCGCGCTGGCCATGCCCCTGCCCGACGGATTCGCGTTCGAGGACGCGGCCGCCTTCATCTGCACCTATGCAACCAGTCACCATGCGCTGATGGACCGGGGCGCGCTGCAAGCTGGCGAGACCGTGCTCGTGCTGGGCGCAGCCGGCGGCGTCGGCACGGCGTCCATCCAGGTCGCCAAGGCGGCCGGCGCGCGCGTCATCGCCGCGGCGGGCAGCGACGCCAAGTGCGACGCCTGCCGCGCCATAGGGGCAGACGCGACGATCAACTACGCGACACAGAACCTGCGCGATGCGCTGAAGACCCTCACTGCCGGCCAGGGGCCCGACGTGGTGGTCGACCCCGTGGGCGGCGACCTGGCCGAGGCCGCCTTCCGCTCCATCGCGTGGCGCGGCCGCTACCTCGTCATCGGCTTCGCCCAGGGCCAGATCCCTGCGCTACCCCTGAACCTGCCGCTGCTCAAAGGCGCATCGGTCGTGGGGGTGTTCTGGGGCGAGTTCGCCAAGCGCGAGCCTGGTCGCAACGCCAGCATGCTGCGCGAGCTCGCCGCTTGGTACGCCGCGGGCAAGATCAAGCCTGTGCTGGACCGCGCGCTGCCCATGGAGCAACTGCCCGACGCCTTCGCCCGCATGGCCGCGCGCGACGTGGTGGGCAAGCTCATTCTTACCAACCCGTGAAGCCTGAAACGGGGGCTTGCCCCCCCGCGATCTCGCGGCAGGCGCGAGAAGGCGTGAGCTACATTCGGCGGTCGAAACGACAGCCGCCGCCTCAGCCGCCATGCCCGTCAAAGTCCTCATCATCGAAGACAACCCCGTCGCGCGCAGCTTCCTGTGCCGCGTGGTGCGAGAAAGCTTCAGCGATGCGATGGAGATCACCGAGGTCGGCGACCTGGAAAATGCGCGTCGCCAGGTGGCCAAGCTCGCCGGCAGCGCCCCCGAGAGCGGCTTTAAGCTCGTCCTCGTCGACCTGGAACTGCCCGACGGCAACGGCATGGAGTTCCTGACCGAACTGGCCGGATCGCCGGCCATCAAGATCGTCACAACGCTCTACTCCGACGACGACCACCTCTTTCCCGCGCTGCAGTGCGGCGCCGACGGCTACCTGCTGAAGGAGGACCGCTTCGAGGTGCTGGTCGAGGAGTTGCAGCGCATCGTGCGCGGCCAGCCGCCGCTGTCGCCGGCGATTGCGCGGCGGCTGCTGTCCCACTTCCGCCCCGCATCGAGCGACAGCGGCACCATGCCGCTGAACTCCGGCTTCGGCTCGCTGTCGTCGTCGCATGCGCCGTTGAGCAACAGCCGCAGCGTCGCACTGGACCCGCCGCCCGAATGGGAGAGACTGACGCCGCGCGAGAGCGAGGTGCTGACCTACCTGAGCAAGGGCTTCACGATCAAGGAGATCGCGAACCTGATGGGCATCAAGTGGTTCACGGTCAACGACCACATCAAGAGCATCTACAAGAAGCTCAACGTCAGCAGCCGCGCGGAAGCCGCGGTGCTGGCGTCGAAGCAGGGCCTGGTCTAAAGACCCTTCTTGCGAGAGCCAACGCGCTGGACGCCAGCGTCGCGCATTGCGAGTTCCTTCGTGAGAAGAAGATCTCCGCCAGGTCGTTCCAGTCCTTGCTTGAGAACGCTCGTCGCGGTGCCGGCGCTGAGGCCATGTGCGTTTACTGAGCTTGAGGGGTGCCCGCATCTCACAGACGGGTCCAGATAGGGCACGCGCCTGGCGGTCAGCGCTGCCACGCCGGCCGCCAGCGACACGGGCGGATTCATCCCGTTCAGGCCAAATCCTTCAGCGGATGCTGGTCGGCGCCCCAGGGGCTCTCGAAGAAGGCAGCCACCTCGGCGGGATCGACCTCGGCGACCGTGGATGGCTGCCAGCGCGGCGCATGGTCCTTGTCGATGGCCAGCGCGCGTATGCCCTCCACCGTCTCGCTGCGGGCTGCGCCGCGCAGGTGGAAGGCGTGATGCACGAGGCCGCGCTCCAGGCGCAGTTCATCCGCCAGGCCGAGGTGGCGGCCGCGCCGGATCTGCTCCAGCGTGACGGCCATCATGGTCGGCGAGTGCTTGAGCAGCGTGGCATGGGTCTCGCGGGCCCAGTCATCGCCGGCCGCGGCCAGCGAGTCCAGGATGGCGGCCAGCGTCGCCGCGCCGAAATGCCGGTCGATGCGCGCGGCCGCAGCCTTCGGGTCGGAGTTGGGCGCCAGGTCGGCGCGCTCCATGATGGTGGCCACCACATGCTCGGCACTGGGTTGGGGGCTGTGGCGCAGCGCGTCGACCAGCGCGGCCCATTCACTGCCTGGCACGAAGACGTCCCCCAAGCCCCATTCGATGGCGTCGCCTGCGGCGATGTTGTGGCCGGTCAGCGCCAGCCACTCGCCCACATGGCCGGGACATTGGGCGAGGAACCAGCCGCCGCCCACGTCGGGAAACAGGCCGATGGCGGTCTCCGGCATGGCCAGCCGCGAACGGTCGGACAACACCCGCAGCTTGGCGCCCTGGCTGATGCCCATGCCGCCGCCCATGACGATGCCGTCCATCAGGGCGACATAGGGCTTGGGATAGCGGTGGATGAGGTGGTTGAGGCGGTACTCCTCGGTGAAGAAGTCGTCCAGCGCGGGATCGCCGGCCAGCGCAGCCTGATGGAAGAAGCGGATGTCGCCGCCGGCGCAGAAGGCGGGCGGCCGGCCCTCGCGGCCCGCGCCCATCACGGCCACCGCCTGGATGGCTGGGTGCGCCGCCCAGTGGGTCAGCAGCGCCGTCATGTCGCGGATCATCGCCAGCGATAAGGCGTTGAGCGCCTGCGGGCGGTTCAGCGTGATCAGGCCAAGGCAGCCGTTGACCTCGGCCTGGATCTGGCCGTCGGCAGCAAGGGGCGGGATCAGGTCGGTCATGTGTTGTTCAAGGCGAGTTTGACAGGGCGAGGCGCCAGCGCCTCGTTGGCGATCAGGGCGGCCAGCACGAGGCTACCGCCAATCAGCGCGGCGCTGCCTGGGTGTTCGCCCGCAAAGGCCCAGGCCCACAGCACGCCCAGCAGCGTCTCGGCCTGGCTCAGCAGCGCGATCTCATGGCTTGGCAGCTCGCGCGCCAGGCGCACCGCCAGCAAGCAGGGCACAGCCAGCTGGAATACGCCCAGCAGCGCTAACAGCGTCAGGTCGTGCACACCGGCCTGCAGTGGCCAGGCCAGCGGCAGCGTGGCGGCGGCCGACAGCAGCGCACCGATCAGCACGGCCGGCAGCATGTCCACCGCGCCGCCCACCTTCTGCAGCAGACACCAGTTGCTGGCCGCGGCCAGCGGCACGCCCAGCGCGACCACCACGCCCGCCAGCGGTCCGCCCAGCTGCCCGCCAAACATCCATGCAATGCCAGCGCCAGCCACGGCGATGGCGGCCCAGGTGCGGCCCGGCACCGGCTGGCGCAGGAAGGCCCAGGCGAACAGCGCCGTGAACAGCGGCGCCAGCGACATGGTGACCAGCACGTTGGCCACTGTGGTCAGCGTCAGCGCCACCATGAAGGCCGTGAACATGATGGCCCAGCACAGGCCCGAGGCCCAGACGGCCCCGCCACGCAGGCTGGGCAGCAATGCCCGGCCGCGCATGGCCGCGAGGATGAGCGCCAGCGCCAGCGCATTGAAGGCGCTGCGCCAAAAGGTGATCTCGAAGCCCCGCGCCGCGTCGAGATGGCGCGTGACCACGCCCGCCGAACTCCACAGCAGCGTGACCAGCAGCATCAGCAAGACGGCCGAACGATGGCTCATTGGCAGAGCGCCCCGTCAAACGGGGCGCGGGCAAGCAACTGACTAGCCCCACTCCCGGAGAGGGCCGGCGCAGCGCCACATTGAGCGCTCCCTGCAGCGCGCGCCGTCAGGCGCGGGCTGCGCGCTTGCGCTCGTGTTCCGATAGGAAACGCTTGCGCAGGCGAATGCTCTTGGGCGTGATCTCCACCAGCTCGTCGTCCTCGATGAACTCCACGCCGTACTCCAGCGTCAGCTCGATGGGCGGCGTGATCTTGATGGCGTCTTCCTTGCCGCTGACACGGAAGTTGGTCAGCTGCTTGGTGCGCGTCGCGTTCACGACCAGGTCGTTCTCGCGGTTGTGCACGCCGACGATCATGCCCTCATAGACCGGGTCGCCGGGCTTGACGAACATGCGCCCCCGATCGTCCAGCTTGCCGAGGGCATAGGTGAAGATCTCGCCGGCATCCATGGAGATCAGCACGCCGTTCTTGCGGCCGCCGATCTCGCCCTTGTGGGGCTCGTAGCCGTCGAAGATGTTGCTGATCAGGCCCGAGCCGCGGGTCAGGTTCAGGAACTCATTGGAGAAGCCGATCAGGCCGCGCGCCGGGATGCGGTACTCCAGCCGCACGCGACCGCGGCCGTCCGGCTCCATGTTGATCAACTCGCCCTTGCGCTCGCCCAGCGCCTGCATGACGCCGCCCTGGTGCTGCTCTTCCACGTCGGCCGTCACCAACTCGATGGGCTCGTAACGAACGCCGTCGATGTCCTTGAACACGACGCGCGGCTTGCCGACGGCCAGCTCATAGCCCTCGCGGCGCATGTTCTCCAGCAGGATGGTCAGATGGAGCTCGCCGCGGCCGGAGACTTCGAAGACGCCGTCCTCGCTGGTCTCCTTCACGCGCAGCGCGACATTGCTCTGCAGTTCCTTCTGCAACCGGTCCCAGAGCTGGCGGCTGGTGACGAACTTGCCTTCCCGGCCTGCCAGCGGCGAGGTGTTGACGCAGAAGTTCATCGTCAGCGTCGGCTCGTCCACCTTCAGCATGGGCAGGGGCTGGGGATTGGCCGGGTCCGTCACGGTCACGCCGATGCCGATCTCGTCAATGCCGTTGATCAGCACGATGTCGCCTGGGCCGGCCTGCTGCACCTGGGTGCGATCCAGGCCCTGGAAGGTCAGCACCTGGTTGACGCGGCCCTTCACGGCCTTGCCCTCCGGGCCTTCCATGACGACCACGTCCTGGCCCGGCCTGAGGGTGCCGGCATTGATGCGCCCCACGCCGATGCGGCCCACGAAGCTGGAGTAGTCCAGCGCGGAGATCTGCAGCTGCAGCGGCGCGCGCGGGTCACCGGCGTGGGGCTGCACATGCTTGAGCACGGTATCGAACAGCGGGCCCATGTCGGTGCCCCACTGCTCGCCCGGGGCACCCTCTTCCAGCGACGACCAGCCATTGATGCCGGACGCGTAGACGACCGGGAAGTCAAGCTGCTCGTCGGTCGCGCCGAGCTTGTCGAACAGGTCGAAGGCGGCGTTGATGACGGCGTCGGGCTTGGCGCCCGGCTTGTCGACCTTGTTGACGACGACGATGGGCCGCAGACCCAGGGCCAGCGCCTTCTTCGTGACGAAGCGGGTCTGCGGCATCGGGCCTTCCTGCGCATCGATCAGCAGCAGCACGCCGTCCACCATGGACAGCGCCCGCTCCACCTCGCCGCCGAAGTCCGCGTGTCCGGGCGTGTCGACGATGTTGATGTGCGTGTCCTTCCAGCGCACCGCGCAGTTCTTGGCGAGGATGGTGATGCCGCGCTCGCGCTCCAGCGCATTGCTGTCCATGACGGTGTCGACCACCTTCTCGTGCTCGGCGAAGGTGCCGCTTTGGCGCAGCAGCTGGTCAACCAGGGTCGTCTTGCCATGGTCGACGTGGGCAATGATGGCGATGTTGCGGATCGGGGTGGTCATGAAAACTTCTCAGTGGGTATCAGAGCAACGCCTGCACTTCAGGCGGCGTCAGCAGGCGGTCGGCGATGAGCTCGCCGGCGGTGATGTGAGCGCTGCCAAGGAAGGCGCGCGACTCGGGCCCGTAGACGCGCACACGCGGGGCATCGGGCGCATTCACGCGGCGGCGCGCGCCGGAGAGGAAGCGTGCCGCGTCGGCGGCGTTCAGGCGCAGTTCGGGGGCGTCGGCCAGCAGGCAGTCGGGCGAGGTCAGCAGGCCCGCGCGCTGCTCGTCGGGCAGTGCCTCGATCTGGGCCAGCGTGACGCTGCCGGCCAGCGTCAGGGCACCGGAGCCGGTGCGGCGCAGCGCCGCCAGCGACGCGCCCACGCCCAGCGCCGCGCCGATGTCCTCAGCCAGCGTGCGGATGTAGGTGCCCTTGGTGCAGCGAACGTCCAGCGTCACGGTGCCGGGGTGCATGGCAACGATGTCGATGGCGTGCAGCGTCACGCGGCGGCTCTTGCGCTCGACCTCGATGCCCTCCCGGGCGTACTCGTACAAGGCCTTGCCCTCGTGCTTGAGCGCCGAGTACATGGGCGGCATCTGGTCGATTTCACCGATGAAGCGGGCGCAGGCCTGCGCGACCTGGGCGGCGGTGATGTGGTCGGCGTCGACCCGCTCCAGCACCTGGCCTTCCGCGTCGCCGGTCGTCGTGCGCACACCCAGCGCCAGCGTGGCGAGATAGCGCTTATCAGCGTCCAGGCTGAGCTGGCTGAACTTGGTGGCGGCGCCGAAGCACAGCGGCAGCAGGCCGGTGGCCAGTGGGTCCAGCGTGCCGGTGTGGCCGGCCTTCTCGGCGCGCAGCAGCCACTTGGCCTTCTGCAGCGCGTCGTTGCTCGACAGGCCCAGTGGCTTGTCGAGCAACAACACGCCATGCAGCGGGCGCCGCTGCACGCGCACCCGCGGCGGCCTGGCGGCGACTGCAGCCTCAGTCATTCGCTTCCTCGTCGTCCAGCGCGCGCGTCGCATTGGCTTTGCTGATCAGCGCGTTCAACTCGGCCGCGCGCTCGGTGGTGCGGTCGAACTGGAAGTGCAGCGTGGGCACGGTGTGGATCTGCAGCCGCTTGAACAGGCCGTTGCGCAGAAAGCCGGCCGCCTCGTTCAGCGCGGTCTGGGTCTCGGCGGCATCGCCAATCAGCACCGAGAAGTACACCTTGGCATGGGCGTAGTCGGGCGTGACCTCGACCGCGCTGATGGTGACCATGCCGATGCGCGGATCTTTCAACTCGCGGATGAGCTCGGCCAGGTCGCGCTGAATCTGGTCGGCGACGCGAAAAGCTCGGTTGGGGATGGCGCGTTTATGTCTCATGGTGCGATCTCCTGAAAGGACAAACCCCGCCCCTGTTGGGCGGGGTCTGCGGGTTGACCCTCAGGGTGTTGCTTTACAGCGTGCGGGCCACTTCCTTGATCTCGAAGAACTCCAGCTGATCGCCTTCCTTGATGTCGGTGTAGTTCTTGAGCTTGATACCGCACTCGAAGCCTTCCTTGACCTCGCGCACGTCGTCCTTCTCGCGCCGCACCGACTCGACCTCGCCCGTGTAGATGACGGTGTTGTCGCGCAGCAGACGGAAGCGTGCACCCCGGCGCACCACACCGCTGGTGACCATGGAGCCGGCCACCGTGCCGATCTTGGACGCGACGAACACGACACGGATCTCGGCCGTGCCCAGCGCTTCCTCGCGCTGCTCGGGCGCCAGCATGCCGGACATGGCCTTGGTCACATCGTCCACAGCGTCATAGATGATGCTGTAGTAGCGCATGTCCACCCCGTTGTTCTCGGCGAGCTTGCGCGCGCCGGCATCGGCTCGCACGTTGAAGCCGATGATGACGGCCTTGGACGCAATGGCCAGGTTGACGTCGCTCTCGCTGATGCCACCGACCGCGGCGTGGACGATCTGGACCTTGACCTCGGCATTGCTGAGCTTGAGCAGCGCAGCGGACAACGCCTCCTGAGAGCCCTGCACATCGGCCTTGATGATGAGGGGCAGCGTCTGCACCTCGCCCTGACCCATCTCGTTGAACATGTTCTCAAGCTTGGCAGCCTGCTGCTTGGCCAGCTTGACGTCGCGGTACTTGCCTTGACGGAAGGTGGCCACCTCGCGCGCACGACGCTCGTCGGCCAGCACCATGAACTCGTCGCCGGCCTGCGGCACTTCGGTCAGACCCTGGATCTCCACCGGAATGGAGGGACCCGCCTGGGCGATGGGCTTGCCGTCCTCGTCCAGCATGGCGCGCACGCGGCCGTACGTGGAACCCGCCAGCACGACATCGCCGCGCTTGAGCGTGCCGCTCTGCACCAGTACCGTGGCCACCGGGCCGCGGCCCTTGTCCAGCTTGGCTTCGATGACCAGGCCCTTGGCCATGGACGCGACCGGCGCCTTCAGCTCCAACACCTCGGCCTGCAACAGCACCTGCTCCAGCAACTCGTCGATGCCCTGGCCGGTCTTGGACGACACGCCCACGAACGGCGAGTCGCCGCCGAACTCTTCGGGCACCACCTCTTCGCCGACGAGCTCGCTCTTCACGCGCTCGACGTTGGCGTCCGGCTTGTCGATCTTGGTCATCGCGACCACGATGGGCACGCCGGCGGCTTTCGCATGGTGGATGGCTTCTCGGGTCTGCGGCATGACGCCGTCATCGGCCGCGCAGACCAGGATGACGATGTCCGTCGCCTTGGCACCGCGCGCCCGCATCGCCGTGAAGGCCGCGTGACCCGGGGTGTCCAGGAAGGTGATCATGCCGCGCGGAGTCTCGACGTGGTAGGCGCCGATGTGCTGCGTGATGCCACCGGCTTCGCCCGCGGCCACGCGGCTGCGGCGGATGTAGTCCAGCAGCGAGGTCTTGCCGTGGTCCACGTGACCCATGACGGTGACGACCGGCGCGCGCGGCAGCGACTCATGCTGCTGCTCGGCGCTGGCACCCTCCTCTTCCAGGAAGGCATCCGGGTCGTCCAGCTTGGCGGCCATGGCCTTGTGGCCCATTTCCTCGACCACGATCATGGCCGTTTCCTGGTCCAGCTGCTGGTTGATGGTGACCATCTGGCCCAGCTTCATCAACTGCTTGATGACCTCGGCGGCCTTGACGGACATCTTGTGCGCCAGGTCGGCGACCGAGATGGTCTCGGGCACGTGCACCTCGATGACCTGCTGCTCGGCCGGCGGCGTGAAGCTGGAGGGGCCGTCCTCGCGGCCACCGCGGCCACCGCGCCCACCACGCGCCGGGGCGCGCCAGTTGCCAGCGCCACCGGAACGGCCGGCACCAGCCGCGCCGGCACCGATGGTCTTGAGGCCGCGCTTCTTGGCGGCGTCGTCGGCCCAGCTGGACGACAGCTTCTCGGACTTGACCGACTTCTTGTCGCCCGGCTTGCCAGCTCCCGCAGACGCCGGAGCGGCCGGCGTCGGCGCGCCGGCCTTTTTATGGATGGTGCCCTTGATGCCCGCGCCTTCTGCCGGCTTGGGTTCCTCGGGCTTCTTCGCAACCAGCACCTTCTTGGGCGCATTCATCATCGCGCGGATGCGCGCGGCCTCTTCTTCCGCAGCCTTGCGGCGGCGGGCGAGATCGTCCTGGCGCTGCTTCTCCTCGGCGGCTGCATCGACGGCCTTGACGACACGCAGTGCCGGCTTGGCCGCCTCGACGGGCGCCTGCGGTGGCGCCACCGCTTCGGCAGGAGCCGGCGGCGGCGGCGGCGCGACGACTTCAGGCGCCGGCGCGGCCTTGGGCGCGCGCTTGGCGGCCGCTGCCCTGTTCAGCGCGGCCGCTTCGGCAGCGGCCGCAGCGGCGCTGCGCGCCCGGGCATTGGTCTGAGCGTCGGTCTTCTGCTCGGCCTTGGCGGCGGCCTCGGCAGCCGCGGCAGCCTCGGCAGCGGCCTTGGCCGCAGCTTCGGCCGCAGCAGCTTCGGCGGCGGCCTTGGCGGCAGCGGCTTCACGCGCGGCACGCTCGGCCTCCTCGCGGGCCTTGACCTTGGCGGCCAGCTCCTCTTCCTGCCTGCGCAGCGCCTCGGCCTGGGCCTGGGCCTCTTCCTCGCGGCGACGCAGCTCGGCGTCGTCCGGGCCAGCGGCGACCTCGTCGTCCCGCTTGACAAAGGTGCGGGTCTTCTTGACCTGAACCTGGATGGTGCGGGCCTTGCCGGAGGCGTCGGCCTGCTTGATCTCGGTGGTCGACTTCTTGACCAGCGTGATCTTCTTGCGCTCGGTGCCGGCGGTGCCGTGGGCGGAGCGCAGGTGGTCGAGCAGGCGTTCCTTGTCGGACTCGGACAGCGAGTCGTCGACGGAAGACTTCTTGACGCCCGCGGCTTGCAGCTGCTCCAGCAGCGTGCCCGCCGGCTTGTTCAGCTCGGCGGCGAATTGGGCGACGGTAGTCACGGCCATGTGGGGATCCTTCAGATTGCTTTCGGTGCGGCGCGGTGGATGTGCTTGCTCAGGCGTTGAACCAGTGTTCGCGGGCCTTCATGATCAGCGCGCGCGCAGCCGCCTCGTCCATGCCGGACAGTTCGACCAGCTCGTCCACGGCCAGGTCGGCCAGGTCGTCGCGGGTGTGGATGTCGCCCGCCGCCAGCTTGGCCAGCAACTCGGGCGTGATGCCTTCGAGATCGCGCAGGTCCTGCGAGACCTCCTCGACCTTCTCTTCCTTGGCGATTTCCATCGTCAGCAACGCATCCTTGGCACGGGTGCGCAGCTCGGCGACGGTGTCCTCATCGAAGGCCTCGATCTCCAGCATTTCCTGCATGGGGACGTAGGCCACTTCCTCCAGGCTGGTGAAGCCTTCGGCGATCAGGATGTCGGCGACCTCGGCGTCCACGTCGAGCTTCTCGACGAACAGCTTGCGGATGCTCTCGGTCTCCTGCTCCTGCTTGGCGGCGGATTCCTCGGCAGACATGATGTTGATGCGCCAGCCGGTCAGCTCGGAAGCCAGCCGCACGTTCTGGCCACCGCGGCCAATGGCGATGGCGAGGTTCTCCTCGTCCACCACCACGTCCATCGCGTGGCGCTCCTCGTCGACGACGATGGACTGCACATTGGCCGGGGCCAGCGCGCCGATGACGAACTGGGCCGGATCCTCGCTCCACAGCACGATGTCCACACGCTCGCCGGCCAGCTCGGTCGTCACGGCGTTGACGCGCGAGCCGCGCACGCCGACGCAGGTGCCGATGGGGTCCACCCGGCGGTCATGGCTGACGACGGCAATCTTGGCGCGGCTGCCGGCGTCGCGGGCACAGCTCTTGATCTCCAGCAGGCCTTGTTCGATCTCCGGCACTTCCTGGGCGAAGAGCTCCTTCATGAACTCCGGGCTGGAGCGCGACAGCATGATCTGCGGGCCGCGCTGTGTCGGGTCCACTCCAAGGATGACGGCGCGCACGCGGTCACCGGTGCGCAGGTTCTCCTTGGGGATCATCTCGCTGCGCTTGAGGCGCCCTTCGACGCGGCCGCTCTCGACGATGACGTCGCCCTTGTCCAGGCGCTTGACGGTGCCGACGAAGATCTTCTCGCCGCGCGACATGAAGTCGTTCAGCAACTGCTCGCGCTCAGCGTCACGAATCTTTTGCAGGATGACCTGCTTGGCGGCCTGGGCACCGATGCGGCCGATGGGCACGGACTCGATGGGCTCCTCGATGTGATCGTCGACCTCGATGTCGGGAATCTGCTCCTGGGCCTCGAACAGCAGGATCTCGGCATCGGGGTTCTGCAGGCCGGCCTCGTTGGGCACGACATGCCAGCGGCGGAAGGTTTCGTACTCGCCGGAGTCGCGGTCCACGCTGACGCGGATGTCGGCCTCACCGCCATAAATCTTCTTGGTGGCCGATGCCAGCGCGGCTTCCACCGCGCCGAACACGACATCACGTTCCACGCTCTTCTCGCGCGAGATCGCGTCCACCAGCATCAACATTTCGCGGTTCATTGCTTGAGACCTCCGTCAACCTTGTCTTGGCCGGGCGCCGCCTTGATGGGCTCACCCGCTTGTTTCTTGATGGCCGCCTTCTTCGGCTTGATGACGCCTCGCTGGCCGGGCTTGCGATCCGGGGCAGGCTCGCCGCCACGCCCTTTGAAACTGATCACAGGCACCAGACGGGCTTCGCGGACCTCATCCAGCGTGAAATCCAGCGCCTGCTCGGCCACGCCGTCGTCGAACACCAGGCGCCAGGCCTGGTCGCTCGCCGTCCCCGGCTGCGCACTGAGCACGCCGCGATACTTCTTACGCCCCTGGAAGGGCAGCCTCAGTGTGATGTCGATCTCCTGCCCGGCAAAACGCGCGTAATGTGCCGCGTTGCGCAGCGGCCGGTCCAGCCCCGGGGATGACACCTCGAGCCGGGCGTAGTCACAGCCTTCGACCTCCAGCACGTACTGCAGCTGGCGGGTCACCTTTTCGCAGTCGTCCACCGTAACCAGCTCGCCGGCAGCCGCCTGAGACGCCAGCTTGTCGATGGTCACGCGCAGCAGTCCGCCGGCGCTGCGTTCGCAGTCCACGAGTTCGTAACCGAGGCCGGTCACGGTCGTCTCTACAGCGGTTTGCCAACTCATGCGGGGTCTGCGATCCGGGGTGTCTAGAAAATCGAAAAAGCAAAAAAAATGGGCTGGATGAATCCGCCCACTCGTTCACCAGAATCCTGCGCCGGGGGATATCGTCCGGGGCTCGTTGAAAGCTTGCTCTAAAAGCAGCTTTCATTTCCAGTGAAGCGCGCATTGTACCGTGCAAGTCCCGTGCCGGCAAGCCGCGGGCGCCATCGCATGCCAGAATCGCGGGCTGTTTGAGACCTCACAGGAGACACGAATGGGCTTTCTCGCCGGCAAGCGGCTGCTGATCACGGGCGTGCTGTCCAACCGCTCCATCGCCTACGGCATCGCCCGCGCCTGCCACCGTGAAGGGGCAGAGCTGGCCTTCAGCTACCAGGGCGAGCGCTTCAAGGATCGCATCACCGAGTTCGCCGCGGAGTTCGGCTCCAAGCTGGTCTACGACTGCGACGTGACCAGTGACGAGCAGATGCAAGCCCTGTTCGACCAGCTCGGCGAGGTCTGGCCGGAGTTCGACGGCTTGGTCCACTCCATCGGCTTCGCGCCACGCGAGGCCATCGCCGGTGATTTCCTCGAAGGTTTGACGCGCGAGAACTTCCGGATCGCGCACGACATCTCGGCCTTCAGCTTCCCGGCCATGGCCAAGCTGGCGGCACCGCGCCTGCGCCCCGGCGCCGCGCTGCTGACACTGAGCTACCTGGGCGCCATCCGCGTTGTGCCCAACTACAACACCATGGGCCTGGCCAAGGCCAGCCTGGAGGCCAGCGTGCGCTACCTGGCGCAGGCGCTGGGCGCCAAAGGCGTGCGGGTCAACGGCATTTCGGCCGGCCCGATCAAGACGCTGGCGGCGTCCGGCATCAAGGACTTCGGCAAGCTGCTGGGCCAGTTCGCGGCGCAGGCGCCGATCCGCCGCAACGTGACCATCGACGACGTCGGCAACACCGCCGCCTTCCTGCTGTCCGACCTTGCCGCCGGCATCAGCGCGGAGATCATCTACGTGGACGGCGGCTTCAGCCACACCGCGATGGCGATGGACGCCTGAGCGGCGCCCACGCGCCGCATCAGCCGCGGCGCCGGCGCCAGGAGGCGGCCCCCGCCGCCGCCAGGCCCAGCAGCGCCAGGCCGCCGGGTTCGGGCACGGTAGCGGCACGGTCGCGCACGAGGATGGAGCCCGCCGCGACCTCGCCGTTGTCACCCACCTCACCGAGGTAGAGGAACAGGCCCGCGGTGGAAGTCAGCGCCGTCAGGTTGAAGTCGATGGCGCCGTTGTCGCCCAGGCTGATGAAGCCGTTGGCGCCGGGACCCACCGTGGACTCCGCGTCGAAGAAGCCCAGCGTGGCCACCGCGTTATCCGGCGCCGTGCCGGCGCCATTGGTGCCGAACAGCTTGGCGTCGGCCGGCGCGCGCTGTGAGCCCGGCACGAACACCGTGCCAGCATCGAAGTCGAACACCGACAGCCCGACCGCAGCCTTGGCGCAGGCCGCATCGGCGCAGTCGGCGTACGACAGCTTGATGGCGTCCAGGTCAAAGCCCGAGAACCGGCCCGGCGCCCCCCCCTGCGC
Source organism: Roseateles sp. (assembly GCA_046294815.1). Lineage (GTDB taxonomy): Bacteria > Pseudomonadota > Gammaproteobacteria > Burkholderiales > Burkholderiaceae_C > Pelomonas. Next base: position 2,303 of record JBKBOJ010000009.1, on the reverse strand, counting down.
ACCACTGTTGTCGCGGATGCCGATGGACAGGATGTTGGCCAACCCGATGCTGGACAGGTCGGCCTTGTAGACCGCGGTGTTGGCCAGCGTGCCGCCAGTCAACCCGGTCAGCTTGGTCAGGGCCACCGGCACGGCGTTCGCGGCGCCGGCCAGCGTCAGTGCGGCAACGGCCACAGCGATGAGTTTGCAAGTCGTTCTCATGGGGCGCTCCTACTCAGTGGGGGACGGGCCAGCCGAAAGCATGGGGCATGCCAGGGTGTCCCAGTTCACGCAAGTCACTGATTCAGCGGCGCTTCCCGGCCTGCGCCGGCGCACACATGGCGCTGGAGCACCTGTCGTGACGGCGAACTGTCATGCAGACCGACACCCTAATTCAAAGGACCGGCAGGCGTCACTGCCCCAGCCAGGCAGCCATGCGCGCGTCGTCGCGCTGCGCTGATCCCCAGCACGTCGCCGCGGCAGTTCGGCGCGACGCTGGAACGCTGGTTCGCCCCTGGGCCCGCTCACGCCGCAGGTCCGGGGCTTGATGAGCTGAACGCGATCAGGCCTTGACGCAGTCCACGTAGTAGAAGCCGCGTCCGGTTTCTTCGTCGATCTCATGCACGAGACCGTGCACGTCGGTCGCGAAGCCCGGGAACTTGGCATTGAAGCTGCGCGTGAACTTCAGGTAGTCGACGATCTTCTTGTTGAAGCGCTCGCCGGGGATCAGCAGCGGGATGCCGGGCGGATAAGGCGTCAGCAGCGAGGTGGTGATGCGGCCCTCCAGCTCATCGATGCCAACCCGCTCGGTCTTGCGCTGCGCGATGTGGGCATAGGCGTCGGTGGGCGTCATGGCCGGCTGCAGGTTGGACAGGTACATGTCCGTGGTCAGCCGCGCGATGTCGCCTTCCGAGTAGGCCTGGTGGATGCTCTGGCAGAGGTCGCGCAGGCCCATGCGCTCGTACTTGGGGAACTTGGCGCAGAACTCCGGCAGGATGCGCCACAGCGGCGCATTCTTGTCGTAGTCGTCCTTGAACTGCTGCAGCGCGGTCAGCAGTGTGTTCCAGCGGCCCTTGGTGATGCCGATGGTGAACATGATGAAGAACGAGTAGAGGCCCGTCTTCTCGACCACCACGCCGTGCTCGACGAGGAACTTGGTGACGACCGACGCCGGGATGCCGGTGGCGGCAAAGCGCCCCTCCATGTCCAGCCCGGGCGTGATGATGGTGGACTTGATCGGGTCCAGCATGTTGAAGCCCTCGGCCAGCGCGCCGAAGCCATGCCAGTCCTCGTCGGCGCGCAGCATCCAGTCGGCCGACACGGGCTCGCTGCCCTCTTCGGCGCGCAGATAGTCCGGCCCCCAAACCTTGAACCACCAGTCGTCACCGTAGTCGCTCTCGACCTTGCGCATCGCGCGACGGAAGTCCAGCGACTCGCGGATGCTCTCCTCGACCAGCGCCGTACCACCGGGCGGCTCCATCATCGCGGCGGCCACGTCGCAGCTCGCGATGATGGAATATTGCGGGCTGGTGCTGGTGTGCATCAGATAGGCCTCGTTGAAGAGGTGCTTGTCCAGCTTGACGGTCTGCGAGTCCTGCACCAACACCTGCGAGGCCTGCGAGATGCCCGCCAGCAGCTTGTGCGTGGACTGGGTCGCGTAGACCATTGCCTCCTTGGGGCGCGTGCGGTTCTTGCCCATCGCGTGGAACTGGCCGTAGAAGTCGTGGAACGCCGCGTGCGGCAGCCAGGCCTCGTCGAAGTGCAGCGTCGGGATGTAGCCGTCGAGCTTCTTCTTGATGGTTTCGGTGTTGTAGAGCACGCCGTCGTAGGTGCTCTGCGTCAGCGTGACGATGGCGGGCTTGACGGTCTGCGGGTCAACGTGCGCGAGCAGCGGGTTGGCCGCGATCTTGGCGCGGATGGCCTCGGGGCTGAACTCGCTCTCCGGGATGGGGCCGATGATGCCGTAGTGGTTGCGCGTCGGCGTCAGGAAGACGGGGATCGCGCCACACATGATGATGGCGTGCAGGTTGCTCTTGTGGCAGTTGCGATCGACGACCACCACGTCGCCCGGCGCCACCGTGTGGTGCCAGACCATCTTGTTGGACGTGGACGTGCCGTTGGTGACGAAGAAGCAGTGGTCCGCGTTGAAGATGCGCGCAGCATTCTTCTCGGACGCGGCAACCGGCCCGGTGTGGTCCAGCAACTGGCCCAGTTCCTCCACGGCGTTGCAGACGTCGGCGCGCAGCATGTTCTCGCCGAAGAACTGGTGGAACATCTGGCCCACGGGGCTCTTCAGGAAGGCCACGCCGCCGGAGTGCCCCGGG